>NZ_JBEZHK010000011.1:0-248125 GCF_040650555.1 Streptomyces sp. NPDC048664 | reverse complement strand
GACACCCTGAAGCCCCCCCCCTGACGGGTACGAGCCCCCCGAACCGGCCCTCCACGCGCGCGTGGAGGGCCGGTTCGCGTATCAGCGCCCGCCCGGATCGTGGAAGCGGCGCACGCCCGACGGTGTCACCGCCGCGTGCACGGGACGGTCGTGCGGCTCGCCGGGAACGTCCGCCACGACCTCCGTGTCGTACAGGAGCACCACGAGCGCGGGATCGGCCCCCGCGCGCTCCAGACGGGCCAGCACGCGGTCGTAGGAGCCTCCGCCGCGGCCCAGGCGCGTCCCGCGCCCGTCGACCGCGAGCCCGGGCAGCAGCACGGCGTCGGCCTCCGTGACGGCCTCGGGCCCCAGGCGCTCGCCCGCCGGTTCCAGCAGGGCCATCCTCCCGGCGTGCCGGACGCCCACCAGGGAGTCGGGCCCGGCGTACACGCCCCAGTCGAGGTCGTTGTCCGGCAGGAGCACCGGGAGCAGCACCCGCACGCCCCGGGCGCGCAGCGCGTCCAGGAGCGCCGCGGTGCCGGGTTCACCGCCCACCGAGACGTACGCGGCCACCGTGCGCGCACCGGCCAGCTCGGGCAGTTCGAGGGCCCGCCCGGCCAGCGCTGCCGCCGCCTCGCGCACGTCATGCGGAGTCAACCCGCGCCTCACCTCGAGGAGGGCTCGGCGCAACGTTTGCTTGTGACGCTCGGCTCCGTGTTCCATGGGGACCACAGCTCAGGACCCTGCCTTCTCATAAGCGCTCATATGGGGAGCGAATCAACCTGGGCGACGTTTTCGGCTCAAATGTCACCGGATAAGGTGGCGGACATGACTGAGTCGCACCCCAGGATCACCAAGGCTGTCATTCCCGCGGCCGGCCTCGGCACCCGGTTCCTGCCGGCCACCAAGGCCACTCCCAAGGAGATGCTGCCGGTCGTCGACAAGCCCGCGATTCAGTACGTGGTCGAGGAGGCCGTGTCCGCCGGACTGGACGACGTCCTGATGGTCACCGGCCGCAACAAGCGGCCCCTGGAGGACCACTTCGACCGCAACTACGAGCTCGAGTCGGCCCTGGAGAAGAAGGGCGACGCCAAGCGGCTCGCGAAGGTCCAGGAGTCCAGCGACCTGGCCACCATGCACTACGTCCGCCAGGGCGACCCCAGGGGTCTCGGGCACGCCGTCCTGTGCGCGGCCCCGCACGTCGGCCAGGAGCCCTTCGCCGTCCTCCTCGGCGACGACCTCATCGACCCCCGCGACCCCCTGCTGGCCCGCATGGTCGAGGTCCAGGAGCTGCGCGGCGGCAGCGTCGTCGCGCTCATGGAGGTCGCCCCCGAGCAGATCCACCTCTACGGGTGCGCGGCCGTCGAGCCCACCGAGGACGGCGACGTCGTGAAGGTGACCGGCCTGGTCGAGAAGCCGGACCCGGACGACGCCCCGTCGAACTACGCGATCATCGGCCGCTACGTCCTGGACCCGCACGTCTTCGAGGTCCTGCGCAAGACCGAGCCCGGCCGCGGCGGCGAGATCCAGCTCACCGACGCGCTCCAGACGCTCGCCCAGGACGAGAGCATCGGCGGCCCCGTGCACGGCGTCGTCTTCCAGGGGCGCCGCTATGACACCGGCGACCGCGGCGACTACCTGCGTGCCATTGTCCGACTCGCATGCGAACGTGAGGACCTGGGCCCGGACTTCCGGGCCTGGCTTCGCAGTTACGTAGCCGAGGAGATGTAGCGATCTTGAGCGACGCCGCGACCCGCCCCACCGGCGAGGACCACGTCTGGTCGGTGGACGAGCACCTGGAGGACATCCTCACCACCGTCCGCCCCCTGGAACCCATCGAGCTGCAACTGCTCGACGCCCAGGGGTGCGTGCTGGTGGACGACGTCACGGTGCCGATCTCCCTGCCACCGTTCGACAACAGCTCGATGGACGGGTACGCGGTGCGGGTCGCGGACGTCGCGGGCGCCGGCGAGGACTTCCCCGCGTCCCTCACCGTGGTCGGGGACGTCGCGGCGGGCGCCGCCGAGCCGCTGCGGGTGGGGCCCGGCGAGGCCGCGCGCATCATGACCGGCGCCCCGCTGCCGCCCGGCGCCGAGACCGTCGTCCCGGTGGAGTGGACCGACGGCGGGCTCGGCGGCGGCCCCGTCTCGGGGATGCGCGCCCACAGCCGGTCCCCCGAGGGCGCCTCGGGGCAGGTGCGGGTCCACCGCCCGGCCGAGGCGGGCGCGCATGTGCGCCCGGCCGGCAGCGACGTGAAGGCCGGAGACCTCGCCCTCGCGGCGGGCACCGTGCTCGGGCCCCCGCAGATCGCGCTGCTCGCCGCGATCGGGCGCGGCACCGTGCGCGTGCGCCCGCGCCCGCGTGTGGTCGTCATGTCCACCGGCAGCGAACTCGTCCCGCCCGACGAGGCGCTGGCGGGCGGCCAGATCTACGACTCCAACAGCTTCGCGCTCACCGCGGCGGCCCGGGACGCCGGAGCGATCGGCTACCGGGTGGGCGCGGTCGCCGACGACGCGGACACCCTGCGCGACACCATCGAGGACCAGCTCGTACGCGCCGACCTCATGGTCACCACCGGCGGGGTGAGCGTGGGGGCGTACGACGTGGTCAAGGAGGCGCTCTCCTCGGTCGGCGACGAGGACGAGGCGGGCGCCGGCATCGACTTCCGCACCCTCGCCATGCAGCCGGGCAAGCCCCAGGGGTTCGGCTCCATCGGCCCCGACCACACGCCGCTGCTCGCGCTGCCGGGCAACCCGGTGTCGTCGTACGTCTCCTTCGAGCTGTTCGTGCGCCCCGCGATCCGCACCCTGATGGGGCTTACGGACGTGCACCGCCCGCGCGTGCGCGCCGTCCTGGAGGCGGACAAGGCGCTGACCTCGCCGGCCGGCCGCAGGCAGTTCCTGCGCGGGCGGTACGCCGACGGCACGGTGAGCGCCGTCGGCGGCGCCGGGTCGCACCTGGTCGCGGCCCTCGCGCACGCGAACGCGCTGATCGTGGTCCCCGAGCAGGACACGTCGGTGGAGCCGGGCTCCGAGGTCGAGGTGCTCCTGCTCACCTGACCCGGCCGGGCGGGTGAGCCCGGTGGCTCCCGCGGGCACGGCCGCGGAGCCTGCGGCACCGTGCCCGGCCGAACGCGCCGGGCCCGCGATACCGTGTCGCGCACAACAGGCCCGCGCACCGCACCGTGCCGGGCCCGGACCGGGAGCGCCCAGCAGATGAGCACGCAGGACCAGGACCGACTGACCCACATCGACGACGCGGGGGCGGCCCGTATGGTCGACGTCTCCGGGAAGGACGTCACCGCGCGCACCGCCCGCGCCAGTGGCCGCGTCCTGGTCTCACCCCGGGTGATCGAACTGCTGCGCGGGGAGGGCGTGCCCAAGGGCGACGCGCTCGCCACCGCGCGTATCGCGGGCATCATGGGCGCCAAGCGCACCCCGGACCTGATCCCGCTGTGCCACCCGCTGTCGGTGTCCGGTGTGACACTGGATCTGACGGTCGCGGACGACGCCGTGGAGATCACGGCCACGGTGCGGACCACCGACCGTACGGGCGTCGAGATGGAGGCGCTCACCGCGGTCGGCGTGGCGGCGCTGACCGTGGTCGACATGGTCAAGGCGGTCGACAAGGGCGCGGTGATCACGGACGTGCGGGTGGAGGAGAAGACGGGCGGGAAGTCGGGCGACTGGAGCCGGTCATGACGGCGGCGGGGCCCCTGTCGGGGGCTGCTCTGTCGGCGCCGTACGCGGCCCTGGTGGTGACCGCGTCCAACCGTGCCGCGGCGGGCGTGTACGAGGACAGGGGAGGGCCCCTCGTCGCCGAGGGCCTCGCCCGGTTCGGCTTCGCGGTCGACGGGCCCCTGGTGGTCCCGGACGGGGAACCGGTGCGTGACGCCCTGCGCGAGGCCGTCCGCGCCGGCTACGACGTGATCGTCACCACGGGCGGCACGGGTGTCTCTCCCACCGACCGCACCCCCGAGGCCACCCGGGAGGTGATCGACTTCGAGGTGCCGGGCATGGCCGAGGCCCTCAGGGCGTTCGGACGGCAGAAGGTGCCGACGGCGGCGCTCTCCCGGGGGATCGCCGGGGTCGCGGGCGGCACCCTGATCGTCAACCTGCCGGGATCCACCGGCGGGGTGAAGGACGGACTGGCCGTCCTGGAGCCGCTGTTGACGCACGCGGTCGACCAGATCCGCGGCGGCGACCACCCGAGGAGCGGCACCGGCGGGTCCCCGTCCGGCGAGGACCCCCGGGGACCGAGGGGGCGTGCGAGCTGAACAGCCCATCCTGGCCCGTGGTGCTGGCGGACGGCGATGTCGTCCTCCGGCCGATAAGGGTGCGCGACCAGCGGGCCTGGCGCGAGGTCAACCGGCGCAACCGGGACTGGCTGCGGCCCTGGGAGGCGACCATTCCGCCCCCCACCCCCAGCGGCCCCGTCATCCATCGGCCCACCTACCGCCAGATGGTCCGGCATCTGCGCCGGGAGGCGGGCGCGGGACGGATGCTGCCCTTCGTCATCGAGTACCAGGGGCGGCTCGTCGGGCAGTTGACCGTGGCGGGCATCACCTGGGGGTCGATGTGCTCCGGGCATGTCGGCTACTGGGTGGACCGGGCCGTGGCGGGCCGGGGCGTGATGCCGACGGCGGTGGCGCTGGCGGTCGACCACTGCTTCAGGACCGTCGGGCTGCACCGCATCGAGGTCTGCATCCGCCCCGAGAACGTGCCCAGCCGCCGGGTCGTGGAGAAGCTCGGATTCCGCGAGGAGGGGCTCAGGCCGCGCTATCTGCACATCGACGGGGCCTGGCGCGACCACATGGTCTTCGCGCTCACCGCCGAGGAGGCGCCCGAGGGGCTGCTCGCGCGCTGGCGGCGGACGCGCGCCCAGCAGCGTGCCGATCCGGGCACGTCGGCCCCGGACCCGTCGACCCATCCAGGAAAATGAAATACGTGTTCGAAATAAATGATCGAACGGCGATCGTCTCAGCCTGTGAATGGGTCGTCGCGTCTGCCTGCTGATCGCATCGGTCCCAAAAAAAGTTCGAAATATCAGCCAGATCGTGCGACACACCGGCCCAATTGGCGGATGGCCCCACGCAAACCCCTCTACCGTGTGAGGCGTGAGCAGCAGCGGCCTCATCTACGCAGTCATTGTCGGGGCCTGGGCCGCCTACTTGGTGCCGATGTGGCTCCGTAGGCAGGACGAGTTGAACGAGTCTCGTCCGACGGAACGCTTCAGCACAGCCATCCGGTTGCTGTCCGGACGGGCGGGCATGGAGCGCCGATACGCCAAGGACCTGCGCGCGCGCTCGACCGACGAGGGGGAGCGGGGCGCCCGGCCGGACGATGTCACCGACTCGGTGGACGTCCGGGCCTTCGCCATGCCCCCGACCGCGCCGCAGGCGCGACCGGAGCGGCAGGAGCGGTCCGTACGGCCGGAGCGGCCGGATCCCGAGGGGCCCCCGTCCCGGAGCGAGCGCGAGCAGGACGGTGCCCGCCCCACGGCGGGCGGGAGCGTCCCCCGGGCGCGGACCGGCAGCGCCGCCTCCGCGGAGGCGGCGGCCAGAGCGCGGCGCACCAAGGTGCTCGCGCGCAGGCGCCGTACGACCGTGCTCCTCTTCCTGGCGTTCACGATCGGCGCGATCGTCGCCGCGGTCGGCGGCCTCACGTTCCTGTGGGCGCCCGCCGCGCCCGCCGTGCTGCTGAGCGCGTACATCGCCTATCTGCGCGCCCAGGAGCGGAAGCGGTTCACGTACACGATGGACCGCCGCAGGGCCGAGGTGGCCGCCCAGCGGCTGCGCGAGCGCCAGCCCAGGCGCCGCCCGCCGGCCGCCCCGGAAGCGGCGGACGAACCGGAGGACGTCCCCGAGCCGGCGAGCGACCCCGGACTGTCCGCGCTCGCGGCCGACCGCCGCGCCCTGGTCGAGCAGACCGACCACGCCGAGTGGGTGGACCAGCAGCGCGAGCGCCGGCGGCGGCCGGGGCAGGGCGACAGCTGGGAGCCCGTCCCGGTCCCGCTGCCGACGTATGTGACCGCGCCGGTCGCCCCCCGCGCCACCCCGAGCGTCGACCTCGGCGCGCCGGACACCTGGAGCTCCGCCCGGTCGAGCGCCGCGGACGCGGCGGCACCCGTGCCGTCGTCGCCGGCCGCCGAACCGGACGCCGGGGAGCCCGCGCCGACCGAGGAGGCGGAGGCGGCCCAGGACGCCGAGTGCGCCCCGGACGGCGACCGCAGCGACGCCCGCCGGGCGGCATCGGCGCGCAGGTCCCGCGAGCGGGGCCGCACACCGCTGTTCGACCAGTACGAGGACGGCGAACGCCCCCGGGCCGCCAACGAGTGACCCCGAGCCCGGTGTCCGCCGCGTCCCGGTCGCTGACCTGCGCGGAACGGATTTCCTGGCAGGCCGATGAGGATGCTAGAGTTTCACTCGTTGCAAGGGCCTGTGGCGCAGTCCGGTAGCGCACCTCGTTCGCATCGAGGGGGCCAGGGGTTCGAATCCCCTCAGGTCCACGCACGACTGTTCTTGAGTTAGCTCAAGAGCGGTGACGGGATCCCGTCCGATCGCAAGATCGGACGGGATCTTCGTCGCTTCAGGGGACGTTCGCCGCCTGTTCGGCGTGGTGGATGGCGGTGCATCGGGTCTGACGGGCTGTCGGGCCGGCGTCTGCCGGGCGCCGCCTCAGTGTCGGTCGGTGGCCCGTGGGTGCCCCATGCCCGCGAAGGTGATCCAGCAGGTCTGCCCGCGGTGCCACGTCTCGCCGACCGTCCGGGGCGCCACACCGCCGGTGGAAACTCCCAGGTGCACGAGGCCCGCATCCCCGCCTCGATGAGGGTCCGTCACCGAAGCCGCGGAGAGTTTCCGGCAGAGCGGGGCCGAGATCGAGGTGCGGCGGTCCGCCGTCGGCGCCGGGGAGTGAGCCCGGTGTGCTCACAGCCGCTTCGCGTAGCAGCGGCTCGAATCGTAGGCGCGGTAGTAGCCGAACTTGGCGCAGGGCGCGTAGCCGCTGGAGGCGTACAGGGCGATGGCCTCCGGCTGCCGGTCGCCCGTCTCCAGCACCATCCGGGTGCGTCCGGCCGCGCGGGCGTCCGTCTCCAGTGCGGCCAGGATGCGGCGGGCGAGCCCGTGGCCGCGCAGCCCCTCGGTGACGTACATCCGCTTGATCTCGGCGTCCCCGTCCTCGAAGCCCTCCTCGCTCTTGTCCTGGCCGCGCCAGCCGCCGGAGGCGACGGGCCTGCCCTGGGCGTCGTACGCGATCAGATAGAGCCCCAGGGGCGGCACGAACCCCGCGGCGTCCATGTGCGTGGCGTCGCCTCCGTCGCCGTAGCGCAGGGCGTACTCGGCCTGGACCTGGTCGTTCAGCAGAACGGCGTCCGGGTGATCGAACGCGACGGGGCGAATGTCCATGCGGGAAATCGTACTTCCATGCGAATTCGGTGGGGGTTCGGGTCCACGGGTAACGTACGCCGTCGGCCGGCAAGGAGAATGTTGTGATCACCGTTACCTCCGTCAATGTCAACGGGCTGCGCGCCGCCGCGAAGAAGGGCTTCGTGGAATGGCTCGCCGACAGCCCGGCCGATGTGCTCTGCCTCCAGGAGGTGCGGGCCGAGCCCGGGCAGCTTCCGCCCGAGGCGGGGGCGCCCGAGGGATGGCACGTCGTGCACGCGCCCGCCGCGGCGAAGGGCCGGGCCGGGGTGTCGCTCTACACGCGGCGGGAGCCCGACCGCGTGCGGGTCGGGTTCGGGTCGGCCGAGTTCGACGGCAGCGGGCGATATGTGGAGGCCGACCTGCCCGGCGTCACCGTCGCCAGCCTGTACCTGCCCTCCGGCGAGGTCGGCACCCCCCGCCAGGAGGAGAAGACCCGCTTCATGGCCGAGTTCCTCGGCTATCTGAAGGAGCTGAGGCAGCGGGCCGCCGCCGAGGGCCGGGAGGTGGTCGTCAGTGGCGACTGGAACATCGCCCACCGGGAGGCGGACCTCAAGAGCTGGCGCGCCAACCGCAAGAACTCCGGGTTCCTGCCCGAGGAGCGGGCGTGGCTGGGCAGCGTCCTGGACGCCGACGACGGCGGATACGTCGACGTCGTCCGCGCCCTGCATCCCGAGGCCGAGGGGCCCTACTCGTGGTGGTCCTACCGCGGGCGGGCCTTCGACAACGACTCGGGCTGGCGCATCGACCTCCAGGTGGCGACGCCGGGGCTCGCCGCTCGCGCGGTCAAGGGATACGTGGAGCGCGCGGCCACCCATGCGGAGCGCTGGTCCGACCATGCCCCGGTGACGGTCGTCTACGACAGGTGAGGGGGGTCCCCGCCCTCGGGACGCTCCGATATCCCGCGTTCGCGCAGCCGGCGGTCCAGGGCCAGGGACAGCTCCGCCTCCACCACGCTCTTGGCCAGCGGGCGCAGCCGCCGGACGTCGTCCGGGCCGCGCTCGTGCGTGGTCATCAGGTTCGTGAAGAGGTCCGCAAGCGTCTCCGCGTGCTCGCGCACCCGGCGCCCGGCGGCCAGCACCTCCGCGAGCGGGATGCCCTCGCGCACCAGCTCGGCCGAGACGTCGAGCAGCCGCCGGCTGATGTGGACGATCTCCCCGCCGTCCGTGCCCAGATAGCCGAGGTCGATGGCGGCCAGCAGGTTCTCGGGGGTCGCCTCGGAGCCGAACACGTCCGCGAGGGCCTCGGGCGTGAGGCGGACCGGTGTCTCCTCGGTCGGCGCCCCGACGCCCAGCAGGTCGCCCACGTCGCGGCCGTGGTCGAAGGCCTCCGCCAGTTCCGCGATGCCGGTGAGGGTGTGCCCGCGCTCCAGCAGCGCGGAGATCGTGCGCAGCCGCGCCAGGTGCGTGTCGTCGTACCAGGCGATGCGACCCTCGCGGCGCGGGGGCTGGATCAGCTTGCGCTCGCGGTAGAAGCGCAGCGTGCGCACCGTGATGCCGGCTTCCCTGGCCAGCTCCTCCATGCGGTACTCGCGCCGCTCCCCGTCGTCCGTCACTCCCGCACCCTACGTCGTACTCCGGGTAACTTTCCTCGGTCCAGCCCCTACCCACAGGTACGCCGCTGGCCTACGCTCCCATTGCGCCAGTGTTCACTGGCGGGATCGACGGGAGGGCTCGCATGGCCGCGGACCAGGACGCAGACGGGCAGGGGCAGGGGCACGCGGGCGTGCCGCATGTGCGGGTGGCGGTGATCGGGTCCGGGTTCGGCGGGCTCGGTGCCGCCGTGCGGCTGCGCCGGGAGGGGATCACCGACTTCGTCGTGCTGGAGCGCGCCGCGGGCGTCGGCGGCACCTGGCGCGACAACAGCTACCCCGGCTGCGCCTGCGACGTCCCCTCGCACCTGTACTCGTTCTCCTTCGCGCCCAACCCCGACTGGCCGCGCACCTTCTCCGGGCAGGAGCACATCCGCGCCTACCTGGAGCACGTGGCCGACGTCTTCGGGCTGCGCCCCCATCTGCGCTTCGACTCCGAGGTGAAGCTGATGACCTGGGACGCGACCGAGCTGCACTGGGCGATCGAGACCAGCTCCGGCCCGCTCACCGCCGACGTCGTCGTCAGCGCGACCGGGCCGCTGTCCGACCCCAAGGTGCCCGACATCCCCGGACTCGACGGCTTCCCCGGCCAGATCTTCCACTCCGCCCGCTGGGACCACGACTACGACCTGCGCGGCAAGCGCGTCGCCGTGGTCGGCACGGGTGCCTCCGCGATCCAGATCGTCCCCGAGATCCAGCCGCTGGTCGGCCGGCTCACCCTCTTCCAGCGCACCCCGCCCTGGGTGATGCCCCGCGTCGACCGCGCCATCAGCGGCGTGGAACGGCGGCTGCACCGCGCACTGCCGTTCACCACCCAGCTGCGCCGCGGCCTGCTGTGGGGCATCCGCGAACTCCAGGTCCAGGCCTTCACCAAGCGCCCCGACGAACTGGGCCTGGTGGAGCGGCTGGCCAGGCGCAACCTCGCCCGCGCCATCAAGGACCCGGCCCTGCGCGCCAAGCTGACGCCCGACTACCGCATCGGCTGCAAGCGGATCCTGCTCTCCAACGCCTACTATCCGGCGCTCGCCCGGCCCAACGTCGACGTCGTCGCCGCCGGTCTGCGGGAGATCCGCGGCTCCACCCTGGTGGCCGCCGACGGCACCGAGACCGAGGTGGACGCGATCGTCTTCGGCACGGGCTTCCACGTCACCGACATGCCCATCGCCGACCGGGTCGTCGGCGCCGAGGGGCGCACGCTCGCCGAGACGTGGAGCACCGGCATGGCATCCCTGCGCGGGGCGACGGCCGCCGGATTCCCCAACTGGATGACGATCATCGGACCCAACACCGGGCTCGGCAACTCCTCGATGATCCTCATGATCGAGTCCCAGCTGAACTACATGGCCGACTATCTGCGCCAGGTGGACACGCTGGGCGGCCGGGTCGCGCTCGACGCCCGGCAGGGAGCCGTCGACGCCTGGAACCACCGGGTGCAGGAGCGGATGAAGCGCACCGTGTGGAACACCGGCGGCTGCACCAGCTGGTATCTGGACGCCGACGGCCGGAACACCACCATCTGGCCCGGTACGACGACGGAGTTCCGCAGCGCCACGCGGGGCGTCGACCTGGGGGAGTACGACGTGGTGCGCGCCCCGAGCGCCCCGCACGCCCACGACGACAACGGCAGCGACAGCGACAACGAGACCAAGGCGGAGGCACGCGCGTGAACCGGAAGACCCGCAGGGCGCATGTGGTGAGCGGACGCTACGCGCCCTCGACCCCCGCCCGTGAGCTGACCGTGACGTCCGCCGACGGCGCCCGGCTGCACGCCGAGGTGCACGGGCCGGACGGCGCGCCGCCGGTCGTCCTCGCCCACGGCTGGACCTGCTCGACCGCCTTCTGGGCCGCGCAGATACGGGACCTCGCCACCGACCACCGCGTGATCGCCTACGACCAGCGCGGGCACGGGCGCAGCCCGGTGAGCTCCGCCTGTACCGCCGAGGCGCTCGCCGACGACCTGGAGGCGGTGCTCGCCGCCACGCTCACGCCGGGCGAGAAGGCCGTGGTCGTGGGCCACTCGATGGGCGGGATGACCGTCATGGCGGCAGCGCGCCGCCCCGGCTTCCGGGACCGCGCGGCGGCCGTCCTGCTGTGCAGCACGGGCAGTTCGCGCCTGGTCGCCGAGGCGCGCGTGGTGCCCCTACGCGCCGGACGCGTCCGCACCTGGCTCACGGCCCGGGTCCTCGGCTCACGTGCCCCGCTCGGGCCGGTCACGCCCGCGGCCAGGCGGGTCCTCAAGTACGCCACCATGGGCGCCGGTTCCGCGCCGGACATGGTCGAGGCCTGCGCTCGGATCGTGCACGCCTGCCCCCGCGAGGCACGCCACGCCTGGTCCCGTGTGCTCGAGACCCTGGACCTCGACAGCGGCGTCCGCGCGTTGGACGTGCCCACGGCCGTCGTGGCCGGCACGGCGGACCGGCTCACGCCGCCGGTGCACGCGCGCTCGCTCGTCGCCGCCCTGCCGAACTGCGTGGGCAGCACGGAACTCGCGGGGCTCGGCCACATGACTCCGGTGGAGGCGCCCGAGCTGGTCAGCGGGAAGATCCGCGAACTGGTCGGCCTGTACGCGGTGAGCGGGACGGGCAGGACGAACGCGGCGGACGCACCGGTCGACGCACGGATCGAGGAGAGCGCATGAGCAAGGTGAGCCTGGCGGGTCAGGTCGCGGTCGTCACCGGCGCCGCCCGGGGCGTGGGCGCGCTGCTGGCCCGCAAACTGTCGGCGCGCGGGGCGAGTGTCGCCCTGGTCGGCCTGGAGGCGGACGAACTCAAATCGGTCGCCGAGCAGTTGTACGGGGACAGCGCCCACTGGTACGCCGACGTCACCGACCACGAGGCGATGACGGCGGTCGCGCGTGAGGTCAAGGAGCGGTTCGGGAAGGTCGACATCCTGGTCGCCAACGCGGGTGTCGCGAACGGCGGTCCGTTCGCCGAGTCCGACCCCGACGCCTGGCGCCGTGTGATCGAGGTGAACCTGATCGGCTCGGCGGTGACGGCCCGCGCGTTCCTGCCCGTGCTGACGGAGAGCCGCGGCTATCTGCTCCAGATCGCCTCGCTCGCCGCGATCACCCCCGCGCCCATGATGACCGCGTACTGCGCGTCCAAGTCGGGCGTGGAGGCGTACGCGCACAGCCTGCGCGCCGAGGTCGCGCACAGGGGGGTGCGGGTCGGCGTCGGATACCTGTCGTGGACCGACACGGACATGGTGCGCGGCGCCGACCAGGACGACGTCATGCGGGAGTTGAGGCAGCGGCTGCCCTGGCCGTCCAACAAGACCTATCCGCTGGGCCCGGCCGTGGACCGCATCGTGGCCGGCATCGAGCGGCGCTCCAGCCATGTCTACGGGCAGGGGTGGCTGCGCGGGATGCAGGCCCTGCGCGGCTACCTGCCGGGGATCATCGCGACGGTGGGGCAGCGCGAGATGCGCCGCTTCGAACCCCGGTTGAAGGGGGTCGGCACCGGGCTCGTGGGAGCCGGTGGCGAGGCCGATGAGCAGCGGCGCAGCACGCTCCGTAACTGATCGACATGCGCGCTGTCACCGCCCGTGTAACTCTGGTCGAGGCCCGATCCCCTCACCCACTACGGGAGTGAACAAGCATGGGCATGAAGGACCAGTTCCAGGAGAAGTCCGGGCAGATGAAGCAGCAGGCCAAGCAGAAGATGGACCAGGCCAAGCAGCAGGGACAGCAGCGCGGCCGTGAGGCCCAGGAGTCGCACAAGTCCCAGCAGACACCGCAGCGCGGCCGTCCGACGCCGAGGGACGCCGAGCGTCACCACGACGAGGCGCAGGACCGCCAGAACCAGGACTACGACGCCTAGCAACGGTTGATCGCCGGCGCGACGCTGAGTCACTGCGCTCCTGCCCGGCCCTGGCCGGGATCGGGGTGCCCTCTCCGGAGAGGGCACCCCGTCTTTATTCGTGCACGCCCCCTTGCGCGGACCGCGTCTAACCCGCGTTCCGCGGCGGCAGCTTGGGGCGGGTGCGGTCCGGGACGTCGCTGTAGTCGGGGGGAGCGGCGGGGGGGTCGGTGGCCAGCAGCTCCAGGGCGATGTCGATGGCGTCGTCCATCTGCTTGTGGCGGCCCTCCGCCCAGTCCAGCGGGGAGCGCAGGATCTCCAGGTCCGGCTCCACACCCCGGTTCTCGATCGACCAGCCGTACTCCTCGAACCACGCGGCGTTCATCGGCACCGTGATCACCGTGCCGTCGCCGAGGCGGTGGCGGCCCGTCATGCCGACCACGCCGCCCCAGGTGCGCTGGCCCACCACCGGGCCGAGGCCCAGCAGTTTGATGGCCGCCGTGATCATGTCGCCGTCGGAGGACGTCGCCTCGTCGGTCAGCGCCACGATCGGACCGCGCGGGGCGTTGGAGGCGTACGACACCGGCTGCGCGTTGCGGGTCAGGTCCCACCCCAGGATGGTGCGGGTCAGCTTCTCCACGACCAGTTCGCTGATGTGGCCGCCGGCGTTGCCCCGCACGTCCACGATCAGGGCCGGACGCGAGACCTCCATGCGCAGGTCGCGGTTGAACTGCGCCCAGCCCGAGCCTCCCATGTCCGGGATGTGCAGATAGCCGCACCGGCCGTCGCTCAACTCCCGCACGACGCCACGGCGCTTGGCCACCCAGTCCTGGTAGCGCAGCGGCCGTTCGTCCACGAGCGGGACCACCGCCACGCGCCGGGGCCTGCCGCCCTCCTCCGCCGGGGTGAACGTGAGCTCCACCGTCGTGCCGCCCGCCGCCGCCAGCAGGGGGAACGGTCCCGTGACCGGGTCCACCGGCCGGCCGTCGACATGGGTGAGCACGGCACCCTCCCGGATACCCGTGCCCGCGAGCGGTGAGCGGGCCTTGGAGTCCGAGGAGTCGCCCGGCAGGATGCGCCTGACCATCCACCTGCCGTCGCGGCGCACCAGGTTGGCGCCCAGCAGGCCCTGGAAGCGCTGGTACTGCGCCGGGCCCTCGTTGCGCCGGGCCGGTGACACGTACGCGTGCGACGTGCCCAGCTCGCCCAGCACCTCGCGCAGCAGATCCGCGAACTCGTCCGGTGAGGCGATGCGTTCGAGCAGCGGGCGGTACTGGTCGAGGACGGCGTCCCAGTCGATGCCGCACATGTCCGGGTCCCAGAAGTAGGCCCGGATGATCCGCCCCGCCTCCGCGTACGCCTGCCGCCACTCCGCCGGGGGGTTCACCTCGTGCATGATCCGGCGTACGTCGATCCACACCGTCGTGTCGGCGTCACCCACCTCGGTGGACGGCACCGCCCGCAGGTCGCCCTCGTCCACGACCACCAGCCGGGTGCCGTCCCCGCTCATCGCGAACCAGTCCAGGTGGCCGACCAGTTCGGACTTCTTCGCCTTGCTGATGGTGAAGAACTCCAGGGTGGGCCTGCCCGAGGTGTCGTCCGGGTTCACGAAGGTCTCGCCGAGGGCGCCCGAGATCGGCCAGCGCATCCAGACGAGGCCGCCGCCCGCGACCGGGCGCAGCTCCGAGTACTTCGAGGCGGCGACCGGGAACGGCGTCACCCGCATCGCCAGTCCTTCCGTCTCCACGGTCACCACGCCGTCGCCCTCCTCTTCCTCCAGCGGGTCCAGACCACCGGCGGCGGGCCGGCCCTCCGGGTTGAGGGCGAAGGGGGAGGGGGTGGCGGAGGACAGCGGCACCAGGTAGGGGCGGCAGCCGAGCGGGAAGGACAGGTCCCCGGTGTGCACGTCGTACACCGGGTCGAAGCCGCGCCAGGACAGGAACGCCAGATAGCGCCCGTCCCGGGTGAACACCGGGTTCTCGTCCTCGAAACGGCCGTTCGTGACGTCCACGATGAGCCGGTCCTTGATCCGCGCCATCTTGATCTGCCGCAGGGAGCGGCCGATTCCCGGGTGGGACCAGGTCAGCCAGGCCCCGTCCGGGGAGAACGCCAGGTCCCGCACCGGGCCGTTGTCGGAGCGGACCAACTCGGTGACCACACCCCCGGACTCCCCCGCCCCGCCCCCCACCGCACCTCCGGCCACCGGCGGCTCCACCGTCGCCGCGCCCGACGCCGACTCGGCGGCTCCTGAGTCCGTCGCCGTTTCCGACGCCGGGTGCGTCTCAGTTCCCTGGGCCGGGGCGGCTGTCTCCGGGGTCGGGGCCGGTCCGGTGTCCTCCTCGCTCGGTACGGCGACCAGCAGCAGCCGTCCGTCGTCGGAGGCGACGGCGAGCCGCTCGCCCTCCGGGTCGGCCACCATCTCCTGCACCCGGCCCAGCAGGCCGGAGGCCAGTCGGCGCGGCGCGCGGTCACCGGAGGCCCTGGGCAGATAGGCGATCTCGATGGCGTCCTCGCCCTCCGCGTCCGTCACATAGGCGACCCGACCGCCCACCCCGAGCATCTCGGGCAGCCGTACCCGTACGCCCGGGGTGTCCGTGATCGTCCGGGCGGGCCCGTCGCGGTGCGTGAGCCAGTACAGGCTGCCGCGCACGACGACCGCGCTGGCCCGCCCCGTCTCGTCGACCGAGATCCCGTCCACGTGCTGCGCCGCCGGAACCTGGTACGGACGGCGCCCCGCGCGCGGCCCGCCGAGCCGCACCCGAAGGCGGCGCGGGACGGAGTCCGGGGAGAGGTCGTCCACGATCCACAGGTCGCCCGCGCACTGGTAGACCACCCGCTCCCCGTCGCTGGCCGCGTGGCGGGCGTAGAAGGCGTCGTGGTCGGTGTGCCGGCGCAGGTCGGTGCCGTCGTACGCGCACGAGTACAGGTTTCCGATGCCCTCGTGATCGGACAGGAACGCGATGCGCCCGGCCACGAACATGGGGGAGTCGAGATGGCCGTCGATGCCGTCGAGCAGTTGCCGCCCGTGCAGCCACAGCCGGCCCATGGCGCCGCCCCGGTAGCGCTTCCAGGAGGCGGGCTCGTGCGGTGGGGTGCCGGTCAGCAGCAGGGTCCGGCGCTCGCCGTCCAGATCGGCCACGGCGATGTCCGAGACGGGTCCCCAGGGAAGCTTGCCGCCGGGGTCGCCGTCGGTGGGGACCTTGTAGGCCCAGGTGAAGTAGGAGAACGGCTCGCCGTGCGAGGCGACCGCCAGGATGTCGCCCTCCGGGGTCCAGCCGCACACCCGGGTGTCGGTGCTGCCCCAGTAGGTCAGACGCCGTCCGGGGCCCCCGTCGACCGGGGTCAGGTGGATCTCGGGGACGAGGCTGCGCCAGCTCGTGTAGGCGATCCGGCCGCCGTCGGGCGAGAAGCGGGGATGTCCGATCTTCGTACGGTCGACGGTGAGCCGCCAGGCGCGGCCCGAGCCGTCCACCGGGGCCACCCACAGGTCGTCCTCGGCGGCGAAGCACAGACGGTCACCGTGCAGATGCGGGAAGCGGAGGTAGCCGGGTGCGCTCTCGAACTCGTCGCTCGCATCGCTCACCTACCCATGTTTTGCCGGGGGACGGGCAGGGGCAACTCAGGGGCCGATCCGAACGCGGCGACCCGAACGCCGCGCGGGCGCCCGGGGTTGCCCGGGGCGCCCGTGACGCGGAACACGTACGAAACGGTTTCGTTTCGCTGAGGGCAGGAGTATCGTCGTACGAGTACGAAACAGTTTCGTTCGGAGTGGGAAGGGAGGGTGGGCCGCATGACCGAGTCCGCGACCGGGCGCCGCAGCCGGATCACCCCCGCGCGTGAGGCCGAGCTGTACGAGGCCGTGCTCGACCTGCTCCGGGAGGTCGGCTACGACGCCGTGACGATGGACGCCGTGGCCGCCCGCACCCGGTCCAGCAAGGCCACGCTCTACCGCCAGTGGGGCGGCAAGGCCGAGCTGGTGGTGAAGGCGATCCGGCACGGCAAGCCGGGGTGCATCGACGAGATCGACACCGGCTCGCTCCGGGGCGACCTGCACGCGCTGGTCACCCGGGAGGACGACTGCACGATGGAGCAGAACTCCGCGCTGATGCGGGGCGTCGCCATGGCGATCCACCACAACCCGGATCTGCGCCAGGCGTTCCGCGAGCAGCTCGTGGAGCCGGAGATGGAGCAGATGCGGCACGTGCTGCAACGCGCCGTGGACCGGGGCGAGATCCGTCCGGACTGCCCGGCCCTGGACTTCCTGCTGCACATGATGGTCGGCGGGTTCGCCACCCGTGCGCTGCTGGAGGACCAGCCGCCGACGCGGGACTTCCTCACCTCCTACATCGACGCCGTGGTCCTCCCCGCCCTCGGTGCCCCCACCACCTGACCATCCACTCGTCCCTGCGAGTCCCCTTCATGTTGGCCCCCATCTGACGGCACCGCTCTCGTCGTCGGGCTGATCACACCTGCCCTGAACACCCCACGACTGAACGGGAGTACGCCCTCGTGGCCACATTCCTCTATCGGCTCGGCCGACTCGCCTTCCGGCGACGGCACTTCGTCGCGCTCCTCTGGGTGGCGCTGCTGACGCTCGCGGGCGTCGGTGCCGCCAACGCCCCCACCGCGGGCGCCTCCTCCTTCTCCATCCCGGGCACGGAGGCGCAGCGGGCCTTCGACCTGCTGGAGCAGCGCTTCCCCGGCATGAGCGCCGACGGCGCCACCGCCCGTGTGGTGTTCAAGGCGCCGGGCGGTGAGAAGGTGACGGCCGCGGACAGCAAGGCGGTCGTGGAGAAGGCCGTCAAGGAGCTGCGTGGCGGCTCGGAGGTCGTCTCCGTCACCGACCCGTACACCGCGCACGCCGTCAGCAAGGACGGCACCACCGCCTACGCGAGCGTGAAGTACAAGGTCTCCGGAATGGAGCTCAAGGACTCCTCCCGCAACGACCTCAAGGACGCCGCGCGGCACGCCCGGGTCGGTGGGCTGACCGTGGAGGTCGGCGGTGACGCGCTCACGGAGATGCCCAAGGAGGGTGCCGGCGAGATCATCGGCATCGCGGTGGCCGCCGTGGTGCTCGTCATCACCTTCGGCTCCCTGGTGGCGGCCGGACTGCCGCTGCTCACGGCCCTGATCGGGGTCGGCATCGGCGTCTGCACGATCACGGCACTGGCCGACGCGCTGGACCTGGGCACGACCACCTCCACCCTGGCGATGATGATCGGACTCGCGGTCGGCATCGACTACGCGCTGTTCATCGTCTCCCGCTACCGCGTCGAGCTGTCCGAGGGCCGCACCCGCGAGGAGGCGGCGGGCCGGGCGGTCGGCACGGCGGGCTCGGCGGTGGTCTTCGCGGGCCTGACCGTGGTGATCGCGCTGGTGGGCCTCGCCGTGGTGAACATCCCGATGCTGACGAAGATGGGCGTGGCCGCGGCTGGCACGGTCGCCGTCGCGGTCCTCATCGCGCTGACGATGATCCCGGCGCTGCTCGGCTACGCGGGCCGCACGGTCAAGCCGGCCGGTGAGAAGAGCCGGCTGCTGGGCGGCGGCCGGCGCGCGGCCGAGTCGGACGCGCAGGGCAAGGGCGCGCAGGGCGCGAAGGACAGGCCCAACATGGGCACGCGCTGGGCGAGCTTCGTCGTGCGCCGCCCGGTCGCGGTCCTGCTGCTCGGCGTCGTCGCGCTCGGCGCGGCGGCGGTCCCCGCCTCCAAGCTCGAACTCGGTCTGCCGGACGACGGCTCGAAGCCGGTCTCCACGACGCAGCGCCGCGCCTACGACCTCCTGTCGGAGGGCTTCGGACCGGGCTTCAACGGCCCCCTGATGGTCGTCGTCGACGCCAAGGCGAGCGCTCACCCGAAGAGCGCGGTCACCGAGGTCACGAACGAGATCAAGGGCATGAAGAACGTGGTGGCCGTGACGCCCGCGACGTTCGACAGGTCGGGCGACACCGCCGTGGTCAGCGTGATCCCCGACTCCAAGCCGTCCTCCACGACGACCGAGGACCTGGTGCACGGCATCCGCGGCGCGGGCGCCGGCATCACCTCGGACACCGGCGCGAAGGTGCTGGTCACGGGCGCGACGGCGATGAACATCGATGTGTCGCAGAAGCTGAACGACGCGCTGGTGCCGTATCTGGCGCTGGTGGTGGGCCTCGCCTTCCTCCTGCTGATCGTGGTCTTCCGCTCGATCCTGGTCCCGCTCAAGGCGGCGCTCGGCTTCCTGCTCTCGGTGACGGCGGCGCTCGGCGCGGTGGTCGCGGTGTTCCAGTGGGGCTGGCTGGCCGGTCTGGTGGGCGTCGAGGAGACGGGCCCGGTCATGTCGATGATGCCGATCTTCATGGTCGGGGTGGTCTTCGGTCTCGCGATGGACTACGAGGTCTTCCTCGTGACCCGGATGCGGGAGGCGTACGTCCACGGGGAGACGGCCGGCCAGGCCGTCGTGACCGGCTTCCGGTACGGCGCCCGGGTCGTCACCGCCGCCGCGATCATCATGATCGCCGTGTTCTCCGGGTTCATCGGCTCCAGCGACTCGATGGTCAAGATGATCGGCTTCGGCCTGGCCATCGCGGTCTTCTTCGACGCCTTCGTCGTCCGCATGGCCCTGGTCCCGGCCGTCCTGGCCCTGCTGGGCAGGAAGGCCTGGTGGCTGCCGCGCTGGCTGGACCGCGTCCTGCCCAACGTGGACGTGGAGGGCGAGGGCCTGCGCGCCCACGAGGAGTCCGGCGCCGAGCGGGACAGGGACCTGGTCCGCGCCTGACGCGCGACGGCGACCCCGAGCCGGTGAGGGCACCGCACCGACGGTGCCCTCACCGGCTCCATCCGTTCCAGGGCCCGAATCGGGCGGCGCGGGCCCCGGCACGCGGATCATGGACCGTGCCGTACGGGGAACACAGGGACGGGAAGACTCTTCCGGGGCGCAGACACCCCGACGACCACAGGAGCCGGCATGACGGACAAGTTCACCGTGAGCGTCCTCGGGACCGGGATCATGGGCGCCGCCATGGCCCGCAACATCGCCCGCGCCGGGCACCCGGTGCGGGCCTGGAACCGCACCCGGGCCAAGGCCGAGCCGCTGGCCGCCGACGGCGCGCACATCGCCGACACCCCTGCCGAGGCCGTACAGGGCGCGGACGTGGTGCTGACCATGCTGTACGACGGCGGGGCCGTCATGGAGGTCATGCGGGAGGCCACCCCCGGTCTGCGCCCCGGAGTCGTCTGGGTGCAGTCGACCACCGCCGGCGGCGAGGCCACCGCTGAGCTGGCCGCCTTCGCCGAGGAGTGCGGGCTGGTCTTCTACGACGCCCCCGTGCTCGGTACCCGCCAGCCCGCCGAGGCGGGGCAGCTGACCGTCCTCGCCGCCGGGCCCGAGGAGGGCAGGGCGGTCCTGGAACCCGTCTTCGGCGCCGTCGGCGCCCGCACGGTGTGGACCGGGCCGGACGCCGCGGAGGGCAGCGCCAGCCGGCTCAAGCTGCTCGCCAACAGCTGGGTGCTGGCGGCCACCGCCGCCGCCGGTGAGGTCCTGGCCCTGGCCCGGGCCCTGGACGTGGACCCGGAGAGGTTCTTCGAACTCATCGCGGACGGCCCGCTCGACATGGGGTACCTGCGCGCCAAGATCGGGCTCCTGGTCGACGGCGAGCTGACCCCGCCCAGCTTCACCGTGGCCACCGCGGAGAAGGACGCCCGGCTGATCCTGGAAGCGGCCGAGCGGGGCGGTGCCCGGCTCCACCTCGCCGCCGCCACCGCCGAGCGCTTCCGCCGTGCCGCCGAGCAGGGCCACGCCGACGAGGACATGGCCGCCGCGTACTTCGCGAGCTTCGACGAACCCCGGCCCTGACGGACCCCACGGACCCCGCGGCCCCCGCGACACCCCGGGGCCGCGCCGTGCGCCGGGAGGCAAGGCGAGGCACCCTGGAATCAGCGGTTCCGGAGGTGATCGTCATGATGCACACCGCAGTCGGATGGCATGTGGAGCTCGAGTTCGAGGAGGACGAGGAGCGCACCCGGGCGGCGGCGCTCGTGCGGCTCCCCGACGGGAACGAGGTCCGCTCCCACGGGTATGCGAGCCGCCATCACTCCGACTCCAATCAGCCCGGGGTCGGGGAGGAGATCGCGGGCGCGCGCGCCCTCAACGACCTCGCCATGCAGTTGCTGTCCAAGGCGCACGACGAGATCGACGGGGCGTCGGGGCGGATCTCGCATCCCCTGACCCACTAGGGCCCGGGCTCCGGCCCGTCGGGACTGCTCAGGCCGTCCCGGCCGTCGACGCGCGCACCGCCCGTACCAGCGCCTGGGCCCGGGGGTCAGCCGTCACGCTCGTGCGGAAGCCGTTGGTCACATAGCCGAAGGCGATCCCCGACTCGGGGTCGGCGAAGCCGAGGGAGCCGCCGCGGCCCGGGTGGCCGAAGGAACCGGGGGCGAGCAGCGGGGACGCGCCGCCGTGCAGCATGTACCCGAGGCCGAAGCGGGTGGACACCACCAGCACCCGGTCGGGGCCGGCCGAGGCCTCGGTGCGGGCGCGCTCGGCCGTCTCGGGGCTGAACAGGCGCACGCCGTCCACCTCGCCGATCAGCGCCGCGTAGAAGCGGGCGAGAGCGCCGGCCGTGGCGATGCCGTTGGAGGCGGGCAGCACCGCCGCGCGATAGGCGGGGTCGTTCTCGTCGGGCAGCGGAGTGATCGCGGCGAAGGCGCGGCGGGTCAGTCCGGCGGGGTCGGCGTAGGCGTCGGCGACCGCGCGCGTGGGGCGGGTGCGCAGCGCGCCCTGCCGCTCCTGCTCCGGTGCCGTGACCGGGCCGACCCGGCCCACGCGGTGCGCCTCGGCCTCGGGCAGTCCCAGCCACAGGTCCAGGCCCAGGGGCCGGGCGATCTCCGAGGCCGTCCACCGGCCGATGGACCCGCCCGTGACCCGGCGTACCAGTTCGCCGGTCAGCCAGCTGTAGGTCTGCGCGTGGTACCCGTGGTCCGTGCCGGGCTCCCAGGCGGGCGCCTGCGCGGCCAGCCGGGCGGCGGCGAGATCGGGATCGGCGGCCTCGGCGGGCGTGAGCGGACGGTCGAGCACCGGAACCCCCGCCCGGTGCGCCGGCACGTCCCGGACCAGGGTCCGGTCCTTGCCGCCCGTCTTGAACTCGGGCCAGTACTGGCCGACCGGCGCGTCCAGGTCCAGTTCCCCGCGCTCGGCCAGCATCAGCAGGACGGCCGCGGCGACGCCCTTGGTCGCCGAGCGCACTATCTGCGCCGTGTCCCGCTCCCAGGGCGCGGTGCCGTCGACGTCCCGCGTCCCGCCCCACAGGTCCACGACCTGGCGCCCGTCGCGGTACACGGCCACCGCCGCGCCGCGCTCCCCGAGCGTCTCGAAGTTCCGTACGAACGCCTCCCTGACCGGCTCGAAGCCCTCGGCCACAGTGCCGTTCACGTCCACGTCCGTACGCTCCTCATGATGCTTGTTCCCTGATCTTCCCTGCCCCCGACGGGATCACCGCCTGCGACTGTGGGTGCAACGCACGCCTGGCGCCTGTGATTCCTGTGTCGCACCTCGGCCACCAGGTGAAACGTGGCAATGCTCACCTGTGCGGCCCAGGCTTCCTTTGTCGCTGTATGGGACATTGGTATGTGTGACCGCACAGTAACGAGGGACTCATCTTCCGCCGGTGTCCAGCGTGAGGAGTGGCCGATGCCCGTTGTCGAACAGTACGCACGAGCCCATGTCGTCACCGACTCCCCCGAGGCCCCGGACGCCGTCCCCATCGTTCTGCGCTACGACCCCGACAGCGATCCGCGCTCCGTACGCGTCGGTCTGCCCGGCCCCCACGAGTGGGCTTTCTCCCGGGAACTCCTGGAGAAGGGACTGCGCGCCCCCGCGGGCAGCGGCGAGGTCCGGATCTGGCCCTGCGGCCGGGTCCAGGCCGTCATGGAGTTCCACTCGGGCCACGGCGTCGAGGTGCTCCAATTGGAGTCGAAGACGCTGCTGCGCTTTCTGCGGCGCACCTACACGACGGGGGCGACGGCCGGGGTGAAGGCGGAGGAGACCCTGGCGCACCAGATCTCCTGACAGATCTCCCGACCCCGCCGCCCACCGCCCGGTGGGCCCCGTCAGCCGCCGGCCGTCAGCCCGTCAGCTTCCCGCCCGCAGCAGCGCCGCGACGATCGGTCCGGCCGAGTCGCCGCCGTGGCCGCCCTGCTGGACGACGCCCGCGGCCGCGAGGTCGCCCTTCCAGGCCGTGAACCAGCCGTTGGGCTGGTCCTGGCCGTCGACCTCCGCCGAGCCCGTCTTCGCGCCGAAGTCCGGGCCGAGACCCGCCATCGCCTTGGCGGCGGTGCCCGAGGAGGCCGTGTACTGGAGGACCTCCTTCAACTGGGCCTGGGTGGAGGCCGACATGGTCCGGCTCGTCTTGGCGGTCGTGCGGTGGTCGACCGAGGGCGAGACCAGGTACGGCTGGTGGAACTCGCCCGTCTTGGCCGTCGAGACCACCGAGGCCATGTTCAGCGGGTTCATCCGCACGCTGCCCTGCCCGATCAGGGACGCCGCCATCTGGGCCGCGCTCTGCACCGGCACAGCCCCGTCGAAGGACGGCACACCGATGGCCCAGCTGTTCATGCCGAGGCCGTAGACCTGCTGGGCGACCTTGGTGAGGTCGTCGTCGTGCAGCTTCTTCGCCTGGCTGATGAAGGCCGTGTTGCAGGACGCGGCGAAACTCGCCTTGAACGTGCCGTTCTTGATCTCGAACGTGTTGTCGTTCTGGAACTTCCAGCCGCCGTACGTCACGTACTTGGGGCAGGGGTGCGGCTTGTCCGCCTTCGCCAGGCCCTTCTCGAACAGCAGGGTCGACGTCACGATCTTCATCGTGGAGCCCGGGGCCAGGGAGCCCTGGAAGGCCACGTTGAAACCGTGGTCGTGGTTCGCCACCGCCAGGATCTCGCCCGTCGAGGGGCGCATGAGGACCACGGACGCCTTGTCCTCGGTCTTCACCTCCTGCTCCGCCTTCGCCTGCAGGGCGGCGCTCAGCGTGGTCCGCACCGTGCCCGGCGTGCCCCGGCTCAGCGTCACCAGCGTCTTGTCGGACGCCTTCTGGACGCCCTTGGCCGCCGCGCCCCGCACGACGCGCAGTTCGATGCCCGCCCTGCCGCCGGCCTTCTTGCCGTACTTCTCCCGCAGGCCGTCCAGCACCGTGCCGAGGGACGGGTAGGCGGCGGTGGTCAGTTCGCGGCCGTCGCGGTCCAGCGCGGTGACGGGGGGCGTGCCCGCCGCGCCCGTCACCAGGCGGTCGCCGTCGGTCAGGTCCGGGTGCACCACCGACGCTCGCCACCGCACCCGCGGGCGACCGGACTCGGGGTCGCGCACGACGGTGAGGCGGGTCGCGTACGCCAGCGGCCTGCTCCTGCCCTCGTAGGACACCGTCGCCTTCACGTCGAACGGGACCGACGCCCCGGACGCCGTGCCCGGGGTGAGGGTGACGCCCGTGATGTGCGCGTCCTTGCGGTACCCGGTGAGGGCGCTCGTCGCGGCGGTCGCGTCGTCCGTGGCGGCGGCTGCCTTCGCCGTGTCCCCGCGGCCCCAGGCCGTGAGGAACGCCGCGGCCGTCGTCCGCACCTCGGAGGCCGACAGCGGGCCGGTCTTCACGGCCCGGTGGGTCCGCCCGGCCCCCTTGCCGTCGTCGGCAGCCGCCCCGCCACCCATCAGGCTGTAGCCGCCGACCGCGCCGGCCACCCCGACGAGGGCGATCAGCCCCCCGATCACCAGCGGCTGGTTGCTCCCGCGTTCGGCGACGCGCCTTCTCTTGCCCACTTCTCCCGATCCTCCGCGCTGCCCAGGCCCCCGCTGCCTCGTTTCTCCTCAACGACGGGACCCACACTAGGGTCCCGGGGTGACAGGAGTGACGTCAGCCGCCGGTTCGTAGCACAGCTGCGACGATCGGGCCGGCCGCGTCGACGCCGTGCCCACCGCCCTGGGACATGGCCGTCGCCGCGACGTCGCCCCGGTAGCCGGTGAACCAGCTGTTGGACTTCGCCTGCCCGTCGACCTCCGCGGAGCCGGTCTTCGCCCCGAAGTCGCCGCTGAACCCCGCCATGACGGGCTGGGCCGTGCCCTGGGTCGCCGTCAGGTGCATCATCGACTTGAGCTGGGCGACCGTGGCGGCGGGCAGGCCCTTGGCGGTGGCCAGTTCGCGGTGGTCCAGGCCCGGCGGGACCAGGTAGGGCTGGCGGAACGTGCCCGTGACGGCGGTCGCCGTGACCGACGCCATGTTCAGCGGGCTCATCTGGACCTGGCCCTGGCCGATGAGGTTCGCCGCCTTGTCCGGGCCGCTCGCCGCCGGCACCGAGCCGTCGAAGGAGACGATGCCGGTCTTCCAGTTGTCCCGGCCGAGCCCGAAGCGGTCCTCGGCCTCCCGGGTCAGCGTGTCCGCCTGCATCCTGTCCGAGCCCGCGAGCTTGACGAACGCCGTGTTGCACGACCTGCGGAAGCTGTCCGCGAGCGTCGCGCCCTCGTCGGCCTCGAGGCCGGTGAGGTTGTGGAAGGTCTGGCTCTGCCACACCGCCGAGTCCGGGCAGGGCGCCGGGCCGTTCATCGTGGTGACGCCGTTGTCGATGGCCGCGGCCGCGCTGACGATCTTCATCGTGGAGCCGGGCGCCACCCGCCCCTCGAACGCGGCGTCGAACCCGTCCTTGCGGTGGTTGGCGACGGCGAGCACCTCGCCCGTGCTGGGCCTGACCGCGACCACCGACGACTCCGGGTACTGCCGCACGGCCCCCTCGGCCGCCGCCTGCGCGGAGGCGCTGAGCGTGGTCCGCAGCTTGCCCGGGGTGCCCGGGGAGAGGGTCAGCAGGGTCTTGCCGGGGGTGTCCTCGGCGGTGTGCCGGACCGCCAGCTCGATGCCCGGGCTGCCGCCCGCCTTGTCGCCGTACTTCGCGCGCAGCGCCTCCAGGACCGGCCCCAGGGACGGGTACTTGTCGGCCGTCAGCACCGCTCCGTCGCGGTCCACCGCCTCGATCGGGGCCTTCGCGGCCTCACCGGTGACGAGCGTGTCGCCCTTCTGGAGGGCGGGATGGATCACGGACGGCTTCCAGTCGACCAGCGCGCGTCCGGTGGTCAGGCCGCGCACGACCGTCAGACTGCCGGTGTAGGCGAGGGGCCGGCTCCTGCCCTCGTAGGCCACCGTCGCCTTCACGGAGAACGGCACCGTGCTCCCGTGCCGGGCCCCGGGGGTGATGGTCACATGGGTGATGTGCGCGCTGGTGGCGTAGTCGCCCAGCAGCGGCCGCGCCTCCACGGCGTCGTTCGTGTACGAGGCCGCCTCGTCGGCGTCGCCCTTCGCCCAGGCGGCGAGGAACTTCGCGCTCGCGTCCTCGACCTCGCCGCCCGACGGAGGCCCGGTCCGCGCCGCCGCCGTCCCCCCGGACCCGCTCCCCGCGGGATCGTGCAGTGCCGACAGAAGGTTGTACGCCCCGTACCCGGCGCCCCCCACGAGCACCGTGCACACCCCGCCCACCAAGGCGACCTTGACCCCCGAACGCATGACGCGCCCCTCCCTCCCCGTGAAGCTCACACTGTAAGCACGCGGAGGGGACGCGGTGACCGTCGTGTTCGTTTTTTGTCCGAATGGTGATCAGAGGGGCGGCGGGTGCCAGCCCGTCAGATCCAGGTGTCGAGCCACATGCGGGAGCGCCATTCGTCGATGGTGATCGTGGTGCCGGTGTACAGGGGCCAGAAGTAGATGAAGTTCCAGGCGATCAGCAGGACGAGGACGCCCGCGGCCGCCGCGCCGACCACGCGGCGGCGTTCGTCCGAGCCGGGCGGGCCCAGGATGGCGCCGATCATCATCGCCACCGCCAGGCACAGGAACGGGACGAACACGACGGCGTAGAAGTAGAAGATCGTCCGCTCCTGGTACAGGAACCAGGGCAGATAGCCCGCGGCGACGGCACCGGCGATGGCGCTCGCCCGCCAGTCGCGCCGGAAGGCCCAGCGCCACAGGACGTACAGCAGCGCGAAGCACGCCGCCCACCACAGCAGCGGGGTGCCGAGCGCCAGGACCTCGCTGGCGCACTTCTGGCCCGGGGCGGCGGAGCAGCCGGGGGAACCGGCGGCCGGGGACTCGTAGTAGTACGAGACCGGGCGGCCCGCCACGATCCAGCTCCACGGGTTCGACTGGTAGGTGTGCGGGGACGTCAGCCCGACGTGGAACAGGTAGACCTCGTGCTCGTAGTGCCACAGGCTGCGCAGCCAGTCGGGCACGAAGGACCAGCTGCTGCCCTTGCCGTCGGTGACCGCCCAGTTGCGGTAGTAGCCGCCGGTGCCGTCCGAGGGGGAGAGGATCCAGCCGATCCAGGAGGTCACGTACACCACGACGGAGACCACCAGCATCGACACGAACGTGAGGGCCGTGTCGAACTTGAGCACCGGCAGGTACGCGCGGTACCCGCGGGCGCCGGCCACCCGGCGCGCGCCCACGTCCCACAGCAGGGTCATCACGCAGAAGGCCGCCAGGAAGTACAGGCCGTTCCACTTGGTGCCGATGGCCAGGCCGAGCATGACGCCCGCCACCCACCGCCACGGCCGCGCGCCGAGGAAGGCGGTCTCGGCGACGCGGGAGTCCGGGCGCAGCCTGCCGTCCGCGTCCACCGGGAGCGCCGCCGCCAGTCTCGCGCGGGCCTTGTCCCGGTCGATGAGCAGGCACCCGAAGGCCGCCAGCACGAAGAACTCCAGGACACCGTCCAGCAGCGAGGTCCGGCTCATCACGTACTGCAGGCCGTCCACCGCCAGCAGTGCGCCGGCCAGGCAGCCCAGGAAGGTCGAGCGGAACAGCCGGCGGCCGATGCGGCACAGCATCAGCACCGCCAGCGTGCCGAGCAGCGCGGTCATGAACCGCCAGCCGAACGGGTTGAAGCCGAAGAGCAGTTCGCCGAGCCCGATCACGTACTTGCCGACCGGCGGATGCACCACATAGGCGGGATCCGTCGGGATCACCACCTGATGGGCGTGATGGATGATCAGGTCGTTGGCGTTCTTCGGCCAGTTGGCCTCGTACCCGTCGTGGACGAGCGCCCACGCGTCCTTGGCGTAGTAGGTCTCGTCGAATATCACCGCGTTCGGCTTGCCCAGGTGCCAGAACCGCATCAGTCCCGCCATGAGCGTCACCAGCAGCGGCCCGCCCCACCCGAACCAGCGGGTGACGCGCTCGGCGGTCGCCTCGCCCACCCCCATCGCCGCCCACAGGCGCGTGCTGGGCCGGTGGTACGCGGGCGTCAGGCGGTCGCGGACATCACCTCTGGGCAGCTCCGCGTTCCCGAACCGGCGCAGCCGTTGCTGCCACCACGGCCGCTGCTCTTCGGTGGCCTGGACCTGCCGGGTGTGCGTGGAGGACGCGGTACTGGTCACCGCGCCATCGTAGGGAACCCGTCTGTGTGAGTCCCGCGCATGGTGCCTGGGAGGATGGAAAACGTGACTGTCGCACCCGGAACCCTGGTCCTTGCCGGTACCCCCATCGGAGACATCGCGGACGCGCCGCCGCGACTCGCCGAGGAACTGGCCACCGCCGATGTGATCGCCGCCGAGGACACCCGGCGGCTGCGCCGGCTCACCCAGGCGCTGGGGGTGCAGCCCACCGGGCGTGTCGTGTCCTACTTCGAGGGCAACGAGTCCGCCCGTACGCCGGAGCTGGTGCAGGCGCTGACCGACGGGGCGCGGGTGCTGCTCGTGACCGACGCGGGGATGCCGTCCGTCTCCGACCCCGGGTACCGGCTGGTGGCCGCCGCCGTGGAGCAGGACGTCCGGGTCACGGCCGTGCCCGGGCCCTCCGCCGTGCTCACCGCGCTCGCGCTGTCCGGGCTGCCCGTCGACCGGTTCTGCTTCGAGGGGTTCCTGCCGCGCAAGGCGGGGGAGCGGCTGTCCCGGCTGCGCGATGCCGCCGAGGAGCGGCGCACCCTGGTCTACTTCGAGGCCCCGCACCGCCTGGAAGCCACCCTCACCGCGATGGCGGAGGCGTTCGGGGCGGAGCGCCGGGCCGCCGTGTGCCGTGAGCTGACCAAGACGTACGAGGAGGTCAGGCGCGGGGCGCTGGGCGAGCTGGTGGAGTGGGCCGGGCAGGGCGTACGGGGGGAGATCACCGTCGTCGTGGAGGGTGCCGGGGAGAAGGGGCCCGAGGAACTGGACGCGACGGAGCTGGTGCGCAGGGTGCGGGTGCGTGAGGAGGCGGGGGAGCGGCGCAAGGAGGCGATCGCGGCGGTGGCTCTGGAGGCGGGGGTGCCGAAGCGGGTGGTGTTCGACGCGGTGGTGGCGGCCAAGCGGGGGGGCTGACCGGCCGGGTGGGGGCGGGTTCGCTTCGGCTCGGGAGCGTTGCGGGTGCGTCGTGGGTTTTGCGCGGTTCCCCGCGCCCCCAAGGGTGGGAGTTCTGTGCGTTGTCCGGTGCGGGGCGTGGGGGATCTGCGCAGTTCCCCGCGCCCCTGACCCGGGCGCCCCAGGACGCTCTGAGCAGGGGGTTTCTCCTTTGAGCGGGTGGGTCAACGGGCGGTAAACGCGGGGCGGGGAAGGCAAAGGCGAAGTCGGGCGAACGGGTGGGTTTGGCAAGCCGGGACCAAATCGGCTCCAACACTCGGCAGACCCTGCTGCGTTCGCGGCGGTGAAGGCGTCCACTGGGGGCAGGGACGTTCCCGTCCCTCGCCCCACCAGGGCGCTTGTCCAGCGGACAAGAGGAGCTGGCATGAGTGAGAGCGCAGGGCAGGCCGGTCGGGGTACCGCCGCCGTCGTGCACGAGTCCTATTCCTTCGCCTGCATGCGGTGCGGGCACGGCTGGGAGCAGTCGTACGAGATCGAGCACCACCACGACGTGGACGGCCACGAGTACGTGCGGTACATCGCCGAAGGCAGTGTCGTGCCGTCGCCGCTGAGCCGGCCCACCTGCCACAACTGCGACAGCCACGTGGTGCGCATCATGCGCCCCGGCCGGGTGTCCTTCGCGCAGGACTCCCTGCGCCGGTACCACCGGGAGGGCCACGACGAGCCCGGGTCGCCCGAGCGGGGCGAGCGCCACCACTGGCACCTCTCGGACCTGCTCCACCCCTTCCAGCACCGCAAGGCGGGCTGAGGGCCCGGTTCGCGCACGGCCCCGCGGGGGGCGGCCCCGACCCTTTCGTAGGATCGGGGCATGCCTTCCCACACGTCCGACAAGAACGTGCCGCCGCCCCTCCCGGAGCCCCTGCGCGTCCCCGTCGCCGACTCGCACACCCACCTCGACATGCAGTCCGGCACGGTCCAGGAGGGTCTCGCCAAGGCCGCGTCGGTGGGCGTGACCACCGTCGTCCAGGTCGGCTGCGACGTGAAGGGCTCCCGCTGGGCCGCCGAGACGGCCGCGACGTACGAGCAGGTGCACGCGGCCGTGGCGCTGCACCCGAACGAGGCCCCCCGGATCGTCCACGGCGACCCGGACGGCTGGTCCCGTCAGGGCGCCCGGGAGCCGGGCGGCGACGCGGCGCTGGACGACGCCCTCGCCGAGATCGACGCCCTCGCGGCCCTCGCGCACGTCAAGGGCGTCGGCGAGACCGGCCTCGACCACTTCCGCACCGGCCCCGAGGGCAAGGCCGCCCAGGAGCGGTCCTTCCGGGCGCACATCGAGATCGCCAAGCGGCACGGCAAGACCCTGGTCATCCACGACCGCGACGCCCACGCCGACGTGCTGCGCGTCCTCGAGGAGGAGGGTGCGCCCGAACGGACGGTCTTCCACTGCTATTCGGGTGACGCGGCGATGGCCGAGGTGTGCGCCCGTGCGGGGTACTTCATGTCCTTCGCCGGCAACGTCACCTTCAAGAACGCGCAGCCGCTGCGCGACGCGCTCGCCGTCGCTCCCCTGGACCTCGTCCTGGTGGAGACCGACGCGCCCTTCCTGACCCCCGCGCCGTACCGCGGACGCCCCAACGCGCCGTATCTGATCCCGCACACGGTGCGGGCGATGGCCGAGGTGAAGGGGGTCGAGGAGGACGTGCTCGCGACCGCGCTCGCCCGCAACACGGCCCGTGCCTTCGACTACTGAGAGCCGCCCGGCGGGCGAGAGGTTCCCGAACGCCACCGTGTCGCCACACCGTGTGACGGCGTTGCTTGGGAGTGGGACGGCCAGGCGCTAGGTTCTGGTCTCCCGTTTCGGATCCTCATCGGAGTGTGTCGTCGTGAGCGAACGGCAGTACTCGACCTATGGGACGTACGAACCGGCCCGGACGTACCGGCCCGCGTACGAGGCGCGCAGGCGCGCGCCACGCGCCGACCAGGCGCAGACACAGGCACAGGCCAGAGGGCAGGCGAAGGCGCAGGCACGCATAACGCCGCCGCAGGCCAGGCAACCCCAGACCAGGCCCCCGGTCCCGCGGCCGGACGCGCAGAGCCGTTCCGGCGCCGGGACCCGGGCCCCGGCGCGGCACGCCGCCCGGCGCGAGAAACCCCTCGGACGCCGCGCCCCCATGCGCCGCCTGATCCCCCAGGCGCTGGTCGTCGCCTTCCTCGCCGGTGGCACCACGGCCTTCATCGCCAAGGACAAGGCCGTCGAGCTGACGGTCGACGGCAGACCGCGCGTCCTGCACACCTTCGCCGACGACGTGGGGGAGCTGCTCGCCCACGAGGGCGTCCGCGTGGGCGTCCACGACGTCGTGGCCCCCTCCCCGGGGACGCCGCTGGCCAGCGGCGACGAGATCGCGGTCCGCTACGGACGCCCCGTGGTCCTCACCATCGACGGCCACCACCGCCTCGTGTGGACCACCGCGCCCACCGTGGACGGCGCGCTCCAGCAGCTCGGGGTGCGCGCGCAGGGCGCGTACCTGTCCGCCTCGCGGTCCCGGCCGATCGGCCCGGACGGGCTGGAGCTGGCCGTCCGCACCGAGCGTGTGGTGACGGTCCTGGCCGACGGGCAGGCCCGCACGATCCGCACCAACGCGGCGACCGTCCGCGAGGCCGTCGACCAGGCCGGGGTCGCCCTGCACGGGCAGGACACCACCTCCGTGCCGCCCGGCAGCTTCCCGTTCGACGGGCAGACGGTGACCGTGCTGCGGGTGAAGGGCTCACGGGAGGTCCGCGAGGAGCCGATCCCCTACGACGTGCGGCACACCAGCGACGCGCACCTGTTGCGGGGCACGGTGGTCGTGGCACGCGTCGGACAGCCGGGCACCCGCCGGGTGACGTACGTGCTGCGCACCGTCAACGGCGTCCGGCAGAGGCCGACGCGGATCGGCTCCGAGGTGGTGGAGCCGCCGCAGACCCAGCTGGTGCGGGTGGGCATCAGGGCGCGCCCGGCCGCGGTGTCGGGCGCCGAGCACCTGGACTGGCACCGGCTCGCGGCCTGCGAGTCGGGCGGCAGGGCACACGCGGTCGACCCGTCGGGCACCTACGGGGGCCTCTACCAGTTCGACCGGCACACCTGGCGCAGCCTGGGCGGGTCCGGTCGGCCGGAGAACGCCCCCGCCGACGAGCAGACGTACCGCGCGAAGAAGCTGTACGTACGCCAGGGCACGAGCCCCTGGCCGCACTGCGGGCACCGGCTGTACAAGTGAGCGGACGGGCGGCGGCGCGGGACACGTGCACGGCCCTTCCGCGCCGCCCCGTACCCTTGCTCCGTGAGCAGCCCCACCCCCGACGCCCTCCTGGGTCCCGCCGACGTCCGCGAGCTGGCGGCCGCCCTCGGCGTACGCCCCACCAAGCAGCGCGGCCAGAACTTCGTCATCGACGCCAACACCGTGCGGCGCATCGTGCGCACCGCCGACGTGCGGCCCGACGACGTGGTGGTGGAGGTGGGCCCCGGCCTCGGATCGCTGACCCTGGCCCTGCTGGAGGTCGCCGAGCGGGTCACCGCCGTCGAGATCGACGACGTGCTGGCCTCCGCGCTTCCCGCGACCATCGCCGCCCGGATGCCGGGCCGCGCCGAGCGCTTCGCGCTGGTGCACCGCGACGCCCTCCAGGTGCGGGAGCTGCCGGGTCCCGCACCCACCGCGCTCGTCGCGAACCTGCCCTACAACGTGGCCGTGCCCGTCCTCCTCCACATGCTCGACACCTTCCCGGGCATCGAGCGGACGCTGGTGATGGTGCAGTCCGAGGTCGCGGACCGGCTCGCGGCGGCGCCCGGCTCCAAGGTGTACGGCGTGCCGTCCGTCAAGGCCAACTGGTACGCGGACGTCAAGCGCGCCGGCGCCATCGGACGCAATGTCTTCTGGCCCGCGCCCAACGTCGACAGCGGCCTCGTCTCGCTGGTCCGGCGGGCCGAGCCGGTCAAGACCACCGCCTCGAAGGCCGAGGTGTTCGCGGTGGTGGACGCCGCGTTCGCCCAGCGGCGCAAGACGCTGCGGGCCGCACTCGCCGGATGGGCGGGCTCGGCCGCCGCCGCGGAGGCGGCGCTCGTCGCCGCCGGGGTCTCACCGCAGGCGCGCGGGGAGTCGCTGACGGTGGAGGAGTTCGCGCGCATCGCCGAGAACAAGGCGGCGAGCCGGCCGTGAGCGTCACCGTCCGCGTCCCGGCCAAGGTCAATGTGCAGCTCGGCGTGGGCGGGACCCGTCCGGACGGCTTCCACGACCTGGCGAACGTCTTCCTGGCCGTCGGCCTGTACGACGAGATCACCGTGACCCCGGCCGAGGAACTGCGCGTCACCTGCTCGGGGCCGGACGCCGCGCAGGTCCCGCTGGACCGGACGAACCTGGCGGCGCGCGCCGCGCTGGCGCTCGCCGAGCGGCACGGGCGCGACGCGGCGGTGCACATCCACATCGACAAGGACATCCCGGTCGCCGGCGGCATGGCGGGCGGCAGCGCGGACGGGGCCGGGGCCCTGCTCGCGTGCGACGCGCTGTGGGGCACCCGGGCCTCCCGCGCCGACCTCCTGGAGATCTGCGCCGAACTGGGCAGCGACGTGCCGTTCAGCCTGGTGGGCGGGGCGGCGCTGGGCACCGGGCGGGGCGAGCGGCTCACGGTGCTGGGCACCGGCGGGACCTTCCACTGGGTGTTCGCCATGGCGGTGCGGGGACTGTCGACCCCGGCGGTGTTCCAGGAGTTCGACCGGCTGAACGACGGGGTGCGCGTCCCCGAGCCGGCCGCCTCGCGGGAACTGCTGGACGCGCTGGCGAAGGGCGACACCGAGGCCCTCGCGGCGTCGGTCTCCAACGACCTGCAGCCCGCCGCGCTGTCCCTGTTCCCGAGCCTCGCGGACACGCTGGCCGAGGGCCGGGCGGCCGGGGCGCTCGCGGCACTGGTGTCGGGTTCGGGCCCGACGACGGCGTTCCTGGCGCCCGACGCGGCCGGGGCCGAGCGGATCGCCCAGGCGCTGCGGGCCTCCGGCACCTGCAGGACGGCCCGCGTGGCGGCCTCGCCGGCACCGGGCGCGACCGTGCTCTGAGTTCTGGGCTCTGGGCGGGGACGCGGTCCGCGCGGGTGCGGGCGCGGTCGGTCCGCGTACTCAGGGGCCGGCATGCCCGGCGAGAGGATCTCCGACATGACGCCGCCCGCGTGTGTGGCGTGCATCTCACCACGATGCTCGGCCTCTACGGCGCGCTGCTGACCGCCGGTGTCCGGCTGCCGGACCCGGTATCCGGTACATGGTGGATGCAGATACCCTTGCGCCTCCTGGCTGCCGCGGCGCTGACCGGCGTCCTGGTGGCCGCCTTCCGGGTCTTCGAAAAACCCTCGGGTGCCCGGGAGTCCCGTGCGCCGCGCGCCTGGGCGGGACCCGCCGCCGCGCTCGGCGCCACCCTGGTGGCCGTCCACGTCACCGCCCCCGCGTCGATGGCGCGGATGCCGGCCGGGCGGGCGCTGGTGGAACGGGCCGGGCGGGCCGCCCGGGGGTGATCGGATCCCACGCGTGCGGGCACGGGGAGTGACGGGCCGTGCGCGTCCCGTGGCCTCGCCCCGAGGGCCTAGGCTTGAAGGCTGATCGATCCCCCCGTCAGGAGTGAAATGGCCGTCAACCTGGTCAATGTCGAGAACGTCAGCAAGGTGTACGGCACGCGTGCCCTGCTCGACGGTGTCTCGCTCGGCGTCTCCGAAGGGGACCGCATCGGGATCGTCGGGCGCAACGGCGACGGCAAGACCACCCTGATCCGGATGCTCGCCAAGCTGGAGGAGGCCGACGCCGGGCGCGTCACCCACTCCGGCGGGCTGCACCTCGGGGTGCTCACCCAGCACGACTCCCTCGACCCGACCGCCACCGTGCGGCACGAGGTCATCCGGGACATGGCCGACCACGAGTGGGCGGGCAACGCCAAGATCCGCGACGTGCTCACCGGCCTGTTCGGCGGCCTCGACCTGCCCGGCTTCCCCCAGGGGCTCGACACCGTCATCGCCCCGCTCTCCGGTGGTGAGCGGCGCCGCATCGCGCTGGCCAAGCTGCTCATCGAGGAGCAGGACCTGATCGTCCTGGACGAGCCCACCAACCATCTCGACGTCGAGGGCATCGCCTGGCTCGCCCAGCATCTGCGCGAGCGCCGCTCCGCGCTGGTGTGCGTCACCCACGACCGGTGGTTCCTGGACCAGGTGTGCACCCGCATGTGGGACGTGCAGCGCGGCACGGTCCACGAGTACGAGGGCGGCTACTCCGACTACGTCTTCGCCCGCGCCGAACGCGAGCGCATCGCCGCCACCGAGGAGGTCAAGCGGCAGAACCTGATGCGCAAGGAACTGGCCTGGCTGCGCCGCGGCGCCCCCGCCCGCACCTCCAAGCCCCGTTTCCGCGTCGAGGCCGCCAACGAGCTGATCAAGGACGTGCCGCCGCCCCGCGACAGCAGCGAGCTGATGAAGTTCGCGTCCTCGCGCCTGGGCAGGACCGTCTTCGACCTGGAGGACATCACCGTCACCGCCGGGCCCAAGACGCTGCTCGAACACGTCACCTGGCAGCTCGGCCCCGGCGACCGCATCGGCCTCGTCGGAGTGAACGGAGCGGGCAAGACCTCGCTCCTGCGCGCCCTGGCGGACGCCGCCCGCAGCGAGGGCGAGGCGCAGCCCGCCAAGGGCCGTGTCGTCGTGGGCAAGACCGTCAGGCTGGCCTATCTGTCGCAGGAGGTCGCCGAGTTGGACCCCTCCTGGCGCGTCCTGGAGGCCGTGCAGAAGGTCCGCGAGCGCGTGGACCTCGGCAAGGGACGCGAGATGACCGCCGGTCAGCTCTGCGAGACCTTCGGCTTCACCAAGGAGAAGCAGTGGACGCCCGTCGGTGACCTGTCCGGCGGCGAGCGGCGGCGGCTCCAACTGCTGCGCCTGCTCATGGACGAGCCCAACGTCCTCTTCCTGGACGAGCCCACCAACGACCTCGACATCGAGACCCTCACCCAGCTCGAGGACGTCCTGGACGGCTGGCCCGGCTCGATGATCGTGATCTCCCACGACCGGTTCTTCGTGGAGCGCACCACCGACAAGGTGTACGCCCTGCTCGGTGACTCCGCGCTGCGGATGCTGCCCCGCGGCATCGACGAGTACCTGGAGCGGCGCCACCGCATGGAGGAGGCCGCCGCGGCGTCCGGCGCCCCGGCCCCCGCCGCCCAGAAGCCCGCCGCCTCCGCAGCCGACGCCCGCGCCGCGAAGAAGGAACTCCAGCGCATCGAGCGGCAGTTGGACAAGATCTCCGAGCGGGAGGGCAAGCTGCACGCCCAGATCGCCGACAACGCCACGGACTTCGGGAAGGTGGCCGGTCTGGACGCCGAGTTGCGGGAACTCGCCGGGGAGCGCGAGGAGCTGGAACTGCGCTGGCTGGAACTCGCCGAGGACGCGTAGTGCTTGAGGGTGTGGTGTGAAGGGCGCGTGAAGGCGCGTAACGAGGGCATCACGGGCCGGTTCACCCTTGGGAACAGGGGCGGGGCCGGCCCTCTGCGCGGGGGTGCCGCGGTGATACAAAGGGCGGTCTTGAGACAGTTCTGAGTACTACCGGTGTGGCGGAAAACCGAGTTCCACGAACGTGCGGGCACATCGGTCACAAGGGGGAGCGCACTGATGACCCAGCCGCCGGACCAGCCATCACCCGACGGTTTCGGGCCGCCGCAGCCACAGCCCGGCTACGGCTATCCGCAGCAGCCCCAGCCCGGCCACCCCCCGCAGACCGGCCCCTACGGCCGACCGGGCCCGTACCCCCAGCAAGGCCCCTACGCGCAGGCCGGCCCGTACGCGCAGCCCGGCCCGTACACCGCCCCCCAGCCCGGCTACGGCTCTCCGCAGCAGTACCCGCAGGTCGCCGGGATGTCCGGGGCACCGGGCGCGCCCACTCCGCCGCCCGGCGGCCAGCGCTCCCGGAACCCCTTCAAGGGCAGGCCCGTTCTGGTCGTGGGCGCCGCGGTCGCCGCGCTGCTCGTCATAGCCGGCACCGTGTACGCGGTCGGAGGCGGCGGGCACAAGAAGCCCACCGCCCAAGCAAGCCACGCACCCGCCCCCTCCGCCACGACCTCCGCCCCGGTCGACGAGGGCGACGGCAACGGCGACGGCGGCCAGGACGACAGGGACCTCAACGCGGGCCGCAGACCGGGGGAGTCGAAGGTCCTCTGGTACAAGGAGGCGCCCAAGGCCCCCGGTTCCGGTGCCTACGCGCCGGGGATGTGGATCACCGGGAGGACCGCGGTCAAGGCCGCGTACAACCAGGTCCTCGCCTACCGGGTGGGGGACGGCGCTCCCGCCTGGGCCCCGATCACCCTCCCGCAGAAGATCTGCGCGGTCACCCCGGAGAAGGCCGCCGGTGACAGGATCGTCGTCGCCTACATGAGCGGCGTCAGCGACAGGGCCAAGTGCGACCAGCTCCAGGAGATCGACCTCGACTCCGGCAGGACGAACTGGAGCATGCAGGTCCCCGACGGCGACGGCTTCGACAGCGCCTCGGAGATCAGCCTGAGCGCGAGCGGCAACGTCGTGCTGGTCGGCCGCGAGTCGTCCGGCATCGCGTACGACATCCGCACCCGCAAGAAGCTGTGGGACGTCAAGGGCACCTCCGCGAGCTGCATGCCGTCCGGGTTCGCGGGCGGCCCCCGGCTGGTCTCCATCCTCTCCTGCTACAAGGGCGGCACCCGCGACCACGACGAGGTGCGCGAACTCGAACCCGTCCACGGCCGACCCAGGTGGACGACGCCGCTGGCCCACGGCCTGCACGTGGAACACGTCTACTCCGTCGACCCGCTCGTCCTCCAGCTCACCGACGAGAGCTTCGTGAAGCGGGTGGTCGTCACGCTGAAGAGCGGCGGCGCGCCGCGCTCCACGATCACGGAGTCCGCCGGCGCCCGTCTCTCCCCCGACTGCTCCTCGGCCCAGTTCGGCAACGACCTGCGCGAGTGCACCGACGCGGTGGCCGACGCGAACACCCTGTACCTGCCGACCAGCGCCCAGACCGGCAGCGCGAACCAGATCGTCGCGCTCGACCTCGACACGGGCAAGGAGAGGTGGCGGGTCAAGTCGCCGGTGTCCGAGCCGATGCAGCCGATCAAGGCCGCCGGCACCGGTCTGATCGCCTATGTCGCGCCGTCGTCCGACGCGGGCGGCCGGGTGCTCTCCGTCGCGACCGGTGGCAGCCACACCATGACGACCCTCCTGCGGAACCCGGCGAGCGTCGCGGAGATCGAGACCTTCCCCTCCCGGGCGATCGACTACGTGGACGGCCGCTTCTACGTCTCCACGACCGAACTCGCCGGCCGGACCCAGACCAACGCCAAGCTGATGCTGGCCTACGGGAAGTGACCGGGCAGCCCGCCGCCCTCTCCCCCTGGCACCCGCCTTCCCCGTCCCTGTCCGCCGTTCGCCCGCTCCCTGCGTCCTTCGAGGTACCGACACCATGAGCCAGCCGCCTCCACCCCCGAACCAGCCCCCGTCCGGCGGCTTCGGCCCACCTCCGCCCGTCCCCGACCCCAGGAGCGCCCCGGCACCCGGCCCCACGCCCGCCCCCACACCCGCGACGCCGCCCGCGCCCGCGCAGACCCCGCCCCCCGCGCAGGGCCCGGGCTACGGCTACCCGCAGCCCCCCACCCCGCCGCAGCAGCCCCACGGGCAGCCCCACCCGCCCTCGGGCCCGCCGGCAGCCGCCGGCTACGGCTACCCGCACCAGGCGCCCGCCGGTTACGGCTATCCCCAGCAGCAGCCCGGTTACGGCTACCCGCACCAGCAGCCCGGGTACGGCTATCCCCAGCAGCCCGGCTTCGGCGCCCCGCAGCCGCCGACCGTGCCGATGGGGCCGGGGCCGGGCCAGGGCGGGGGGCGCACGGGCCTGAAGGCCCAGGTGTGGATCGTCGTCTCGGCCGTGGTGGCCATCGCGCTCATCGTCGGCGGCGGCGTCTGGTACGCCAAGAGCTCGTCGTCGGGCGGCGGGACGCGGCACTCCGCGGCCGACCGGCACGGCGGTGCCACCGGGGGCAAGGAGACGGTCCCGGCCGACCCCCGCGCCCGCACGATCCTCCAGGTGCCCGCCCCGCGGGTCGCCGACAAGGACGAGTTCGACGACATCCACGGCTCCTGGCTCACCGGCTCCGTCTACGCCAAGACCGGTCTGGGCAAGATCGTCGGCTATGCGGCGGGCACCGGCGCGGTCACGTGGACGCTGCCGCTGCACGGCCAGACCTGCGCGGCCTCGCCCGAGGTCAGCCCCGCCGGTATTGCGGCGGTGGTCACCGAGACCCGCAAGCGCACCAGCGCCAAGGACCGCCCGGACTGCGCCGATGTGACGGCCTTCGACGTCGCCACCGGGCGCGAACTGTGGACCAAGCCGGTCACGGTCTCGGGCTCGGCCATCACCTTCGAACAGATCTCGGTCAGTGCCGGCACGGTCGCCGCCGCCGGTTACGAGGGCGGCGCCGGCTTCGAGCTGGCGACGGGCAAGCTCCTGTGGCGGCCCCAGGTCGGCGCGTGCGAGGACGACGGGTACGCGGGCGGTGAGCAGCTCGTCGTGGAGCAGTCGTGCGGCGACTACGACACCGCGACGTACAAGATCCAGCTGCTCGACCCGAGGACGGGCCACGTGAAGTGGACCTACCCGCTGCCCCGGGGCCTGCGCGACGTCAAGGTGATGTCCACCAAGCCGGTCGTGTTCGGCGTGCGGTCCGGCGACACCAAGTCCTACGGCATCTCGGACATCTTCTCGCTGGACGACTCCGGCAGGCTGCGCACGAAGATCTCCCTCCCGGACGGCAGGTACGACGCCGACTGCGACGAGATCAACGTCTGCCACGGGTTCACGGTCGGCAACGACAAGCTGTATCTGCCGACGAAGGAGCACGACGGCTCGGGCGGCTCCGCGCAGACGAACGAGATCGTCGCGTTCTCGCTGGCCACGGGGAAGACGACCGGTGACAAGGTCGACGCGGGGGACGGCTTCGACATCTTCCCGCTCCGTATGGACGGCCCGAACCTGCTGGCCTACAAGGGCGGTTCGTACGAGAAGAGCCCCCAGGTGCTCTCGGTCGACGGCACCACCGGGAAGCCCTCCACGCTGCTGGAGCTGCCCGACTCCGAGGCCATGCGCGAAGCGATCGGCAACCTGGACGGCGACGACTCCGAGATGCGCTTCGCCCAGGGCCGGCTGTGCCTGGCCCAGAACTCGGTGGACCAGTACGACTCCTCGGACGGGAGGAAGGTCGCGCTCTGCTTCGGCCCGAAGTGAGCATCGGCCGGTGACGGCGCGGCGACCCGCGGCGGCACCGGCGTGAAGCGGCGCGCGCCGCGCGCGCGATACGGCCTCGCTCCTGCTCAGGGGCGGGGCCGTTCACGTACCCCTCATCAGGCCCCAATGGGAGGGATTTCGCAAATCCCCGGCATTCTTGCCCCGTTGGGGAAGCGCGACGTCGAACAAGCGTGTAGCTTCCCGGTGCATGAAAGGCAAAGGTGACGTCCCTCAGGGCCGGTCCGGCATCCGTGACGGGCATCCGTGGGGGGACTGGGGGGTTGCTCGATGGGAGTGCGGCTCATGGTGGTCGATGACCACCGGCTGCTGGCCGAGGCGCTGGCCTCGGCACTGAAGCTGCGGGGGCACCGGGTGCTCGCCGCGGCGGCGCCGAGCGCGGGCGCGGCGGACCTGGTGATCGCCAGGGCGCCCGAGGTGTGCCTGCTGGGCACCGCGGTGCCCGCGGAGCCGGGCGCGTTCGACCCGGTGGTGCGGATCAAGCGGGAGCGTCCGCAGGTGGCGGTTCTGGTCCTCGGACCGGTGCCGAGCCCGCGCGGGATAGCCGCGGCGTTCGCGGCCGGAGCGTCCGGATACGTACGGCACGACGAGCGCATCGAGGGCGTGGAGCGGGCCATCATGAAGGCCCGGGCGGGGGAGGCCGCGGTCGCGCCCACCCTGCTCCAGGGGGCGTTCGGCGAGCTGCTCCATCCCGCGGCCCAGCCGGACGACGAGGGCCAGCGTCTGCTGCAGATGCTGACCCCGCGCGAGGTGGAGGTGCTGGTGCGGGTCGCGGACGGGGAGGACACCCGGCTGATCGCGGCCGGCATGGGCATCGCCCCCTCGACGGCACGCACCCACGTCCAGCGGGTCCTGATGAAACTGGGGGTGGGATCCCGGCTGGAGGCCGCGGCCCTCGCCGCCCGCACGGGCCTCCTGGACCGCGCGGGCCCCTTCACCGACGCCAAGGGCCGACAGGCCTAGGCCGGTACGGGTCCCCTCCCCTCGGGGCGGGGGCCCGTACCGGTTCGCGGGGTCAGGCCTGGCCGTCGGTGGTGCCGTCGGTGCTCCCGGTGCCGTCCGGCAGCGGCGGCGCCGGCGGGACCGTCGGGCGCAGCTTCAGCCACAGCAGGAAGAACAGGCCGAGCAGCAGCATGCCCAGGCCGGTCCACAGGTTGATGTTGACGCCCTGGGCCTTGCGGATGTCGGCGTCGGACGCGGTGAACCCCGCGATCATCACGATGACGCCGTAGAGCACGAACAGGCCGCCGATGATGCGGCGCAGGTCGAAGATGCCGGCCGCGGTCGCGGACTTCTCCTCCAGATCGGTGACCGCGCTGTGGACGTCACGCTCGGAGTACTCGGACATGGTCTCTCCATCCTCCCGCGGTCAGAACGAGAACGGGATGTAGCAGGCGGCGGCGAGGACGACCGAGCCCCAGCCGAGCAGGGCGGGCTTGCGGTACCAGGCGTCGTCGCCCTCGGCGGGGGCCTCGGCCATCCCCGGGGACTTGGTGCCGTACACCAGCCCCCGCAGGGACTCCTCCGGCTTCGGCTTGGTGAACAGGGAGACGACCACCATGACGACCGCGCCCGCCACGAACCCGGCGATGGCGGAGACGAAGTTGGCGCCCTGGTCGGAGGGGATGCCGATGACGCCCTCCTTGTAGATGACGAAGTAGTTGACCATCGCGGTCACCGTCCCGGCGAGCAGGCCCCACAGGCCGGACTTCGCGGACGCGCGCTTCCAGAACATGCCGACGACGAAGACCACGAACATCGGCACGTTGAAGAAGGAGAACAGCGTCTGGAGGTAGCTCATGATGTTCGAGAACGAGGAGGCGAGGAAGGCCGTGCCGACGGACGCGAGCACGCCGATCGCGGTGATGAGCCGGCCGAACCGCACGTAGTAGGAGTCCTCGCGGCCCTTGACCACGTACTTCGCCCAGATGTCGTTGGTGAACACCGTGTTGAAGGAGGACACGTTGGCCGCCATGCCCGCCATGAACGCGGCCAGCAGGCCGGTCACGGCGATGCCGAGCACGCCGTTGGGCAGCAGCTCCTGCATCAGGTACGGGATCGCGTCGTTGTACTGGAGGTCCGAGCCCGGGGTGCCGATCTCCGGCACGAGGGCGGCGGCGACCAGGCCGGGGATCATCACCAGGAAGACGATGAAGATCTTCGGGTAGGCGGCGATCAGCGGGGTGCGCTGCGCGGCCGAGAGGTTCTTCGCGGACAGCGCGCGCTGCACCTCGGCGAAGTTGGTGGTCCAGTAGCCGAAGGACAGCACGAACCCGAGGCCGAGGACGATCGTCAGCCAGTTGGCGCCCAGCGGGTTGGCGTGTCCGATGCCGGTGCCGCCCCAGGCGGTGGTGAAGTCGTGGCCGTGGGCCGCGGTGAGCTTGTCGGTCAGGCCGCCCCAGCCGCCCACCTTCCTCAGCCCGAGCACGGTGATCGGGATGAGGGCCGCCAGGATCACGAAGAACTGGAGCACCTCGTTGTAGATCGCGGACGAGAGCCCGCCGAGGGTGATGTACGCGAGCACGAAGAAGCCGGCGACCACGATCGCCACCCACTGCGGCCAGCCGAGCAGCGCCTGGACGACGATCGCGAGGGCGTACAGGTTCACCCCGGCGATCAGGATGGCCGCGAAGGCGAACAGGATCGAACTCAGCAGATGCGCGCCCCTGTCGAAGCGCAGCAGCAGGAACTCCGGGACCGAGCGGACCTTGGAGCCGTAGTAGAACGGCATCATGACCAGGCCCAGGAAGACCATCGCCGGGATGGCGCCGATCCAGTACCAGTGGACGGTGTAGGCGCCGTACTGGGCGCTGTTGGCGGCCATGCCGAGGATCTCGGTGGCGGCCAGGTTGGCGGAGATGAACGCGAGGCCCGTGATCCAGGCGGGCAGTGAGCGTCCGGACAGGAAGAAGTCGAGGCTCGTCTTCACGGAGCGGCGGGCGGCGAAGCCGATGCCCAGCACGACGGCGAAGTAGATCCCGAGGATCGTGTAGTCGAGGCCGTTCGTGGGGAGCCGTAGTCCCGCGGCCAGATGTGTGGCGGTTTCCATGAGTACTCGCTTCGTTGCGTGAGCCGATCAGAGCGGAACCTACGCCCTCGCGTTGGATATCTGAACAGTTCTGATGACGCTCTTTGTTTGATTGTGATGTTGACCCCTGGGGGTCCATCATGGTTCGTTGTGTTGGGTTATGTTTGATCGCAAGGGTGTCGGGTGGGCGCGGGAGCGCCCGGCGTGCCCGGCGCGGGAGTGGCAGCAGAAAGGCACGGAGCCGTGAAGAAGACCTCGACCCGGCTGGCCGACGGTCGCGAGCTCGTCTACTACGACCTGCGCGACGACGCCGTGCGGGACGCGGTGGACCGCCGGCCGCTCCAGCCGACCGTCACCACCTCCGAGATCCGCCGCGACCCGCTGCTCGGCGACTCGGTCGCCGTCGCGTCCCACCGCCAGGGCCGGATCTACCACCCGCCGGCCGACGAGTGCCCGCTGTGCCCCTCCCTGGACGGCAGGCTCAGCGAGATCCCGGAGTCGTCGTACGACGTCGTCGTCTTCGAGAACCGCTTCCCCTCCCTCGCCGGGGACTCCGGGCGCTGCGAGGTCGTCTGCTTCACCTCCGACCACCACGCCTCCTTCGCCGACCTCACCGAGGAGCAGGCGGGCTTGGTGCTGGACGCCTGGACCGATCGCACCGCGGAGCTGTCCCACCTGCCCGCCGTCAAGCAGGTGTTCTGCTTCGAGAACCGCGGCCAGGAGATCGGTGTGACCCTCGGCCATCCGCACGGTCAGATCTACGCGTACCCCTTCACCACCCCCCGCACCACCCTGATGCTCCGTTCGCTCGGCGCCCACAAGGAGGCGACCGGCGGGGGCAACCTCTTCGACGCCGTCCTGGAGCGCGAACTCGCCGCCGAGCGGGTCGTCCTGGAGAGTGAGCACTGGGTCGCCTTCGTCCCCCACGCCGCGCACTGGCCCTACGAGGTCCACCTCTACCCCCGCCGGCGCGTCCCCGACCTTCTCGCGCTGGGCGACGCCGCACGCACAGAGTTCCCCCAGGTGTATCTGGAACTCTTGAGGCGCTTCGACCGGATCTTCGACGGGGTCGGGTCGCCGACGCCGTACATCGCGGCCTGGCACCAGGCGCCGTTCGGTGCCCTGGACGTCCCGGGCGACGTCACCCGGGACGACTTCGCGCTCCACCTCGAGCTTTTCACCGTCCGCCGAACTTCCGGCAAGCTGAAGTTCCTCGCGGGTTCCGAGTCCGGCATGAACGTGTTCATCAACGACGTGCCGCCGGAAGCCGCGGCCCAGCGACTGCGAGAGGTAGCGAGTTCATGAGTGGGAAGTACCTGGTCACCGGCGGCGCGGGATATGTCGGCAGCGTGGTGGCGCAGCACCTGCTCGAGGCGGGGCACGAGGTCGTCGTGCTCGACAACCTCTCGACCGGATTCCGCGCGGGGGTCCCGGAGGGGGCCTCCTTCGTCGAGGGCGACATCCGCGACGCCGCCACCTGGCTGGACCCCTCCTTCGACGCGGTCCTGCACTTCGCCGCCTTCTCCCAGGTCGGCGAGTCGGTCGTCAAGCCCGAGAAGTACTGGGACAACAACGTCGGCGGCACCATGGCGCTGCTCGGCGCGATGCGTGCGGCGGGCGTGCGCACGCTCGTCTTCTCCTCCACCGCCGCCACCTACGGCGAGCCGGAGCGGGTGCCGATCACGGAGTCCGCGCCGACCCGGCCCACCAACCCCTACGGCGCCTCCAAGCTGGCCGTCGACCACATGATCACCGGCGAGGCCGCCGCGCACGGCCTGGCCGCGGTCTCCCTGCGCTACTTCAACGTCGCGGGCGCGTACGGCAGCCGCGGTGAGCGGCACGACCCCGAGTCCCACCTCATCCCGCTCGTGCTCCAGGTCGCGCAGGGGCGGCGTGCGGCGATCTCCGTCTTCGGCGACGACTACCCGACCCCGGACGGCACCTGCGTGCGCGACTACATCCATGTCGCGGACCTGGCCGAGGCCCATCTGCTGGCGCTCGGCGCCGCCACCGCGGGCGAGCACCTGATCTGCAACCTGGGCAACGGCAACGGCTTCTCGGTGCGCGAGGTCGTCGAGACCGTCCGCAAGGTCACCGGGCACCCGATCCCGGAGGTCGTGGCTCCGCGCCGGGGCGGAGACCCGGCGGTCCTGGTCGCCTCCGCCGCCACCGCCCGGGAGCGGCTGGGCTGGAACCCGTCCCGCGCGGACCTCGCGGGCATCGTCGCGGACGCGTGGGAGTTCGCGCGGAAGATCGCCGAGGAGCGGTAGGTGGACGTGCGCGAGGGCTTCACGCGGCTGTACGGGACGACGCCCGAGGGGGTGTGGGCGGCACCGGGCCGGGTCAATCTGATCGGCGAGTACACGGACTTCAACGAGGGGTTCGTGATGCCGTTCGCCCTGCCGCACCAGGCCCTAGCGGCCGTCTCCCGCCGCACGGACGGGGTGCTGCGCCTGCACTCCGCCGACATCGGGGGACCGGTCGTCGAACTGCGTGTCGAGGACCTGGCACCGCCGGCGGACACCGGCTGGGCCGCCTACCCGGCGGGCGTCGTCTGGGCGCTGCGCGAGGCGGGCCACCCGGTCACCGGCGCCGACCTCCACCTGTCCTCCACGGTGCCGACCGGCGCGGGCCTGTCCTCGTCGGCGGCCCTGGAGGTCGTCACCGCGCTCGCCCTGAACGACCTGTACGGCCTCGGCCTGACCCGCCCCGGACTCGCCCGGCTCGCCCAGCGCGCCGAGAACGACTTCGTGGGCGTGCCGTGCGGTGTCATGGACCAGATGGCGTCGGCGTGCGCCACCGAGGGCCACGCCCTGCACCTGGACTGCCGCGATCTGTCCCTGCGCCAGATCCCCTTCGACCCGGGCGCCCAGGGCGTCAAGCTGCTCGTGGTCGACACCCGGGTCAAGCACGCCCTGGGCGACGGGGCGTACGCGGAGCGGCGCGCGGGATGCGAGGAGGGCGCGCGGCAGCTCGGTGTCACGCATCTGCGGGACCTCGCCCACGAGGACCTGCCGGCCGCGCTCGGGCGCCTGACCTCCGAGCGGGTGCGCCGCTATGTGCGCCATGTGGTCTCGGACGACCACCGCGTCGAACGCGTCGCCGCCCTGCTGGACGCGGGCGACGTACGGGCCGTCGGCCCCCTGCTGACCGAGGGCCACCTCTCCCTGCGGGACGACCTGCGGATCTCCTGCCCGGAACTGGACCTGGTGGTCGACACGGCGAACGCCCGCGGCGCGCTGGGCGCCCGCATGACGGGCGGCGGATTCGGCGGCTCGGCGATCGTCCTGGCGAAGGCCGCGCACGCCGACACCCTCACCGAGGACCTGGAGAAGGCCTTCGCCGCGGCCGGCTTCCCGGCGCCCCGCGTCTTCCCGGCGCACCCGTCCCGGGGCGCCCACCGCGTGAGCTGACGCCGCCGGGCCGTGCCGGCGTCCGTCAGGTCAGCCGCCTGGTCATCGTGTACTCCGTGATGCCCGGGGGGTAGTCGGCCACCGTGCCCACCACGGCGTAGCCGCGCCGCCGGTAGAACTGCGGCGCCTGGAAGTCCCAGGTCTCCAGGCGCGCGGCCGTGCACGCGCGCCCCTCGCGCGCGACGCGCTCCGCCTCCAGGAGCAACCGGGTGCCGAGGCCGTTGCCGCGATGGCGGTCGTCGACCCACAGGTAGGTGATGTGCAGCCACGTCGCCCACGTGTGGCCGACCAGTCCACCAGCCACCTCGCCCACTGCGTCCAACCCCCAGACGTGCAAGGGGACTTCACGCTCACGGGGGGTGCCGCGCAGTGCGCGCACCACCGGGGAGGCCGCCGTGTTCGTCTCGCTCAGCCGGGCGCGCAGCAGGTCCCGCCGCCGCTTGTCGACTTCCGTCTCGATACGGAACATGCGGCTCACCATAAACGCGCTGGCAGACCAGTTCAGCGAATCCCCTTCCCCTCCCGGCCTCTGGCTCTACCCTGTGACCAGCGCCGGTCGGGGGGTCGGTGCCGGCCAGTGGGCGGTACAGCCGGGTACGACGCCCCGAAGAGGGGCGGCGGTGGGCTGCGCCGCCCTGTCTCAGGTGAGGAACCGGGGAGTTCCGGGCGCGCCGTACCCCGCATCGGTCGTCCCCCGGTCAGTGGGGGTTTGAGTGGTTCGTATCCGAGTCCTGGTCGTCGACGACCATCGCATCTTCGCCGAGTCCCTCGCCGCCGCGCTGGCGGCCGAGTCGGACGTGGAGGTGTCCGCGGCGGGCAGCGGCCCGGCCGCGCTGCGCTGCCTGGAGCGGGCCGCCGCCGAGGGCCGCAGGTTCGACGTGATGCTCGTCGACGCCGACCTGGGCGGCAACGTCCCGGGCACGCGCCCGGCGGTCCCGGTCCAGGAGAGCAACGAGGAGGGGCTGGTCGACGGCATCTCCCTGGTCGCGGGAGTACGCGCCGGACAGCAGCAGCCGGGTGTGCGCACCGTCGTCCTCGCCGAGCGGGACGACCCCCGGCGGGCGGCCCTCGCGCTGCAGGCCGGGGCGTCCGGCTGGGTGGCCAAGGACTGCTCGCTGTCCCGGCTGCTCACGGTCATCCGGGGTGTGCTGCGCGACGAGACGCACCTTCCGCCCGCCCTGCTCACCGGTGTGCTGCGCGAGCTGACCGCCGCCCGCAAGCACCGCACCGAGAGCGAACGGCTGGTGGAGTCCCTGACGCCCCGGGAGCGTGAGGTGCTGCGCTGCATGGTCGCCGGGCTCGGCCGCAAGGCCGTCGCCGAGCGGCTGTTCCTGTCCCCGCACACGGTCCGCACCCATATGCAGAACGTCCTCGGCAAGCTGGGCGTCCACTCCACCCTCGCCGCCGTGGCCCTGGCCCGCCGGGCCGGTGTGGGGCCGGCCGACCTAGCCGGGGATGTTGTCGAACGGGGCGGTCAGCTGGCGTAGCAGCGCCGCCAGGTCACCGCGCTGGGCCCCGCTCAGCTCCGACAGGATGGCGCGCTCCTGGGCGAGCAGTCCGGCGAGCGCCTGGTCCGCCCGGTCCCGGCCCTCGTCCGTGAGCCGCACCAGCACTCCACGGCGGTCGCTGGGATCGGGCAGCCGCTCGACCAGGCCCTTCTTCGCGAGGCGGTCGATGCGGTTGGTCATCGTGCCGGAGGTGACCAGCGTCTGGGTGAGGAGCTGGCCGGGGGAGAGCTGATAGGGGCTCCCGGCCCGCCTCAGCGCGGTGAGGACGTCGAACTCCCACGGCTCCAGGTTGTGTTCCGCGAACGCCAGTCGGCGGGCGCGGTCCAGGTGCCGGGCCAGCCTGCTCACCCGGCTGAGCACCTCGAGCGGTTCCACGTCGAGGTCCGGGCGCTCCCTGCGCCACGCCGCGACCAGCCGATCGACCTCGTCCTCCATGACGATCAGTGTAGTGGTTGTGTCGACATGGAGTCTCTTGATGTGAAGTCTCTCGATGTCAAGCTTCTTGACATCGAGATAGAGGGGTCCGAGGATGGAGCCCGTACGGCGGCGAAGGCGCCCACGGGGGTGGCGCCTTCGCCCCCGGACCCGCACCACACCTTCACCGCGAGGAGGACCACGCCATGCCCACCGTCCCCGCCTGGGACCCCGGCCAGTACCTGCGCCACGCCGGCCACCGCGCCCGCCCCTTCGCCGACCTGCTCGCCCGCGTCCCCGCGCTGCCCGGCGAGCAGCCCCGCATCGCCGACCTGGGCTGCGGGCCCGGCAACGTCACCGTGCTGCTCGCCGACCGCTGGCCCACCGCGCACATCACCGGCTACGACAACTCGCCCGAGATGCTCGCCGCCGCCCACGCCGAGCACGAGGGCCCGCCCCGGGGCCCCGGCCGTCTCGACTTCGCCCACGCCGACGCCCGCGACTGGACGCCCGCCGAGCCCTGCGACCTGATCATCAGCAACGCCACCCTCCAGTGGGTGCCCGGCCACGTCCACCGCTTCTCCGACTGGATCGACGCCCTCACCCCCGGCGGCACCCTCGCCTTCCAGGTGCCCGGCAACTTCGACTCGCCCAGCCACCGGCTGATGCGCCGGATCGCCCACTCCGCCCGCTGGAAGGACCGTCTCGCCGACACCCTGCGCCACGACGACGCCGTCCTCGCGCCCGAGGCCTACCTGGCGCACCTCACCGCCCTCGGCTGCGCCGCCGACGTGTGGGAGACCACCTATCTGCATCTGCTCCAGGGCGAGGACCCGGTCCTGGACTGGGTCAAGGGCACCGGACTGCGGCCGGTCCTCACCGAGCTGGGCGAGGACGCGGAGGACTTCCTCGCCGAGTACCGCACCGCACTGCGCCAGGCGTACCCGCCCACCCGACACGGCACCGTGTTCCCGTTCCGCCGCGTCTTCGCCGTGGCCACGAAGGAGGGCTGAGCGATGCTCGCCGCCCTCGACCACGTCCAGCTCGCCGCGCCCCCCGGCTCGGAGGAACTGCTGCGCGCCTACTACGCCGGCACTCTCGGCATGACCGAGCTCCCCAAGCCACCGGTACTCGCCGCACGCGGAGGCTGCTGGTTCCAGGCCGGAACCGTGCAACTGCACCTCGGCGTCGAGAACGACTTCCGCCCCGCAAAGAAGGCCCACCCCGGGCTGCGGGTGACGGAGATCGAGGCGTACGCGGCCCGGCTGGCCGCCCACGGGGCACCGGTGAACTGGGACGGCGACCTGCCGGGGCACCGGCGCTTCTACTCGTGGGATCCGGTGGGGAACCGGCTGGAGTTCCTGGAGCCGCTGACTACTGCAGCTGCCTGGGGGCGTTCGTCGTGATGTCGATGTCGAACGGCTCGGCAGTCACGGTGATTCCTCCCATGAGCGGGATTCGGCCCAGGCCGCCACCGTAGCCGTCGAGACCGACAAAGGTCATCACATCGGGTGATCGCGCCCCGCACCTCAGCTCTTGCGGTGCCCTATCAGGCGGGGCCTCGGCTCCAGGCCGTCCAGGCCGTGCCACGCCAGGTTCACCAGATGCGCGGCCACCTCCGCCTTCTTCGGGCGGCGCACGTCCAGCCACCACTGCCCCGTCAGCGCCACCATGCCCACCAGCGCCTGCGCGTACAGCGGGGCCAGCTTCGGGTCGAAACCGCGGCTCTTGAACTCGCGGCCCAGGATGTCCTCCACCTGGGTGGCGATGTCCGAGATCAGCGACGCGAACGACCCCGTCGACTGGGGGATGGGCGAGTCCCGCACCAGGATCCGGAACCCGTCCGTGTACTCCTCGATGTAGTCCAGCAGGGCGAAGGCCGCCTGCTCGCACAGCTCCCGCGGATGCCCCGCCGTCAGCGAGCTCGTCACCATGTCCAGCAGACACCGCATCTCGCGGTCCACCACCACGGCGTACAGCCCCTCCTTGCCGCCGAAGTGCTCGTACACCACCGGCTTGGACACCCCGGCCTTCGCCGCGATCTCCTCCACCGACGTGCCCTCGAACCCCTTCGCCGCGAACAGCGTGCGGCCGATCTCCAGCAACTGCTGACGGCGCTCCGCGCCCGTCATCCGGGTACGGCGGGTACGCCGGGGCTTCTCGCTGTTCGGGGTGCTGGATGAGTCGGTCGCCACGCCTCAATCATGCCGCGTCCGCGGCCGCCCTCCCGCGCCGGGAGTCGTCCCCGGCCCCGCTGCGGCGCGAATCGATACGCGAGCGTGACGGCCAGCGCACGTCGTACGCCCAGCCGAGCCGCTCGAACCAGCGGATCAGCCGCGCCGAGGAGTCCACCTGGCCGCGCTCCACACCGTGCCGCGCCGACGTCGGGTCCGCGTGGTGCAGGTTGTGCCAGGACTCCCCGCACGACAGCACCGCCAGCCACCACACGTTGCCCGAGCGGTCCCGCGACTTGAACGGCCGCTTGCCCACCGCGTGGCAGATCGAGTTGATCGACCAGGTCACGTGGTGCAGCAGCGCCACCCGTACGAGCGAGCCCCAGAAGAACGCCGTGAACGCACCCCACCACGACATCGTCACCAGCCCGCCGATCAGCGGCGGCAGCCCCAGCGACACCGCCGTCCACAGCACGAACTGGCGGGAGACCGCCCGGATCGCCGGATCCTTGACCAGGTCGGGCGCGTACTTCTCCTGCGGTGTCTGCTCCTCGTCGAACAGCCAGCCGATGTGCGCCCACCACAGGCCCTTCATCAGCGCCGGCACCGTCTCACCGAACCGCCACGGCGAGTGGGGGTCGCCCTCGGCGTCCGAGAACTTGTGGTGCTTGCGGTGATCGGCCACCCAGCGCACCAGCGGACCCTCCACCGCCAGCGACCCGGCGATCGCCAGCGCGATCCTCAGGGGCCGCTTCGCCTTGAAGGAGCCGTGCGTGAAATAGCGGTGGAAGCCGATCGTGATGCCGTGGCAGCCGAGGAAGTAGAAGAACACCATCAGGCCCAGATCGAGCCAGCTCACCCCCCGCCCCCACGCCAGCGGCACCGCCGCGATCAGCGCCAGGAACGGGAGGACGATGAACAGCAGCAGGGTGAACTGCTCGATCGAACCCTTGCGCTCGCCACCCAGCGTCGCGGACGTCAACGGCGTGTCGCCGTTCGCCTCCGGAGCGTCATCGATCACATCGGAGCTTGTGGCCATGGGGCGTCCCCTGTGGGGTCGAGGGTCGAGGCAGGTGTGCCCGGATACGGTCCAGGGTTCCCCCGTGATCTGACGGGATTCCCTACGGCTCCGTAACCTACGGCGTCGTAAGTATGGCAGTGCGGCACCCGGCGGCAAGAGCCCCTGACCCTGCGCGTCCGTGTGGACACCTATCCTGGGAGCCGGTCGGACAGCGCGGTCCGCTCTGAATCCCTCCCGGACACCAGGGCCACAAGCGGCATCCGTCGCACGGCCCCGCTCCGGGCCCCCTCCGGACGAGCTTCACCACTGCAAGGAGCCGCACCTGTGAGCAGTGCCGACGACCAGACGCAGGACCAGACCAGCGACCGCACGCCCGACCAGGCCGGTGACCGGACCACGGTGGGCGGCGGCGAGCTGCGCGCCGACATCCGCCGACTGGGTGATCTGCTCGGCGAGACCCTGGTCAGGCAAGAAGGCCCCGAACTCCTGGAACTGGTCGAACGTGTCCGTCGACTGACCCGCGAGGACGGGGAGGCAGCCGCCGAACTCCTGCGCGGCACCGAACTGGAGACCGCCGCGCGCCTCGTCCGCGCCTTCTCCACCTACTTCCACCTCGCCAACGTCGCGGAACAGGTCCACCGCGGACGCGAACTGCGCGCCCGCCGGGAGACCGAGGGCGGGCTCCTCGCCCGCACCGCCGACCGCCTGAAGGACGCCGACCCCCAGCACGTCCGCGAGAGCGTCGAGAACCTCACCGTGCGCCCCGTCTTCACCGCGCACCCCACCGAGGCCGCACGCCGCTCCGTCCTCGGCAAGCTCCGGCGCATCGCCGAACTCCTCGAAACCCCCGTCACGGTCGCCGACCGCCGCCGCCACGACAGCCGCCTCGCCGAGAACATCGACCTCGTCTGGCAGACCGACGAACTGCGCGTGGTCCGCCCCGAACCCGCCGACGAGGCCCGCAACGCCATCTACTACCTCGACGAGCTCCACGCCCACGCCGTCGGCGACGTCCTGGAGGACCTGACCGCCGAACTCGAACGCGTCGGCGTCAAGCTCCCCGACACCACCAGGCCCCTCACCTTCGGCACCTGGATCGGCGGCGACCGCGACGGCAACCCCAACGTCACCCCCCAGGTCACCTGGGACGTGCTCATCCTCCAGCACGAACACGGGATCAACGACGCGCTCGACACCATCGACGAACTGCGCGCCCTGCTCTCCCAGTCCGTCCGCTACACCGGAGCCACCGAGGAACTCCTCGCGTCCCTGCGCACCGACCTGGACCGGCTGCCCGGGATCAGCCCCCGCTACAAGCGGCTGAACGCCGAGGAGCCCTACCGGCTCAAGGCCACCTGCATCCGCGAGAAGCTCACCAACACCAAGGAACGGCTCGCCCGCGGCTCCCGGCACGAACCCGGCCTCGACTACCTCGGCACCGCCGAACTCCTGCACGACCTGCGGCTCATCCAGACCTCCCTGCGCGCCCACCGCGGCGGGCTCTTCGCCGACGGCCGGCTCGCCCGCACCATCCGCACCCTCGCCGCCTTCGGCCTCCAGCTGGCCACCATGGACGTCCGCGAACACGCCGACGCCCACCACCACGCCCTCGGCCAGCTCTTCGACCGCCTGGGCGAGGAGTCCTGGCGCTACGACGACATGCCCCGCGAGTACCGGCACAAGCTCCTCGCCAAGGAGCTCCGCTCCCGTCGCCCGCTCGCCCCCAGCCCGGCCCCCCTCGACGACGCCGGAACGAAGACCCTCGGCACCTTCGAGACCATCGGGCGCGCCATGAAGGCGTTCGGCCCCGACGTCATCGAGTCGTACATCATCTCCATGTGCCAGGGCGCCGACGACGTCTTCGCCGCCGCCGTCCTCGCCCGCGAGGCGGGACTCCTGGACCTCCACGCCGGCTGGGCCAGGATCGGCATCGTCCCCCTCCTGGAGACCACCGACGAGCTCAAGGCCGCCGACACCATCCTGGAGGACATGCTCTCCGACCCCTCCTACCGGCGCCTGGTCGCCCTGCGCGGCGACGTCCAGGAGGTCATGCTCGGCTACAGCGACTCCTCCAAGTTCGGCGGCATCACCACCTCCCAGTGGGAGATCCACCGCGCCCAACGCCGGCTGCGCGACGTCGCCCACCGCTACGGTGTGCGGCTGCGCCTCTTCCACGGCCGCGGCGGCACCGTCGGCCGAGGCGGCGGCCCCACCCACGACGCGATCCTGGCCCAGCCCTGGGGCACCCTCGAAGGCGAGATCAAGGTCACCGAGCAGGGCGAGGTCATCTCCGACAAGTACCTCATCCCCTCCCTGGCCCGCGAGAACCTCGAACTCACCGTCGCCGCCACCCTCCAGGCCTCCGCCCTGCACACCGCGCCCCGCCAGTCCAGCGACGCCCTCGCCCGCTGGGACGCGGCGATGGACGTCGTCTCCGACGCGGCCCACGCCGCCTACCGCACCCTCGTCGACGACCCCGACCTGCCCGCGTACTTCTTCGCCTCCACTCCCGTCGACCAGCTCGCCGAACTCCACCTCGGCTCGCGGCCCTCCCGCCGCCCCGACTCCGGGGCCGGACTCGACGGACTGCGCGCCATCCCCTGGGTCTTCGGCTGGACCCAGTCACGCCAGATCGTCCCCGGCTGGTACGGCGTCGGGTCGGGCCTCAAGGCGCTGCGCGAGTCGGGGCTCGACAGCGTCCTGGACGAGATGCACGGGCAGTGGCACTTCTTCCGCAACTTCGTCTCCAACGTCGAGATGACCCTCGCCAAGACCGATCTGCGGATCGCCCGGCACTACGTGGACACCCTCGTGCCCGACGAGCTGAAGCACGTGTTCGCCCGCATCGAGGCCGAACACGAGCTGACGGTCCGCGAGATTTTGCGTGTCACCGGTGAGAAGGACCTGCTCGACGCCGACCCGGGCCTCAAGCAGACCTTCACCATCCGCGACGCCTACCTGGACCCGATCTCCTACCTCCAGGTCGCCCTTCTCAAGCGCCAGCGCGACGCGGCGGCGGCCGGCACCGAAGCCGACCCGCTGCTGTCCCGCGCGCTGCTGCTCACCGTCAACGGCGTCGCCGCCGGACTGCGCAACACCGGCTGACCCCCGGCTGTCGAGCCGACCGGACACGGCTGTGCCCCCGGGCCCCGCATGGGCCCGGGGGCACAGCCCTACCGTACGCCGTTCAGATCACCGCGAACGCCGACGTCAGCAGCAGGATTCCCGCGCCCGCCAGCAGCCATGCCGCCCGCGCCAGCCGCAGCCCGCCCGCCACCACGACAGAGGCCAGCAGCAGCGCCCCGCCGAGCGGAATCCACGCGTACAGCACGCCCGCCGGACCCGACCGGACCACCTCGTCGGAACCCGGCTTCAGCACCACCGTGTACGTCCGCCCCCGCTGGACCGCGGCCGACCTGCCGATCACCACACGGCCCCGCGCCACCGCGCCGGTCGACAGCGGGGTGAACGGGCCATGGCACGTGTCGGCCCCGCACCGGGTCACCTCGATCGTGCCGCGCTCCCGGCCCTTGGTCAGCATCACGTACTGCGCGGTGCCCCACGACCCCCACACACCGCCGATCAGGATCACCACCGCGACCGCGCCGAGGACCGCGTGCCGCACCGTCCGCAGCGCTGTCACCGCGCCCCGGGGCGCCGCGTGGGAAGGCGCCCGATGGGAGGCCCGGGGGGAGGAGGCGGAAGGCATGGCCGCGATACTGGCCAGCCTTCCGCACCTGGTCAACCCCGCCCGGGACCGGCGGGCGACAAGTCCCCAGTTGTCCGCACGTAACCCCGGGCCGCAGGCAGGCTCACGTGTTGTACGTGCCCTGCGCCCGCTCCAGACCCTCGATCACCAGACACTCCACCGCGTCCGCCGCGCGGTCCACGAAGTAGTCCAGCTCCTTGCGCTCCGCGGAGGAGAAGTCCTTCAGCACGAAGTCCGCCACCTGCATACGACCCGGCGGACGCCCGATCCCGAACCGCACCCGGTGGTAGTCCGGGCCCATCGCCTTGGTCATCGACTTCAGCCCGTTGTGGCCGTTGTCCCCGCCGCCCAGCTTCAGGCGCAGCGTCCCGTAGTCGATGTCCAGCTCGTCATGGACGGCCACGACCTGCGCGAGCGGCACCTTGTAGAAGTCCCGCAGCGCGTTCACCGGCCCACCCGACAGGTTCATGTACGACATGGGCTTCGCCAGGACCACCCGGCGGTTCGCGGGGCCCGGGGGGCCGATCCGCCCCTCCACGACCTGCGCCTGCGCCTTGCCGGCCCGCTTGAACTTCCCGCCGATCCGCGCCGCCAGCAGATCGGCCACCATGAACCCCACGTTGTGCCGGTTCATTTCGTACTCGGGTCCCGGGTTGCCGAGGCCCACGACGAGCCAGGGAGCACTTGCGGGGGTGGTCACGTCCATGCCTCCTTGATACGCGCCGGCCGCCGCCCCCAGTGGGAGCGGCGGCCGGCGACACGATGTGGCGCGAGGATCAGGCCTCGGCGGAAGCCTCGTCGGCCTCGCCCTCGGCCTCGGTCTCCTCGCCCTCCGGGGCCTCCTCGGCCTGGGCGGCCAGGACCTGGAGGACGACCGCGTCCTCCTCGACGGCCAGGGTCACGCCGGAGGGGAGCTTGACGTCCTTGGCGTGGATCGAGGCACCGGCCTCCAGACCCTCGACCGAGACCGTCACGGCCTCCGGGATGTGCGTGGCCTCGGCCTCGACCGGAAGCGCCACCAGGACGTGCTCCAGCAGGTTGCCACCGGGGGCCAGCTCGCCCTCGGCGTGCACCGGGACCTCGACGGTGACCTTCTCGCCGCGCTTCACCAGCAGCAGGTCCACGTGCTCCAGGAAGCCCTTCAGCGGGTCACGCTGCACGGACTTCGGGATCGCCAGCTCGTTGGTCTTGCCGTCGATGTCCAGGGAGATCAGGACGTTCGGCGTGCGCAGCGCCATCAGCAGCTCGTGGCCCGGCAGGGTCAGGTGCAGCGGGTCGGAACCGTGACCGTACAGAACACCCGGGACCTTGTGGTCACGACGGATACGGCGCGCGGCACCCTTGCCGAACTCGCTGCGCGACTCGGCGGAGATCTTCACCTCGGACATGCTCACTCCTCGTAGGACGAAAAACAGTGGGGATCTCCCTGCTCCATGGAGCCTGGAGAGGTCACCCGGCCACGAACGGCCTGCTACGAAGAGCGCGTCGATAACGGACCGCCGTACCCATGGGTACGGCCTCCCTCGCCGAGCAACTGCAGCAGTCTACTCGGCCGGGAGGCCGCACCCAAAACGATCTCTGCCGGGGCTACCGGCGGACCCTCACTGCTCGTCGAACAGGCTCGTCACCGAGCCGTCCTCGAACACCTCGCGCACCGCGCTCGCGATCGTCGGAGCGATCGACAGCACCGTGATCTTGTCCAGCTCCAGCTCTCCCGGGGTGGGCAGCGAGTTCGTGAACACGAACTCGCTCACCTTGGAGTTCTTCAGGCGGTCGGCGGCCGGACCCGACAGCACACCGTGCGTCGCCGTCACGATCACGTCCTCCGCGCCGTGCGCGAACAGCGCGTCCGCGGCGGCGCAGATCGTGCCACCCGTGTCGATCATGTCGTCGACCAGGACGCAGATACGGCCCTCCACGTCACCGACGACCTCGTGCACCGTCACCTGGTTCGCGACGTCCTTGTCACGCCGCTTGTGCACGATCGCCAGCGGCGCGCCCAGCCGGTCGCACCAGCGGTCCGCCACCCGCACACGGCCCGCGTCCGGCGAGACCACCGTCAGCTTGGAGCGGTCCACCTTGTGGCCCACGTAGTCCGCCAGCAGCGGCAGCGCGAACAGGTGGTCCACCGGGCCGTCGAAGAAGCCCTGGATCTGGTCGGTGTGCAGGTCGACCGTCAGAATCCGGTCCGCACCCGCCGTCTTCATCAGATCCGCGACCAGACGCGCCGAGATCGGTTCACGCCCACGGTGCTTCTTGTCCTGCCGCGCGTAACCGTAGAACGGCACGATGACGGTGATCGACCGCGCCGACGCGCGCTTCAGCGCGTCGATCATGATCAGCTGCTCCATGATCCACTTGTTGATCGGAGCCGTGTGGCTCTGGATCAGGAAGCAGTCGGCACCGCGCGCCGACTCCTGGTAGCGCACATAGATCTCACCGTTGGCGAAATCGAAGGCCTTCGTCGGGACGACCCCGACACCCAGCTGCTGGGCGACCTCCTCGGCAAGCTCGGGGTGGGCGCGGCCGGAGAAGAACATCAACTTCTTCTGGCCGGTCGTCTTGATCCCGGTCACGGCACTGTCTCCTCAGAGGTGTCTCAACTCGGTACCGCGAGGCCACCACGGCTGCGGCAACACAGCGACTGCAACTCGGCGGCCATCTCGGCTGGTGGGGGTGCGGGGCGTGCATCTCTCACGGTACGCCGTATCCGGCGCACCCGAGTGCGCTCAGTCCTCGCCCTCGGCCCCCGGGGAAGCGGCCTCGGCCGCCTTCGCCGCCGCGCTTCCCGGACGCTTGCGAGCGACCCAACCCTCGATATTCCGCTGCTGGCCACGGGCCACGGCCAGCGAACCGGGCGGAACGTCCTTCGTGATCACCGAACCCGCCGCGGTGTAGGCACCGTCCCCCACCGTGACAGGAGCCACAAACATGTTGTCCGAACCGGTACGGCAGTGCGACCCCACCGTCGTGTGGTGTTTGTCCTTTCCGTCATAGTTCACGAACACGCTCGCCGCCCCGATGTTGGTGAAGTCGCCGATCGTCGCGTCGCCCACGTACGACAGGTGCGGCACCTTCGTGCCCTCGCCGATGGAGGCGTTCTTCGTCTCCACGTACGTGCCGACCTTCGACCTCACGCCCAGCCGCGTGCCCGGCCGCAGATACGCGAACGGACCCACCGACGCCTCGGGGCCCACCACCGCTCCGTTCGACACCGTGTTGTCCACCCGCGCGCCCGCACCCACCCGGGTGTCCGTCAGGCGCGAGTTCGGACCCACCTCGGCGCCCTCGCCCACGTGCGTCGAACCCAGCAGCTGCGTCCCCGGCAGCACCACCGCGTCCCGCTCGAACGTCACCGTCACGTCGACCCACGTCGACGCCGGGTCCACCACCGTCACGCCGGCGAGCATCGCGTCCGTCAGCAGCCGGTCGTTGAGCACCCGGCGCGCCTGGGACAGCTGCACGCGGTTGTTGATGCCCGCGATCTCCTGGTGGTCCGCCGCCACCGACGCGCCCACCCGGTGCCCCGCCGCGCGCAGGATCCCCAGCACGTCCGTGAGGTACTCCTCACCCTGGCTGTTGTCCGTCCGGACCTTCCCGAGTGCCTCGGCCAGCAGTCGGCCGTCGAAGGCGAACACCCCCGAGTTGATCTCCCGGATCGCCCGCTCGTCCTCGCTCGCGTCCTTGTGCTCGACGATCGCGGTCACGGCACCGCTGGCGGCGTCGCGCACGATACGGCCGTAACCGGTGGCGTCCGGCACCTCGGCGGTCAGCACCGTGACGGCGTTGCCGTCCTCCTGGTGCGTGGCGGTCAGCCGGCCGAGGGTCGCGCCGGTGAGCAGCGGAGTGTCGCCGCACACCACGACCACGGTGCCGTCCACACCGCCGCCCAGCTCCTCCAGGCCCATCCGCACGGCGTGTCCGGTGCCGTTCTGCTCGGCCTGGACGGCCGTGCGGACGTCCGGGTCGATCGCGGTGAGGTGCGCGGAGACCTGCTCGCGGGCGTGGCCCACGACGACGACGAGATGCTCGGGCTTCAACTCGCGCGCGGCGGCGAGCACATGTCCGACGAGGGAACGGCCGCAGATCTCATGCAGGACCTTGGGTGTGGCCGACTTCATACGGGTGCCCTCACCCGCTGCGAGAACGACGACGGCGGCCGGGCGGTTGGCACTCACGGGATGCCCTTCGGCTTCTGGGGTGGGTGGACATCCGCAGGATACCGGGGCGTTGGGTGCGCGACATGAGAGCGGGTCCCGGGCCCATCGGGCCGGGACCCGGACCGGGCCTCGTGTGCCGGGGCTCCCCCGCAAGGATTCGAACCTTGTCCTGCTGGTACCAAAAACCAGTGTGCTGCCAGTTACACCACGGGGGACAGCGCCTCAGACCTTACCGGAGACGTACCGGGGCTCGGGCCGTGAATCCCCTCTCCCCCGCCCTCGATCCGACGGGACGGGCGGGCGCCGCGCACGACGTGGACGATCTTGGCCGGTGCCCTCGCGCGCCCCGCGCGGCGCGGGGCGGCCCGCCCGGCGAAACTCGCCGGATCCGCCCGGCCCGGCGCCCGTAGGCTGAGGGCATGACCACAACGGGGGAAGTCCACCGGGGGGCCGATGCCGGCCCCTGGTGGTGGGCGAGGTGGCGCGGTGCGGTGCTGGACGTCTCGCTCGCGGCGGCGTCGGCCGTGGAGTGTGCGCTGGAGGGGATCGAGTTCTCCCGGGACGCGGGGCTGCCCGTGCCCGTGGGGATGGTGTTCGGGCTGTTCGCGGGGCTCACGCTGCTGCTGAGGCGGAGATGGCCGATCGCCGTGGTGCTGGTCTCGATCGCGATCACCCCCGCCCAGATGGGCTTCCTGATGGGCGTGGTGGGGCTGTACACGCTGGCGGCGTCCGAACTGCCGCGGCGGATCATCGGCGCGCTCGCGGGGATGTCGTTCGCCGGGATGTTCATCGTGACGTATGTGCGGGCCCATCAGGGTCTGGCGCGGGGTGATCTCTCGATCGCCGGCGGGTTCATCCCGTTCCTGTCGGTGACGACGGCCCTCGGGATGATGGCGCCGCCGGTGCTGCTCGGGCTGTACGCGGGTGCGCGGCGGCGGTTGATGGAGAGCCTGCGGGAGCGGGCGGACTCGCTGGAGCGGGAGCTGATGCTGCTCGCCGAGCGGGCGGAGGAGCGCGCGGAGTGGGCGCGCAACGAGGAGCGGACGCGGATCGCCCGTGAGATGCACGACGTGGTGGCGCATCGGGTGAGCCTGATGGTGGTGCACGCGGCCGCGTTGCAGGCTGTGGCGCGCAAGGACCCGGAGAAGGCGGTGCGCAACGCGGCCCTGGTGGGGGACATGGGGCGGCAGGCGCTGACCGAGCTGCGGGAGATGCTCGGCGTGCTGCGGACGGGCGAGGGCGCGGGGGTGCGGCCCGCCGAGGTCGTGGCCGAGGTGGCGGTGCCGTTGGCGGCGGTGGGGGCGGCGGCCGCGGCGGCGGCGTCGCGGGCGGCGGACGACGGGGTGGAAGGGCCGTGCCTGGCGGAGCTGGAGGAGCTGGTCGGGCAGTCGGCGGCCGCGGGGATGGTGGTGCGGTTGTCGGTGGAGGGCGTGGTCAGGCCGTACGCGCGGGTGGTGGAGCGGACGGCGTACCGCGTGGTGCAGGAGGCGTTGACCAACGTGCACAAGCACGCGGCGGGCGCGCGGACGCATGTGCGGCTCGCCCACCGGTCCGCGGAGATCGCGATGCAGGTGGAGAACGAGCGGCCGGAGCCGGGCGTGGTGGAGGGGGCGCGGTTGCCGAGCGGGGGCAACGGACTGGTGGGGATGCGGGAGCGGGTGAGCGCGCTGGGCGGGGTGTTCGTCTCGGGTCCCACCGACGCGGGCGGCTTCCGCGTGTCGGCGGTGATCCCGGCCCGGGCGGCCTGAGGGCTGGGGCCCCGCGCCGCGAAGGGGCGCGGGGAACCGCCCGACCGGCCACGGCGGCGCCGCGGACGAACGACGGGCGCGGTGGACCGCGCTGCCGGGCCGCGCCCGAGCGGGCATCCCGAAAGGGCCCCTCGGCCGGCTTGGCCGGCGCCGAGGCCCTTGGCACGGCTGCCCGCTCCGGCGAGCACGGCGAGCAGTCCGCCGTGGGGCGGGATGCGGACGTTGGTGGGCGGGGGCCGGTCCGGCGGGGCCGGGTGGGGCCCGGCCCCGGTGACCGGCGCCGGTGTGTGCGGGTCGGGTCCTGCGGACGGGGGCGGCCTGGGGGCTGAGGCCCCGTCCGGCGGGGCGGCGGCTGTCAGCCCTGGGTGAGTCGTACGGGTTCGACGCCGGTGAGCAGGGCGGTGAGCCCGTGGTCGATGTCGGGGCCGAGATACCAGTCGCCGGTGTGGTCGAGGGCGTAGACGCGGCCCTCGCTGTCCATGGCGATGAGCGCCCGTCCGGCCGTCTCCTCGCCGAGCGGGCAGATCTCGGTGCCGAGGGCGCGGCCCAGGTCGCCGAGGGTGCGTGCGAGATGCAGGCCGTGGAGCGGGTCGAGATGGAGTGCGCTGGGCGCGAGCCGGCGCCCCGGGGCGGTGGGGGTGATCCGGAGCGCGCCGAACTCGGCCCAGGCCTCGACGGCGGCCGGGAAGACCGCGTGCCGGTGGCCAGCCGGCGAGGTGTGGCCGCGCAGGGCGTCGGCCCAGACCTCCGCCTGTTTGATGTCCCAGCGCCCCGGCTGCCAGCCCGCGGCACGCAGGGCGGAGTCGACGGCGGCGGGGAACCGCGGTGGCGGTGTTCCCTGCTCGGCGCGGGCGGGGGGCCGGGCGGCCGGGGTGCGGTCGGGGTGCATCTGCCTCTCGTTCGTCGAGTGCCGTGGCGGGTGTGCTGAGAAGAAGCGGGTGTGCTGAGAAGAAGAAGGAATCAGTTCGGCGCCGCGGTGTCGACGACGCGTACGCCGAAGTGCTCGCTGAGCGAGGTGCAGGCGCGACAGGGGGCGGCGAAGCTGCCGTGGAGGGGATCGCCGTCCTCGCGGATGCGGCGGGCGGTGAGCTTGGCGTGCTTGAGGGCTTTGCGGGCCTCGCCGTTGGTCATGGGTTTGCGGGCGGCGCGTTTGCTGCGCGTGGCGTCGGCGGCGGTGATGTGGCGGGAGATGAGGATCGCCTCGGCGCAGCGGCCGGTGGACCGGTCGCGGTGGCTGCCGGCGAGGGTGTCGAGGTAGTCCTGGACGAGCGGGTGCAGGACGGGTGGCTGGTCGCCGCGGGCGGCGGTGCCCGTGAGGGTGGTGCCGCGGACGGAGAGCGCGGCGGCGACGGTGGGGAGTATGCCGTCGCGGCGATGGCGCAGGGCGGGAACGCTGTCGGTGTCGGTGGTGCTCCAGGTGACGCGCGGGTCTCCTGAGGCGCCTGTTGGTGCGGTGTTCATGGTGTGTCGTTTCTCCCCTTGCCTCCCCCGTGGGAGGACACAGACTGCCAAATGCCGTGGGTGGTGCGGAAGCTGGGGCGGCGCGACACGCCAGGTTTGGGCGGACGGTCACGGTGGGGTGACGGCTGGTCACGGTGGGGGAGGTGTGGGCCCGGGCGAGGGGTCGGCGGGCCGGTGACCGGCGTCGTCGTACGGCTTAGGCTGTCGGCATTCGCGATGCGCGATGCCGTAGAGGGCCGTAGAGGCCGCACAGCCAGACAGAACGCCGCAGGGGGCATACGTCATGACGACAGGTCGGCTCGGGCTGGGGGCACCTCCCGGCCGTCAGGCCGGTGGAGCGGCCGCGCCGCCGAACGCCGCGTACGCCGGGCAGACGGTGCGGTTCCCGGACCCCGTGAGGGCCGCCCGGCATCCCCGAGGGGTGCGGGTGGACGAGGACGGGTTCCCGGACTTCTCGCCCTACGCCCGTGCGGCGGCGGAGATCGCGGAGCCGCCGGAGGGCTTCGGCGTGGACGAGCTGCGGCTGACGGACTACGTGTCGGCGAACGCGGCGTCGGCGGCGGCCGGGCATGAGCTGTGGGACGCGATCGATGCGGTGGCGACGCCGCACGGCTGGACATGGCATCACGCGCGGGCGTCGCGGCGGCTGGAGTTGATCCCGGTCGAGGTCAAGGCGCTGCTGAGGCATCACGGCGGTCTCGCCGAGGCGGGGGTCGACCACGAGAAGCGGGGCACGCGGCCGTTGCAGGAGACGCGTCCGGCGCACTTCGGGTTGCCGCGGGGTGCGGTGGCGGTGACGGAGCAGCAGGTGCTGGGGGTCGAGGAGGACCTCGGGTACCGGTTGCCGGGCGCGTACCGGTCGTTCCTGAAGGCGGCGGGCGGTTGCGCGCCGGTGGGCGCCGCGTTGGACGCGGAGCTGGGGCTGCTGGTCGACCAGCCGTTCTTCACGGTGCGGGACGAGGCGGCGGTCAACGACCTGCTGTACGTGAACAAGTGCCTGCGGGACCACCTGACGAAGGACTACCTCGGCGTCGGGTTCGTGCAGGGCGGCCTGCTCGCGGTGAAGGTGAAGGGCGACCGGATCGGTTCCGTCTGGTTCTGCGCCTATGACGACGCGCGGGACGTCGACGCGTCGTGGACGCCCGCACAGCGGGTGGAGCGGCTGCTGCTGCCGTGCGGGGACGACTTCGACGCCTTCCTGTCCCGGCTCGCGGGCGATCCGCCGGAGCTGGAGACGGTGGCGAACCTGATGGTGGACGGCGGGTTCGCGCGTGCGGTGCCTGTGTCGTCGGTGGAGGAGTGAGTCGGCGATGGTGACGTTCGCACAGGCGCAGGAGCGCGCGGAAGAGTGGATCAACGGCGATGTCCCGGCTTACCAGCATCGTGAGGTGCGGGTGCGGGAGTTCGAGTCGGGCTTCGTGGCGTGGGCCGAGGACCGCGCCGAGGGGCCCCGTTCGGACGGGGGCGCGCAGCGGCTGGTGATCTCCCGGGACAGCGGTGAGGCGACGCTGTGGCCGGGGCTGCCGGTGGGCGAGGTGATCCGCCGCTACGAGGAGCGGTACGGGACGCGGGAGGCCGCGGAGCCCGCTCCGGACCCGGCGGCGCGGGTGGACCTGAACCAGACGTCGTTCCTGCTGAGTCCGCCGGAGTGGTTGCAGGAGGCGGCGGACAGGATGGGGATACCGGATCGCCGACAGGAGCGTGACGGCGGCGAGACCGGTGCCGGTGCCGGTGCCGAGGCCGCCGGGGCTGATGGTGAGGCCGGGGCTGCGGGTGCGGCTTCGGTTGCGGGTGTCGGTGGTGGGGCCGGTGCGGGTGCCGAGGGTGCCCGTGCGGGTGCGCCGGGCGGGCCGGGGGCGTCGGGGGCGCCGGCTGGTGGGCCGGGGGACACCTCCGGGGGCTCGGTCGGCTCCGCGCCGTCCGGGGCTGCGCCCTTCGCGCCGGTCGATGTCGCGCCTTCCGCGCCCGCCGCGTCTCGCGTGCCTTCCGCGTCTCCGGCGCCCGCCGCGCCCGAGTCGGGGCCGGCGGAGGCGCCGGCGGCCGAGTCCGCCGCAGCCGACGTGGCCGTGGACGGGCCGGGGAGCGAGGTCGCGGACGCGGTGCCGGGTGCGCCCGCGGACGTGACGCCGTGGGCCGGGACGGACACCAGCGCCGAGGTGGGCGAGGACCGCTCGGTTCCGCTGCCCGACACGGTGTTCGCGGCACCCCCGGTGGCCGGTCTGGGCGCGGGCGGTACGCCGCCCCTGTCCACGCCGGAGGCGAAGACCGCGCTGCTGGCGGGTCCCGTCCTGCCCGGCGCGGGTGCCGCGCCGGGCACGCCGCCCCCTCCGGGAGCACCCGCGTACGGCTTTCCCCAGGGTCCCGGTGGCGTTCCGGGGACGCCGCCCCCGCCCCCGCCGCCCGGCGCCGTTCCGCCGGGTCCGCCGCGGCCTCAGGCCGATGCGGTGGGACCGGGGCGGCCGCCTGCGCCCTACGCCGGGGACATAGCGGACGCCGCGACCAGCATGGCGGCACCCCCGCGGGCGGCGCGTGGCGCGGGTGCGCCGCATCCGCCCGGTGCGCCCGGTGCGCCGGGCGCGGCCGGGGCGCGGTCCGGTGGGACGCCGCCTCCGCCCCCGCCGCCGCCTCCGGGTGGGGCGCCGGGAGGCGCGGGGGCCGGATACATGCCGACGCAGATGGTGCCGCCGCCCGGTCCGGCGGGCCCGGTTCCGGGCGTGCCCGCGCCGGGTGCGCCGCGGCCGCCGGGCGCTCCTCAGGCCGCAGGGGCTCCTCAGGCTCCGGGTGGGACGGCTCCTGGTGAGGTGCACCACGCGGCGACGATGCTCGCCGGTCCGGCCGTCGGCGGGCCGGGCATGCCGCCGGTCGCCCCCGGCGCTCCGGGCGGCACCCCTGGTGGCGTGCACCACGCCGAGACCATGCTGGCGGGGCCGCCGGCGGGAGGTCCTGGACTGCCGCCTCCGCCGCCCCCGGGTGTGCCGAACGCCGCCGGGCAGCCCGCGCCCGGTCGCCCCGTGCCCGGCCCGCCGATGCCCGGTCAGGCCGTTCCGGGCCCGCCGGTGCCCGGTCAGGCCGTGCCCGGTCCGCCGGTCCCCGGTGGGCCTGTGCCCGGTCAGCCGCCCACGTACGGCTATCCGCAGTCGGGGCAGCCGACCGTCGGCCCCGGCTACCAGGCCGTGTTGCGCTACCGCGCGCAGGACGGTTCGGAGCAGCAGCTGATCCGGCGTTCGGCGCCGGGCACGGCGCATCCGGAGTGGCAGATCTTCCATGAGCTGCGCGCGATGAACGTGCCGCCGGGCCAGGTGCTGGAGCTGCACACGGAGTTGGAGTCGTGTGAGCTTCCGGGCGCCTACTGCGCCCGGATGATCCGGGAGAACTGGCCGCAGGCGAGGATCACGAGCATCGCCCCCTACGGCACCGACCACGTCTCGCGTCAGCAGGGCATGCAGCAACTGCTGGCACACCAGGGTGAGTTGCACCAGGTGGCCGACGGTCCGGCACGCCCTGCCCCGGTGCGCGCGCCGCTGCCGCCGGTGCAGCCGGCACCGCCCGTCCCACCGGAGGCCGTCGCGCAGGAGCTGGCCGGCGCCTTCGGCCCGGGCGTGTTCCGCTTCGACCAGGCGTCGGTGGCCCGGCAGGGCGTGCCGCCGGTCGTGGCGCACACCCTGGTGGTCGCCGGACTTCCGCTGGACATGGGCCCGTTCTTCTGGGCGCAGGCCCAGCCGGGCCGCCCGGTGCCCACGCTCGCGGAGCTGGCGCAGGAGCGCGGGGTGCTGCCGGCCGCCGACGCGGGCTCTTACCTGGTGATGGGCAGCGACTTCGGCAAGGCCGTCTGCGTGCAGTACGGCACGGCGAACATCGTGGCGGTTCCGGTCGAGGCGGGTCCGGGCGGTGCCGCGGTGCCGCCGCAGTTCGTGAACACGGGGCTGCCCGAGTTCGTGCGGTGCATGGCGCTGCTCGGCCGGATGTGGCGGCTGCGGTACGGGCTCAACCAGGAGCAGGCGGGCCGTTGGACCGTCGACTTCCAGGCGCAGCTCGCCTCCCTCGACCCGGCGGCGCTCGGTTCGCCGGAGAGCTGGTGGTCGGTGCTGCTGGAGCAGATGTGGGACGGACTGCTGTGACGGCGTGATGTCCGGATGAACAGATGAATAGATGGGCAGATGAACAGCTGGCCGGATGGCCGGATGGTCAGGGGTTGGGCCCCGGAGGTGCGTGTACGTCGCGTGCGTCCGGGGCCCAGCCCTTTCGCGGCCGGTCCCCCCGCCCGCACCCCTTGCCCCGGCCCGGGCCCCTGCCCACCCCATGGATCATGTGCGGAGTGTCTGTTATGAACACTTACGCCTGATCCATCAGGATGTGCGCGAAATCATCAGTTCGTGCAGGTCGCCTGGAGAGGGGTCGTATGAGCAGCGCATCGGGGTCGCCGCACGGCTTTGTGCCCGTGCGGCGGGGATACCGTCCCGACCAGGCCGACGCCTGCGTGACGGCCCTCTCGCGGGACCGCGACGCCGCGTGGGAGCGGGCCGCCCGGCTCACCGTGCTGGCCAGGGACATGGAGGCCGATCTGGCGGGGCTGCGTGAGACGGTGGCGCGGCTCGGCCCGCAGACGTATGAGTCCCTGGGGGAGCGCGCGCGGGGGCTGTTCGATCTGGCGCTGGAGGAGGTCGCCGCCCTGGGGGAGGAAGGGCGGCAGCGGGCACACCGGCAGGTCGAGGAGGCGCGGGCGGCGGCCGGGCGGACGGAGGAGGCGGCCCGGGCGTACGCGGAAGGGGTGCGCGCCGAGGCCGAGGAGTGGGCCCGTACGCGGCTGCTGTCGGCGCGGGCGGAGGCCGACGAGGCGCGGATCGCCGCGCGCCGCGAGGTGAAGGAGGGGCGGGCGGAGGCGCTGGCCGCGCTGCGGGAGGTCCGGCAGCGTACGCAGGCGCTGCTGGCGGACCAGGAGCGGGAGCACGTCGAGCGGGTGGTGGCCGAGGAGCGGGCCGCCGCCGAGCGGGTGGCGGCCGTGGACGCGTGGGCCGCGGAGCGGACGGTGGCGGCGGAGGCGTCCCTGGTGGAGGCGCGGCGGGCGCTGGACGAGGCCGAGGAGTCGGCGCGGCGGGTTCAGCGGGACGCGCAGGCGCGTGCGGCGGAGGTGATCGCCGAGGCGCGCCTGGGGGAGGAGCGCGCGGCGAGGGAGACGGAACGGCTGCTGCGGGAGCACGCCGAGCACCGGGACGGCGTGCAGGCCGAACTGGACCATGTCCGCAACAGCCTCGCCATGCTGATGGGCAAGGCCGCGGCGGAGTAGCCGCACAGGGGCGGACGGGGTCGTCACCGCGTGATGCCGGCCGGTCCGCCACCGCTGTGGAGCCGGTCGGTTGGTCACCGCCTCGGCGAAGGCCGGCGGGCCCACCCCGCCGTGGTGCGCGACGGGTTGACCCTGACGTGGCGGCAGGGTGGAGGCTTGTCGCGCAGGCGGCGAGGCGCTGGGGTCGCCGTGGCCCCGTGCCGGGGGTGGAGACAACCCTGAGGCGGGCTCCGCCTGTGGGCGGACTGCCCCTAGGGGTTGTTCCCCATCACGGCAGGGGACGGGTTCGTCCCGGCGGAGGAGGAGGGCCGGGGGCGCCGTCCTTAACCTGGTTTCACGCCGCTGGGAGCGGTCGGCACGTACGGGGGTCGTGTCGACCGCAGCACAGGGGGTGGGGTTATCCCCAGCGGAAGACGGGGCCGGGCACCAGCGCGCCGGGACATGGTCCGGCACGAGACTGGCGGACAGAGCCGGACGGCATCCCTTTCACCGAGCGAGACCGACCTGGGGCTCACGCGTCCCTTTCGTTGACCGACATAGGAGATATGACATGACATCGGCCGTGACCATTCCCAGGCACGGGGGCACTGGAGGGCGTACGGCCGTTGCCGCGCGAGCCCGGCAGGTCGTCAAGGCGTACGGGTCGGGGGAGACCCGTGTCGTCGCCCTCGACCACGTCGACGTGGACATCGCCCGGGGCCAGTTCACCGCGATCATGGGCCCCTCGGGGTCCGGCAAGTCCACGCTGATGCACTGCCTGGCCGGACTCGACACCGTGACGAGCGGTCAGATCCACCTGGACGAGACCGAGATAACCGGCCTGAAGGACAAGAAGCTCACGAGGCTGCGCCGGGACCGGATCGGATTCATCTTCCAGGCGTTCAACCTGCTCCCGACGCTGAACGCGATCGAGAACATCACGCTGCCCATGGACATAGCCGGCCGGAAGCCGGACCGCGCGTGGCTGGACCGCGTGGTGGAGACGGTGGGGCTGGCCGGCCGGCTCAGCCACCGGCCCACTCAGCTCTCCGGCGGTCAGCAGCAGCGGGTCGCCGTGGCCCGCGCCCTGGCCGCACGGCCGGAGATCATCTTCGGTGACGAGCCGACCGGCAACCTCGACTCGCGCGCCGGGGCCGAGGTGCTCGGATTCCTGCGCCGCTCGGTCGACGAGCTGGGACAGACCATCGTGATGGTCACGCACGACCCGGTGGCCGCCTCGTACGCCGACCGCGTGCTCTACCTGGCCGACGGCCGGATCGTGGACGAGATGGTCACGCCGACCGCGGAGGCGGTCCTCGACCGCATGAAGGACTTCGACGCCCGGGGGCGCACGTCATGACCATCCTGAAGACCTCGATGCGCAACTTCTTCGCGCACAAGGGGCGGATGGCCCTGTCGGCCGTAGCGGTGCTGCTGTCGGTGGCCTTCGTGTGCGGCACGCTGGTGTTCACCGACACGATGAACACGACGTTCGACAAGCTCTTCGCGGCCACCTCCTCGGACGTGACGGTCAGCGCCAAGGGCTCCTCCGACACCGGGGAGACCACCTCCCGCACCGGCAAGCCGCCGGTCATGCCGACGTCCACGCTGGAGAGGGTCCGCAAGGCCCAGGGCGTGCGGAAGGCCGAGGGCACGGTGTTCTCGACCTCGGTGACGGTCGTCGACCACGACCTGGACAAGCTGTCGCCCACCAGCGGCGCGCCGACCATCGTCGGCAGCTGGAACGGCAACGACGCCCGCACCATGAAGATCACGTCCGGTGCGGCGCCCAGAGGTCCCGACCAGATCATGGTCGACGCGGACACCGCCGCAAAGCACCATCTGCGGCTGGGCGACGAGATCGGTGTGATCAGCGCCGTCGGCACGCACCACGCGCACGTCTCGGGCATCGCCGCCTTCACGGTCACCAACCCCGGTGCGGCGATCTTCTACCTGGACACCAGGACCGCGCAGCAGACCCTGGTGGGGCGGACGGAGGTGTACACCAACATCAACGTCACGGCCGCCCGGGGCGTCACCGACGACCAGCTGAAGAAGAACGTGGCGGCCGGGCTGGGCAGCGGCTTCAAGGTGCAGACCGCCAAGGAGGTCGCCGACGCCAACCAGAAGGACGTCAAGTCCATGCTGAACGTGATGAGGTACGCGATGCTCGGCTTCGCCGGGATCGCCTTCCTCGTCGGCATCTTCCTGATCGTCAACACCTTCTCGATGCTGGTCGCCCAGCGGACCCGCGAGATCGGCCTGATGCGAGCCCTCGGCTCCTCCCGCAAGCAGGTCAACCGGTCCGTGCTGATCGAGGCCCTGCTGCTCGGAGTGCTGGGCTCCGCCCTCGGTGTCGGCGCGGGGGTCGGCATCGCGGTCGGGTTGATGAAGCTCATGGGCAACCTGGGCATGCGTCTGTCCACGGACGACCTGACCGTCGCCTGGACCACTCCCGCCCTGGGCCTGCTCCTCGGCGTGGTCGTCACCGTCCTGGCCGCCTGTCTGCCGGCCCGGCGCGCCGGCAAGGTGTCCCCGATGGCCGCCCTGCGTGAGGCGGGCGCCCCTGCGGACGCCAGGGCGGGTGCCATCAGGGCCGTCCTCGGTGTGGTCCTGACCGGCGCCGGCGGTTGGTGCCTGTACGCGGCGGCCACCGCCGACAAGGCCAAGGAGGGCTCGTCCTGGCTGGGCCTGGGCATTCTGCTGACCCTGGTCGGCTTCGTGGTCATCGGCCCGCTGGCGGCCGGCGCCCTGGTCCGCGTCCTCGGCGCGCTCATGCTGCGGATGTTCGGCCCGGTGGGCCGGATGGCCGAGCGCAACGCGCTGCGCAACCCGCGCCGTACCGGCGCCACCGGTGCCGCGCTGATGATCGGACTGGCCCTGGTGGCCTGCCTGTCGGTGGTCGGCTCCTCGATGGTGGCCTCCGCCACCGATCAGCTGGACAAGACCGTCGGCACGGACTTCATCATCCAGGCCGACAACGAGAACACGCTCATCACCACCCAGGCCGTGCGGGCCGTGAAGGACACGCCGGGCCTCGCCCGGGTCACCGAGTACAGGATGGTGGACGCGTCCCTGACCACTCCCGACGGCCGCACCTCGGACGACGCCATCAAGGCGGCGGACCCCACGTACGCGCAGGACCTGCGGACCAAGACCGTCGCCGGTGACCTGGCGGACGCCTACCGGCCCGACTCGATGTCCGTGTACGAGAAGTTCGCCAAGGACCACGGGATCAGGCTCGGTTCCACGGTCACGGTCGGCTTCAAGGACGGCAGGAGGGCCAGGCTGACGGTCCGCGCGATCACCAGCGACGACGTCGTGGTCGACAAGGGCTCGCTGTACGTGTCGACCGCCACGGCCGCCCGGTACGTCCCCGCCGACAGGATGCCGCTCGACCTGATGGTCTTCGCCACCGCCAAGGACGGGCAGGAGGCGACGGCGTACAAGGCGCTGAAGTCGGCCCTGCACGACTATCCGCAGTACACGGTGCGCGATCAGACCGACTACAAGAAGGCGCTGAAGGACCAGATCGGCCAACTGCTCAACATGATCTACGGGCTGCTGGCGCTCGCGATCATCGTCGCGGTCCTCGGCGTGGTGAACACCCTGGCCCTGTCGGTGGTCGAGCGGACCCGGGAGATCGGCCTGATGAGGGCGATCGGCCTCTCCCGCCGCCAGATGCGCCGCATGATCCGCCTGGAGTCCGTGGTCATCGCGGTCTTCGGCGCCCTGCTGGGCCTCGGCCTGGGCATGTGCTGGGGCGCGACGGCCCACCAGCTCCTCGCGCTGGAGGGCCTGCACACCCTGGAGATCCCCTGGCCGACGATCACCTCCGTCTTCGTCGGCTCCGCCTTCGTAGGCCTGGTGGCCGCCTTGATGCCGGCCTTCAGAGCAGCCCGAATGAACATCCTGAAAGCAATAGCCACCGACTGACCCCCAGTTCCCCGCGCCCCCGACAGGGGCGCGGGGAACCGCGCAAAACCCACGACGCACGGTCAGCCGACCACGTACGCCCGGTCCCCGATCCAGGGGCGCGGGGAACCGCGCGAAATCCCACGACGCACGGCCGGCCGACAACGCGCCGAACACCCCGCGGTCAGGGGCGCGGGGAACTGCGCAAAACCCACGACGCACCCGCACCCGACAACGCACGTGCCCCCCGACAGGGGCGCGGGGAACTGCGCGAAACCCCGCGACACCCCCGAGCTCCGAACCCCCCGCCGACAGGCGAACCCACCCCGCCCAGCAGACCGCAAGGTCACCGCGTCGTCCACACCCCCACACCCCCGCCCCCCGCGACGTACGCTGGACACCCCCGGCCGAACCACCTCGCGGCCGGGCGTTCGCGTTGCCCACCCGGGACAGGATGCCCCTTCATGAGCCTGCACGGTCTGCTCGACGCCGTCGTCAAGGACGCCGCCCTCGCGGAAGCGGTCACCGCCGCCTGTGACGGCAACCGGAGGCACGTCGACCTGGTCGGCCCTCCGGCGGTACGCCCCTTCGCCGTGGCCGCGCTGGCCCGGGACAGCGGCAGGCCGGTCCTCGCGGTGACCGCGACGGGACGTGAGGCCGAGGACCTCGCCGCCGCCCTGCGCTCCCTGCTGCCGCCCGACACGGTCGTGGAGTACCCCTCCTGGGAGACGCTCCCGCACGAGCGGCTCAGCCCGCGCAGCGACACCGTCGGCCGCCGCCTCGCCGTGCTCCGACGGCTCGCCCACCCCAGCCAGGACGACCCCGAGACCGGCCCCGTCTCGGTGGTCGTCGCCCCCGTGCGCTCCGTGCTCCAGCCGCAGGTCAAGGGGCTGGGCGAGCTGGAGCCGGTCGCCCTGCGCACCGGGCAGCGGGCCGACCTCGGCGAGATCGTGAACGCGCTCGCGGCGGCCGCCTACTCCCGGGTCGAGCTGGTCGAGAAGCGCGGGGAGTTCGCGGTGCGCGGCGGCATCCTGGACGTGTTCCCGCCCACCGAGGAGCACCCTCTGCGCGTCGAGTTCTGGGGCGACGACGTGGAGGAGATCCGCTACTTCAAGGTCGCCGACCAACGCTCCCTGGAGGTCGCCGAGCACGGCCTGTGGGCGCCGCCCTGCCGTGAGCTGCTGCTCACCGACGAGGTGCGCGAGCGCGCGCGTGTCCTCGCCGAGGAGCACCCCGAGCTGGGCGAGCTGCTCGGCAAGATCGCCGAGGGCATCGCGGTGGAGGGCATGGAGTCCCTGGCCCCGGTGCTGGTGGACGACATGGAGCTGCTGCTCGACGTGCTGCCCGCGGGTGCCATGGCCGTGGTCTGCGACCCGGAGCGGGTACGCACCCGGGCCGCGGACCTGGTGGCGACCAGCCAGGAGTTCCTGCACGCGTCCTGGGCGGCGACCGCAGGCGGCGGCGAGGCCCCGATCGACGTCGGCGCGGCCTCGCTGTGGTCGATCGCGGACGTGCGGGAGCGGGCGCGCGAGCTGGACATGCTGTGGTGGTCGGTGTCGCCGTTCGCCGCCGACGACGCGCTCGACTCCCTGGACGGGGACACCCTCAAGCTGGGCATGCGCGCCTCGGAGACCTATCGCGGCGACACGGCGAAGGCGCTCGCCGACACCAAGGGCTGGCTCGCCGACGGCTGGCGCGCGGTGTTCGTGACGGAGGGCCACGGCCCGGCGTCCCGCACGGTGGAGGTGCTGGGCGGTGAGGGCATCGCCGCCCGCCTGGACGCCGACCTCGAGGCGCTGTCCCCGTCGGTCGTGCACGTGGCGTGCGGCTCGATCGACTACGGCTTCCTCGACCCGGACCTCAAGCTCGCCGTGCTCACCGAGACCGACCTGTCCGGCCAGAAGGCCGCGGGACGCGACGGCGCGAGGATGCCGGCCCGCCGCCGCAAGACGATCGACCCGCTGACGCTGGAGGCGGGCGACTACATCGTGCACGAGCAGCACGGCGTGGGCCGCTACATCGAGATGGTGCAGCGCACGGTGCAGGGCGCGACCCGCGAGTACCTGGTGGTGGAGTACGCCCCGGCCAAGCGCGGCCAGCCCGGTGACCGGCTCTACATCCCCACCGACCAGCTGGAGCAGATCACCAAGTACGTCGGTGGCGAGGCCCCGACGATGCACCGCCTGGGCGGCGCGGACTGGACGAAGACGAAGGCGCGGGCGAAGAAGGCGGTCAAGGAGATCGCCGCGGACCTGATCAAGCTGTACAGCGCGCGGATGGCGGCGCCGGGGCACGCGTTCGGCTCGGACACGCCGTGGCAGCGGGAGCTGGAGGACGCGTTCCCGTACGCGGAGACGCCCGATCAGCTCACCACGATCGCCGAGGTCAAGGACGACATGGAGAAGACGGTTCCGATGGACCGGCTGATCTGCGGTGACGTGGGGTACGGAAAGACGGAGATCGCGGTCCGTGCCGCGTTCAAGGCGGTGCAGGACGGCAAGCAGGTCGCCGTGCTGGTGCCCACGACCCTGCTGGTGCAGCAGCACTTCGGCACGTTCAGCGACCGGTACGCGCAGTTCCCGGTGAACGTGCGGGCGCTGTCCCGCTTCCAGACGGACACGCAGGCCAAGGCGGTCCTGGAGGGCCTGCGGGAGGGCTCGGTGGACGTCGTCATCGGCACCCACCGCCTGTTCTCCTCCGAGACGAAGTTCAAGGACCTGGGCCTGGTCATCGTGGACGAGGAGCAGCGTTTCGGTGTCGAGCACAAGGAGCAGCTGAAGAAGCTGCGGGCCAACGTCGACGTGCTCACCATGTCGGCGACGCCGATCCCGCGCACGCTGGAGATGGCGGTGACGGGCATCCGGGAGATGTCCACCATCACGACCCCGCCGGAGGAGCGGCACCCGGTGCTGACCTTCGTCGGGCCCTACGAGGAGAAGCAGATCGGCGCCGCCGTCCGCCGTGAGCTGCTGCGCGAGGGCCAGGTCTTCTACATCCACAACCGGGTGGAGTCGATCGACCGGGCCGCCGCCCGGCTGCGGGAGATCGTCCCGGAGGCGCGGATCGCCACCGCGCACGGCCAGATGTCGGAGCAGGCGCTGGAGCAGGTGGTGGTGGACTTCTGGGAGAAGAAGTACGACGTGCTGGTGTCCACGACGATCGTGGAGTCGGGCATCGACATCTCGAACGCGAACACGCTGATCGTGGAGCGCGGCGACAACTTCGGCCTGTCCCAGCTGCACCAGTTGCGGGGCCGGGTCGGTCGCGGCCGGGAGCGCGGCTACGCCTACTTCCTGTATCCGCCGGAGAAGCCGCTCACGGAGACCGCCCACGAGCGGCTGGCGACCATCGCGCAGCACACGGAGATGGGCGCCGGCATGTACGTGGCGATGAAGGACCTGGAGATCCGCGGCGCGGGCAACCTGCTCGGCGGTGAGCAGTCGGGCCATATCGCGGGAGTGGGCTTCGACCTGTACGTCCGGATGGTGGGCGAGGCCGTCGCGGACTACCGCGCGTCCCTGGAGGGCGGGGTGGAGGAGGAGCCGCCGCTGGAGGTCAAGATCGAGCTGCCGGTCGACGCGCACGTCCCGCACGACTACGCGCCCGGCGAGCGGCTGCGCCTGCAGGCCTACCGCGCCATCGCCTCCGTCGCCACGGAGGAGGACATCACGTCCGTGCGGGAGGAGCTGGTCGACCGCTACGGCAAGCTGCCGGAGCCGGTGGAGAACCTGCTGCTGGTCGCGGGGCTCCGGATGTTCGCGCGGGCGTGCGGTGTCGGTGAGATCGTGCTCCAGGGCACCAACATCCGCTTCGCGCCGGTCGAGTTGCGGGAGTCGCAGGAGCTGCGGCTGAAGCGCCTGTACCCGGGGACGGTCCTCAAGCCGGCCGCCCACCAGATCCTGGTGCCCCGCCCCAAGACCGCGAAGGTGGGCGGGAAGCCGCTGGTCGGACGGGAGCTGCTGGCCTGGGTCGGGGAGTTCCTCACCTCGGTGCTGGGGTCGTAGACGCCGCCCGGGCGCGCCGTGGCGCGCCCGGGTCAGGGGCGCAGGGCGTCGATGCGTTTCCAGACGTGGACGGCCAGTTCGTAGGCGGTGAGTTCGTCGCAGAGGGCCCCGGTCGCGCGCAGCAGGTCCTCGGCCTGGTCGGCGCGGCCGAGTGCGGCCAGCGCGTCGGCCTGGACGAGGTTGGCGCGCACGAGGTCGGGTCCGGTCAGCGGTGCGGGGCCCGAGGTCAGCCGGGGGTGGAGTTCGGCGGCTTCGGCGGCGGCGCCGGTGGCCAGTTCGTAGCGGGCGCGCAGCGCGAGGAGCCGGGTGGTCTCGCCGGGGGCGTCGACCATGGGGCCGACCTGTTCGGCGGCCTGGAGCCAGGGCAGTGCCGCACCGGGGTCCTGGTCGTCCAGCAGGATCCCGGCGGCCGAGCGCATGAACCGCAGCCAGTCGCGGATCGGGGTGCCGGGCGCGGTGAGTTCGGTGCGGGCCAGGTCCAGGTGGCGGCGTGCGGCGGTGCCCATGGCCAGGCGGGAGTAGGCGGTGCCGGCGATCCAGTGGGCCCGGCCGCGCACGGGCGGGCGGTGGGCCTCGGCGAGCGACAGCATGTCCTTCAGGAGCAGTTCGACCGGGCCGAGGTCGTTGAGTTCGCAGAGCACCGAGATGAGGATGCCGAGCAGCCGTACGTGCTCGAAGGAGCCGGTGAGCTGGGCCGTGCCCATGTCGCCGAGGGCGGTGTAGGCGGAGGCGCGGGCGTCGGCGAGCCGGCCGGAGTCGCGCTGCGCGGTGGCCAGTTCGGTGAACAGGATGGCGCGCAGCTGCGGGTCGGTGCTCGCCCACTCCTGGTCGGCGAGGCGTTCCAGCAGGGTCAGCCGGTCGGGCTGGCGCCCCGCGGCCCGCAGCTCGCCCTGGAGCGCGAGTCCGAGGTCGAGTTGCAGGGCGGTGTCGCCCTGGTCGACGGCGGCGGCGTAGGCGGTCGCGAGCAGTTCGGCCGCACGGACGTGGTCTCCGAGCTCGGCGGCGCCGCGGGCGGCGGAGCGGGCGACGGCCAGGTCGAGGCCGCCGGGCCCGGCGGTCGCGGCGAGGCCCTCGCCGCCCTCACTCTGCCCGGTCAGCTCGGCCAGCGTCATCCGCAGCACCTCCGACAGATGGAGGACGAGGTCGAGCGTGGGGGAACGCTGACCCGACTCCAGCAGGGAGATGTAACTGGCGGTCACGATGTCGCCGGCGAGATCGCGTTGGGAGAAGCCCAGCTCCTTGCGCCGTCTGCGCACACGACGGCCGAACTCAGGTTGCTGGCTGCGTTCGGTTTTCATAGCTGTGACTATTGTAGACGGGAGGTCCCTGTCCTGGCCAGTAGCCATTCGGCCGCCCGGCGGCCCGCTTCGGCAGGAAAAGAATGTTGACGATAGTTATCGACTAAAGTTATTGTCTTCCCGTCCGCCGCGGGAAGGGTGCGCCGTGATCGAATCACTCCTCGGGAACGATCTGGTCATCAACGAGGACTCGTGCAACCTGAGCTGCACGTACTGCCTCACCGGCCAGAGCAACCTCAAGCAGTCGCACCACGCGCAGCTGATCTTCGGGCCGCCGACCCGGGACCGGTACGCCGGCGACACGCTCCTGGGGCGCCGCCTGCCGCTCATCGCCCAACGCATCGACGACACGTTCCGGGCGCCGATGCTCAAGGTCACCGGCGGGGAGATCTTCCTGGTCGCCGGGATCATGGACTACCTGCGCGAGCAGGCCGCCCTGCACGAGGTGCTGATCGTCCAGACCAACGGGGTGCTGGTCCGCGAGGAGCACCTGGAGGAGCTGCGCGGCTGGGGCAACGTCGTCCTCCAGGTGTCGCTGGACAGCCACCTGTACACCGGCAACTCCCACCGGGTGCAGAGCGAGTCCCTGCACGGCAAGGTGCTGCGCCGCATCGAGGGGATCCTCGACAGCGGACTGCCGGTGGAGATCTACGGCGTGCTGAACGACCGCAGCGCCCCCGAGGCGCTGGCCTTCGCCCGCTGGCTCGCCGACCGCGAACGCCCGCCGACCTTCTTCCCGTTCCCGGTGCGCGGCCCCGACTCGGAGCGGTTCGCGATGCGGCCGCAGCAGATCGTCCACATCGAGGAACTGGCCGAGCACCGCGACGAACTGGCTGCCGCCCTGCCGCCCCGCGCCTACTTCGACCGGCTGCTGTCCTTCCTGCGGGAGGGCGAGCGCACCTTCCGCTGCCATCTGCCGCGCCTGGTCATCTCGACCTTCAGCGACGGCATGGTGACCCCGTGCCCCAACATCTGGTTCTCCAACATGGGCAACCTGCTCCAGGACGACCACGCCGGGGTGCTGAAGGACGTCGGGGAGACCGGCCTGTACACCGCGCTGCTGGCCGAGAAGCCCCGACTCGACGCGTGCAAGGGCTGCTTCACCCCCTGGGACACGCTGTCGATGTACTTCGAGGACGAGATCACCCTCGACGAGCTGTGCCAGGCGCCCACCTACGCCCCGCCGGTGATCCGGGAGCTGATCGCCGAGCGCAAGCGCCTGTACCTGGAGGGGCGCGACGGAGTGGGCTGCGGTGGCTGACCCGCCGACCACCGCGGACGGACTCGACGCGCTCGGCGGTGTCGAGGAACTGCGCCGCGTCGAGCCCGCGACCACCGTCGCGCTCGCCGCCGAGAGCGGGGGGCCGTGGCTCGCGGCGTACCGGACGCTGATCGACGCCGGCGCCGTCGTCCTGCTGCTGGACCGCGACGCGCCGCACGCCGAGCACCGCAGACTGCTGACGGCGGCGGGCGGCGGACGCCTCGCGGCCGTGGAGGGCGACCGGGTCACGGTCACCGGCACCCCGGTCTCCTCCTCCCACCCGCCGGGCACCGTGCTGCTGCCCAGCTCGGGCACCACCGGCGCGCCCAAACTCGTCGCGCGCTCCCCCGAGTCCCTGCGCGCGGAGGGCCGCCGGCACGCGCGCCACGCCGGGCTCGGCGCCGACGACACCCTGCTGCTGCCGCTGCACCTGTGGCACGCCTACGCCCTCGGCTGGGCGCACGCGGCGTTCGAGGCCGAGTGCCGGATCGTCGCCCTCCCGCCGACCGCGCTCGGCCGCTGCGCGGAACAGATCGCCGCCGGGGCGAGCGTCCTCGCGCTCGTGCCGACCGTCGCCCGCCTGCTGGCGCAGCGCAGGGCCCACGCGGTGCCGGACAACGCGCTGCGCCTGGCCATGGCCGGCGCGGGGCCGGTCGACGAGGCGCTCCAGGAGCGGTTCACGGCCGCGTTCGGCATCGGCCTGGCACGCAACTACGGCTCCACCGAGACCGGTGCGCTGTTCAGCGGCGCCCCCACCAGCCCTCCCGGCTGCGTCGGATTCCCGCTGGACGGCGTGGAGTTCCGGGTGGCCGCCCCGGACGGGGCCGCGGTGCGGCCCGGGGCCCAGGGCGAACTGCTGGTGCGGGTGGACGGCTCCGCGTGGCACGCGACCGGGGACCTCGCCTCCTACGACCCCACCGCCGGACTGCGGCTGCTGGGCCGCAGGACGCGCGCCATCCGGCGCGGTGACCGGTGGATCGCGCCGGAGGAGATCGAGGCCGCGCTGTGCCTCCACCCCGACGTCGCCGACGCCCGCGTCCACTCCGTCCCGCACGGCACGTCCGTGGTGCTGCAGGCCGAGGTCGTCCATGTGCGCGGGCCGGGCGCCGACGCCCACGGCCTCAAGGAGCACGCGCGGGCGCTGCTGGGCCCCCAGAAGGTGCCCGACCGGGTCCGGTGCGTCAGCGAGGTGCCGCGCGGCCGGGTCGGCAAACCGGTTCCGCCGCGCGCGCTCACGCTGGCCGCTCCGGACGCCCTCGTCGCCGCCGCCACCGCCTACAAGCGCAGCGAACTGCTGTTCACCCTGGTGGAGCTCGGGATCGTCGACGCCCTGGGCGAGGGGGCGGCGACCGCGCCGCAACTGGCGGCGCGACTGGGCCTGGAGGAGGCGGCCGCCGCCGAACTGCTGCGCGCGGCCGAGGACGCCGGGCTGCTGCGCCCCGACGAAGCCGCGGGCTCCGGCCGCCCGGGTACCGCCGGTACCGGCAGGGAACTGATCGAGCTGGAAAGGGAGCTGTCGCGGTCGTGGGTGACCCGGGAGGCGCTGGCCGAGGCCGTCCGCACCGGGGCCGCGCGGCGCCCGTACGAGGCGGAAGGGCCCTCCGAGCGGCTGCGCGAGGTCTACGAGGCGGCCATGCACGGTCCGGCCGCGCACCACCGTGCGCGCAGCGGCCTGGCGCTGGCCCGCTTCGCGCCCGGCCACAGGCTCCTGGAGGTCTCCGGCGGTCCCGGCGTCTACCGCAAGGTCGCGGGCGACGGCGTCCACGTCGGACGCGGGCCGCTGCCCGACGGCGTCTTCGACCTGGTGGTGCTGGCCAACGCGGTCCACGGCCCGGCGGCGGACCTGCGCGCGGTCGCCGAACGGCTGTCCCCGGGCGGGCGGCTGCTGGTGGACGACGTGTTCCTGGACGTGCCCGACGGCATCCCGCCCGAGACCCGGCTGGACTGGCTCACCCACGGCGGCCTCGCGTGGCCGACCGAGGCGGCGGCGAGCGCCGGCCTCACCGCCGTCGGCCTGACCGTCGAACGCACCCTGCACCTCGGCCACCCCGCCTGCACCCTGCTGCTCGCGACCCGGGAGCGCTCGTGACGGGCCCGGTCCGTGCGTCGCGGAGGGCGCCGGGGCGCCGAGGTACGGTCCGGGCCGGTCGCCTCGGACATGAGGGTCCGGTCGGCGCGTGCGCGGCTGTTCGCGGTCCGGGAGCCGTCGTGACGGGCCCGGGGGCCGCTTGGATGTCCGGGGTGCCGTGCTCGGTGCGGGGCGCGTGTCGCGGTGGACGCCGGGGTGCCGGCCGGTCGGCGTGGACGCGGCTGTTCGTGGTCCGGGAGTCGTCGTGACGGGCCCGGTGGTGGCGGTGGTGACCGGGGCCAGTGGGTTGCTGGGGGCGGCGGTCTGTCGGGCTCTGGCCGAGGACGGGCTGCGTGTGCTGCCGCTGTGCCACCGGGGTGTGGAGCGGGCGGCCGAACTCGCCGGGCGGATCGGGGCGCTGGAACCCGTGCAGGCCGATCTGACCGATCCGGACGCCGCGATGGACCGGATCCGCGAGCGCGGCGTCGTGCCGGGCGTCCTGGTGTGCGCGCACGGCAGGACCCTGCGGCGCAGCGTCCTGGCCCCGGGCGGCGACGAGGGACTGTGGGACGTCAACGTCCACGCGGTGACCCGGCTCGCCGCGCTCGTCGGCAAGGGGATGCTGCGCCGCCGCGGCGGCCGGATCGTCCTGGTCGGCTCCAGAGCGGGCAGCGCGGGCATGCCGGGCCAGGCCGAGTACGCGGCCACCAAGGCCGCCCTGTCCGCCTGGGCCGCCTCCGCCGCCTGGGACTTCGGCCGCTTCGGCATCACCGTCAACGTCGTGGCACCCGGCGCAGTCCAGCCCGCCGAGGGCTCCGCGCTCTACTCCGACGACGAGAACCGCGCCGTCACCGAACGCATCGCGCTGCGCCGACTCGCCACACCCGAGGAGGTCGCCGACGCCGTGACCTTCCTGGCCGGGCCGCGCTCCGGCTACATCACCGGGCAGACGCTGCTGGTCGACGGGGGCGCCCGATGGTGACGCTCGCCATCGACATCGGCGGCTCCGGGGCGCGGGCGCTGGCGGCACAGGACGCCCGGGACGGCACCGGCACCGACGTACGGGAACTGCGCTGGGGCGCACCGCGGTCCGCCGACGAGCCCGGACAGGTGGCCGAGCTCGCGCGGTCCGTGCTCGGCGGCCGGGTCCCCGACGCCGTGGCCGTGGCCTTCCCCGGAACGCTCGACGCCGCCGGAGTCGTACGGCGCTGGCCGAACCGGCCCTGGTGGACCGGTGTCGCACTGGCCGGACGGCTGGACTTCGGCCCGCCGACGCTGGTCGACGACGACGCCTACCTGGCCGCGCTCGCCGAGGTCGAGGCCCGACCCGAGGCGCACCAGGACGGCCTGTTCTACCTGGGCCTCGGCACGGGCGTGGGCGGCGCGTGGGCGCCACCCGGCGCGGGGCCGGGCCACCCGGCGCCCGGCGCGGGGCGCGGACAGCCCGGCGGGGGTCTCGTCCGCTGCGAGCCCGGTCATCTGATCGTGAGACCGGACGGTCCGCGCTGCGTCTGCGGCCGGCGCGGCTGCCTCCAGGCCCATCTGCGCACCGCCGACGCCGCGTGGGCCCTCGCGCTCGCCGTCGCCGACCTGGCCGAGATCTGCGCGTTCGGCCGGCTGGTCGTGGGCGGTGGTCTGGCGGACCCGGCGCTGCTGCGGGACCTCGCCGACCACCTGCCGCTCCTGGCCCGGCCCGGCACCGACCTGCCCCGCCCCGAGCCGGCCGCGCACGGGGCGCGTTCCTCCCTGCGGGGCGCGCTGTTGGCCGCCCGCGCCCGCCCGCGCTCCCACCACCTGTGACGCATGCGACGAAAGGGCTCAGTGACGTGACACCCGACCCGACAGCCCTGCCCCCGGCCCCGGCACCGGCCGGTGCGATCGCCCCCGACGACCTGCCGCCCTGGCCCCAGCACGACCACACGGAGCGCGCGGCGCTGGACCGCGTCCTCGCGCAGGGGCAGTGGTGGCGTGCGGCCGGCACCGAGAACGAGGACTTCGAGCGGGAGTTCGCCGCCTACAACGGCGCGCCGTACGCGCTCGCCGTCACCAACGGCACCGCCGCGCTCGAACTGGCGCTCAGGCTGCACGGCATAGGGCGCGGCGACGAGGTCGTGGTGCCCGCGTTCACCTTCATCAGCACCTCGCTCGCCGTGCAGAACGTCGGCGCCACACCCGTCCCCGCGGACGTGGACCCCGCCACCTGGTGCCTGACCGCCGACGCCGTGCGCGCCGCGCTGACCCCGGCGACCCGCGCGATCATCCCCGTCCACATGGCGGGCCACCTGGTCGACATGGGCTCCCTCGCGGACCTGGCCGCCGAGCACGGCCTGGCGATCGTCCAGGACGCCGCGCACGCCCAGGGCGCGGTGTGGGACGGGACGCCGGTCGGCGCGTTCCCCACCGTGGCCTGCTACAGCTTCCAGAACGGCAAGCTGATGACCGCGGGCGAGGGCGGGGCGCTGACGCTGCCCGACGAGAAGACGTACGAGCAGGCGTATCTGATGCACACCTGCGGCAGGCCGCGCGGGGACCTCACCTACCAGCACATGACGGCCGGCTCCAACTACCGCGTCAGCGAGTTCACGGCGGCGATCCTGCGCGCGCAGCTCGCGCGCCTGGCCGAACACACCCGGATCCGGGAGCAGCGCGCCGCCCAACTCGACGAGCTGCTGGCCGACGTGCCCGGTGTGCGCGTCCAGGCCCGCGACCCGCGCCTGGAGGTCGACCCGCACTACATGTACCTGCTGGCCCTCGACCCCGCGGCGGGACGGGCGGCGCGCGACACGCTCGTCGAGGAGCTGACGGCGGCGGGCGTCCCGGCGTGCGTGAACTTCCCGCCCGTCTACCGCACCCGGTCCTTCCAGGCGGGCCCGGTCCCCTCGACCCCCGCGCCGGAGCTGGCGCGGCGGTGCGCGGTGTCGGAGGACCTGGGCGAGCACGGCCTGTGGATCCACCACCGGGTGCTGCTCGCCCGCCCGCACGTGGTCGAGCGCGTGGCCGAGGTGATCGCCGCGCTGGTCGCGCGGGTCGGCCCCGGCGCGGCGACCCGGTGACCGCTGCGCTGCGGGTGGGCCTGCTCGGCCACGGCTGGGTCAACCGGACCGTCTGGCTGCCGCGCGTCCGCTCCCATCCGCGCCTGGAACTGGCGGCCGTGCACGATCCGGAGGCCGCCGACGTCCCCTCGGCGGCGTCCTGGAGCGGATTCTGGGAGGCGCGCCCCGACGTCGTCGTGGTCGGCACGCCCAACCACACCCATGCCGCGCTGGCCTCGGCCGCCCTGGAGCGAGGGATCCCCGTGGTGGTGGAGAAGCCGCTGTGCCTGAGCCGCACGGAGTTCGACACGCTGGCCGAACAGGCGCGCGGGAGCGGGCTGCTGGTCAGCCGGGCCGCCGTGCGCCGCGAGGACGTGCGGCGGCTCGCCGACTCGACTCCGGCGGGGCCGCTGACCGTCAGGGCGAGCTGGCTGCGCGCGGACGGGGTGCCGCGCCCCGGCTCCTGGTTCACCGGGCGCGCGCGGGCGGGCGGGGGAGCGCTGCTCGACCTCGGCTGGCATCTGGCGGACGTGGCGCTCGGGCTGCTCGGCCGCCCCCGGCTCACCTCGGTGACGGCGCGCCTGCGCGTGCCGGAGGGTTCGGCGGACTCGGCGGGGGAGCGCGCCGAGCGGGGCGGCCCGTACGTTCCCGGGCGTGCCGCCTGGCGTGGGGACGGCGTCGGGCCCGGTGCGGTGGACGTCGAGGTGGACGGCACGCTGAGCGCCGCGTTCGAGGGCGGCGCGCGGCTGCTGCTACGGGCGGCCTGGGAGAGCGAGGCCGCCGTCGACACCACGCGCTTCGCCGTGACGGGCGGCGGTGAACACCGGGAGCTGACGGGCACGTTCGGTTTCAGCCCGAACCGGGTGGCCGTGCCCGCCCTGACCGCCTGGAACGCCCACTCCTACCGTCGGGTCGTCCTGCCGGACGCGGTCGGGCAGGAGTACGACGCGCAGCTGGAGGCGATCGTCGCCTTCGCGTCGGGCCGGCTCGACTGGGAGGCGGAACTGGCCGAGTCCGCCGCCGTGCTGGACCTGCTGGAGGCCGCCTACCGGGCCGCGGGACGCCCCCTGCTCCTGCCCGCGGGCACGGTCGTATGAGCGGGCTCGGCGCAGCGGGCCCGGGCGGCGGGCTGAGCGTCGTCGTCCCGTCGAAGGACAAGCCCCGCCCGCTGCGCGCGACCCTGGCGTGCCTGCTGGCCGACGCGGCGGACGGCGGGCCGGCCGCGGTGGAGATCGTCGTCGTGGACGACGGCGACACCCCCGTGACCGTCCCGGCGGGCGCGCCGGTCCGGGTCGTCGAGGGGCCCCACCGGGGCCGGGCCGCCGCGCGCAACACCGGTGCGCGCGCGGCCCTGGGCACGCGCCTGCTGTTCGTGGACGACGACATCCTCACCGGCCCCGGCTTCCTCGCCGCGCACGCCGCCCACGGCACCGGGCCCGGCTTCGTCCACGGCCCCCTGCTGGAGTTCCCCGGCGCCCGGCGCTGGTTGGAGAGCGAGAGCGCCGAGGCCGGCCCGGACGCGACGCGGGCCGTGCTGGGCGGGGGGCGGCGGCTGGTCCGCAACAACCTGGAGGCCGCCGTGCTGGCCGTGGCCGACGGCACGGCCCCCGACCATCTGGGCTGGTTGGCCTGCGTGGGCGCCAACGTGTCGATGGCGCGGGCGGTGTTCGAGCGGGTGGGCGGGTTCGACGAGGGCTTCGGCACCCGCTGGGGCTGCGAGGACCTGGAGTTGGGCGTACGGCTGCTGGCGGCGGGGCACCGGCCCACGGTGGACCGGGCCGCCGCCGGCGTCCACCTCACCCACGCCCGCCCCGACCGCTGGGAGCAGCACGACGCCAGCCACGCCCGGTTCGCCGCCCTGCACGACAGCGCCGGGGTGCGCGCCCTGCCGCTGCTGCTGACGGGGAGTCCGGCCGCCTACTTCGCCGCCGTCACGCCCTGAGCGGGGCTCGGGCGGTGCTCACGCCACACCGCCGGGGTGCGGGTGTGCCGGGCCAGGGTCCGGGTGAAGCCCAGCGGCCCGCCGAACATCCCGTTCACCTGGGACCGGTAGGCGAGGGAGCCGCGCAGCCAGGCGGAGAAGTCGGCCCGGTGCTCGGTGACCGCCAGCCGGGGCAGCGCCGCGCGCGGGGGGCCGTAGGGGAACTCGGCGTAGTAGGCGATCCGGGCCGCGCCGCCCGCCGCCGCGCGCTCGGCGGCCGACCGGGCGAGAGCGTGGTCCACATGGGTGCGTTCGGCCAGCGGGAGCAGCAGCAGGTCGGCGTCGCGCAGCCGCGGTGCCAGCGCGTCCGCGACCGCCTCGGCCGTCCCCGCGTCGTCGGGGTGCACGGCGCGCCGGCGGGCCAGCGGTCCGGGATACAGGCTCCCGCGGTGGACTGCCTCGGGGAAGCCGAGGCCGACCGCCGAGAGCGGCCAGGCGGCGAGCGCGGCGGCGTCCTCGGCGCGGCGTACGGCGGCCTGGGGTCCGTCGTCGAAGACGGTGACCACGACGAGCGTGTCCCCGCCCGTCGTCCAGGTGCCGAACATCCCCCCGCAGGACCACACGGCGTCGTCGGGGTGCGGGCTCACCACGACCCGGCGCATCAGCCGTCGATCCTGGCCCGCAGCGCGAGGGCCGCCAGCCGGTACCCGTCGGCGCCGAGGCCCGCGACGACGCCCGAGGCCAGCGGGGACAGCACCGACCGGTGCCGGAACTCCTCGCGGGCCCACACGTTCGACAGATGGACCTCGATCCACGGTGCGGGGAAGCTCTCCAGCGCGTCCCGCAGGCTCCAGCCGGCCATCATCAGCGCGCCCGGGTTGACGATGGCGCCCGCGCAGTCGGCGGCGGCGTGCACGGCGCGCACCAGCGCCCCCTCGCACTCGTCCTGCACCGCGCGCACGGTGTGCCCGGGGACCGCCTCGCGGACCATCTCCTCGATCTCGGCGAGCGTGGTGGTGCCGTAGATCTCGGGGCGGCGCCGGCCGAGCTGGGCCAGGTTGGGGCCGTTGAGCAGCAGCAGTTCAGACACCGCGGCCCCCGTGCGAGGACTCCCGCGGCGCGGGGGACAGACCGAACACGGTAAGCAGGTCCCAGGCGGTCTCGGCGTAGTGCCCGGGGCCCTCGGCACGCAGTGTCCCCGGATCGGTCTGACCCCAGCCCGCCGCGACCACGCCGACGCCCGCGGCCCGGCCGGAGCGCATGTCCAGCACGCTGTCGCCGACGAAGAACGCCCCTGCCGGGTCGGGGCCACCGGGCAGCGCGGCGAGCGCGGTCAGGACGATCTCCGGGTCGGGCTTGGGCCGCGCCACCTGGTCGCTGCCGATCACGGCGTCCAGATGGGGGGCGAGTCCGGTCGCGGTGAGCGCCTGCAGGGCGCGTTCGTGCGACTTCCCGGTGGCGACAGCCGTCGCCACCCCGGCCGAGGCGAGCGCCGCCAGCACGTCGAGGACCCCCGGGTGCGGGGCGACCAGGGTGATGTGGCGGGTGCTCTCGGCCGTGTAGACCGCCGCCAGCTCGGGGGCCAGGCCGAGTGCACCGAGGATCCGGGGCAGGGGCGCGCCCATGTGGTCCAGGAAGCGGTCGAACGGCGGATCCCCCGGTCGTCCGGCCGCCCGCCAGGTGGCGGCGAACGCGCGGCGCATGTTCTCGGTGGTGTCGAGCAGGACGCCGTCCAGGTCGAAGACGACAGCGGAGGGGAGGCTCATGACCTCGATGATCGGGAGAATGATGACGAAAGTCAATGAAATTGTTTGACTTTAGTTTTGACCCTGCATACGGTTGCTGCCACGCCGCGAGCAGGGGGAGCGACCATGCCGCACACCGCACCACCCAAGGCCGTCGTGCTCGGGATAGACGGGGGCAGCCTCGACCTGATCGAGCCACTGGTGGCCGAGGGCGCGCTGCCGGTGCTCCGGCGGCTGCTCGCCGACAGCGCGCACGGCCCGACCACCACGACCTGGCCCGCGCACACCGCGCCCGGCTGGAGCACGTTCGCCACCGCGCGCCGCCCCGGCGGCCACGGCATCTACCAGTTCTTCGACACCCAGGACCCCGGCTACGGGGACCGCCTGGTCGGCACCGGCGACTACGGATGCGACACCGGCTGGGAGTGGTTCGCCCGGCAGGGCTGGAGCGTCGGCCTGGTGAACGTGCCGATGTCCCACCCGCCCCGCGACGTCCCCGGCTACCAGCTGACCTGGCCGCTGGCGCGGACCCTGCGCTACAGCCGACCGCCCGGCCTGCTCGGCGAACTGGCGCGGGCGGGGGCCGGCTTCAGGGCCGACATCGCCGCGATGTTCCAGGGCGACCTGTCCTACGCCGAGTTCGCCGTCGAGCACGTGAGGGCCCGCGGCCGGACGATCCAGTACCTGCTGCGCGAACACCCGGTCGACGTCCTCATGGCGGTCGTCACCGAGATCGACCGCGTCTGCCATCACTACTGGCACTTCGCCGACGCCTGCCACGACCGCCACACGGTCCCCGACCACAAGGAGTGGGCCGACGCGATCCGCGCCACCTACATCGCGATCGACGAGGTGTTCGGCGAGATCCTCGACGTGGTGGGCGATGCGACGCCCGTCCTGCTGCTGTCGGACCACGGGTTCGGACCCGGCCGCCACAACCTCGCCGTCAACGCCGTGCTCGCCGAGGCCGGACTGCTCGCCACCCGCCCCGCCGCCGCGTCGCCCGCCGCCGGCGACGGCCTCGCGCCCTGGTTCCGGGCCGACGGCCGCGAGGTGGACTTCACCCGCACCCGTGCCTACATGCCGACGCCCGGCTGCTACGCCGTCAACGTCAACCGCGCGGGCCGCCAGCGCGACGGCTTCGTGACCGACCCCGCTCCCGTGCTCGCCGAGGTCGCCGACCTGCTGCTCGGGCTGCGCGCTCCCGACACCGGCGAGGCCGTCTTCGCCGCCGCCCTGCCGCGCGAGGACGCCTACCCGGGCCCGATGACCCGCACGGCCCCCGACCTCCTGCTCGTCCCCGCCGACGAGGGCGTGCTCGCGAGCCCCGCGATCACGGGCCCCCTGTGGCGGCCGAGCGAACAGACCGGCATGCACCGCTACCTGGGGATGTGGGCACTGCGCGGGCGCAGCCTCCCACCCGGCCGGCGCGGCACGCCCGTCGCCCTCGCCGACCTGATGCCCACCCTGCTCACGGAGGCCGGACTCCGCTTCCCGGCCGACGTCCACGGCCGCCCGGTGCAGTGGGAGGGCTCGGACGAGGGCCGCTCCTTCCTCGCCCCCGAGCCGACCGCTCCCACCGCCCCCGCGCCCGGCGGACAGGCGCGGCTCAGCGAGGAGGACCTGACCGCCAAGGCGCTCGGCGCCATGGGCTACCTGTGACGACATCCGGCCCCCTGAAGCCGGCTCACACCCCTACGGAGAGCTGATGAACGACACCAAGGACCGTCTGCGCCGCGTGATGGTGGAATCGCTGCGGCTCGACCTCGCCCCCGAGGCGATACCCGACACCGACCTGCGCAACAAGGTCGGCATCGACTCGGTGATGGGCCTGGAGTTCCTCATCTGGGTGGAGAACGAGTTCGGCATCCAGATCAAGGACGAGGACCTCAGCGTCCACCTGGTCGACTCGCTCGACACGCTCGCCGCCTACGTGGACGAGCGGGTGGCCGAGACCGCCGTCGCCCGGGACTGACGGACGGGAGGCGACGAGCATGAGCTGTCCGGTGGTCATCACTGGTATGGGCGCGGTCACCGTGTTCGGCGACGGCTGCCCCGCGCTGTTCGACGCGCTGCGCGCGGGCGAGTCGGGCCTGCACGCGCTGCGCGGCATCGCGGTCGCGCGCGGCAAGGACCGCTCGGCCCAGATCGAGGACCCGCGGCGTGCGGGCACCTGGCGGCTGTCCGGCATGGCCGTGGACGCCGCCCGGGAGGCGCTGGAGCAGGCGGGCGGACCCGCCCGGGGCGTCACCGGCCTCTACGTGGGCACGACCGGCGGCGAGAACCGGGCGCTGGAGGACCGCTGGGACGACTTCCTGGCCGCCCGCCGGGCGCTGGAGAGCGGCGCCGACCCGGGGATGGACGACGAACTCGCCGAGGCGATGGTGCGGTTCCCGATCGGAGTGCTCGCCGACGTGCTGGCGCACCGGCTCGACATCGCGGGACCCCGCTACGTGGCGACGAACGCCTGCGCGTCCGGGACGATCGCGACCGCGACGGCCCTGCTGGCGCTGCGTCAGGGCACCGTGGACCGGGCCGTCGTGGTCGGCGCCGACCATCTGAAGGCGACCTCCTACTGGGGCGCCGAGCGCGCCGGGTTCGTGGGCCACGACCTGCGCCCCTTCCACGCCGACCGGGACGGCAGCGTCCTCGGCGACGGGGCCGGGGCCCTGGTGCTGGAGCGCGCCGCCGACGTGGCGGCCCGCGGCGGCACACCGCTGGCCCGGCTCGCGGGCTGGGCCGTCACCTGCGACGACAACCCGCACGCGATCATCCCCCCGGAGGACGGCGCGTCCAACGCCGAGGCGGTCCGGCTGGCCCTGGCCGACGCGGGGCTCACCCCGCAGGAGATCGACTACTTCAACGCGCACGGCACCGGGACCCCGCTGATCGACCGCCTGGAGACCGCCTCGGCACGGCTGGTGTTCGGCGAGCGGGCGGGCCAGGTCCCGATCAGCAGCACCAAGTCGCTCGTCGGACACCTGGCCGCCGCGTCCCCGATCATCGAGGCGATCGCCACCGTGTACTGCCTGCGCGAGCAGTGGGTGCACCCGACCGCGAAGCTGGACCGGATCGATCCCGCGCTCACCCTCGACTACGTCCCGCTACGCGGACGCCCCCAGCGGATCCGCGCGGCGGTGTCCAACTCCCTGGGCGGCGGCGGCACCAACGCCGTCCTCGCGCTGTGCCGCGAGGACCACGCCCCGGCCGGCGACAGCGCCGCACAGCCGGTCCCCGACGTGGTGGTGACCGGAACCGGCGCGGTCAGCAGGCTCGGTGACGGGCCCGGCGCCCTGGAGGCCGCCTACGGCCCCAACACGGCGCCCGAACGGCAGCGCCCGTTCTCGGTCCTCGACCACATCGACCGTTCGCAGGGCTACCACTACCTCAGCCGCTGCGCGCAGCTCGGCTTCGGCGCGGCGGCGCAGGCGCTGGCGGACGCGGGAGTCGCCGTGCCGCTGCCCGCCGAGGGGCCGCTCACCGGACGCCGGGTGGCGGTCGTGATGGGCACCGCCGTCGGCGGGCTGAGCGCGATGGCCGAGACCCTGTGCCCGCATCTGTCGACCGACCCGACGCGGATCACCCCGTCGATGTCCCTGGACCACGGGCCGCAGCTCGCCGCGACCCTGGTGTGCCGGGCCGCCGGCATCACCGGTCCGATGATCACCCTGATCAGTGGGCCGATCGCCGCGTTGCAGGCGGTCGAGATCGGCCGGGCGCTGCTGGCGGCCGACGTCTGCGACCTGGTGGTCGCGGGCGGCGCCGACGCGGGCGACGTCCCGATGCGCGCCACGGCGCGGCTGCTGGCCCGCCGCCGGGGACGCGCGGCCCTCGAACCGGTGGACAGCGCGGCCTGTGTGGTGCTGGAGCGCCCCGCCGGCGCGCGCGAGCGCGGCGCCACCGTGCGCGCGGTCGTCACCGGCGCCGCGAGCTGGTCGGAGCCGCTGGCGCCGGACCGGACCGACGCGGCGGCCGGCGCGCTGGCCCGCTGTCTGACGGCCGTCGGCACCGGCAGCGTGGACCAGCCGCATCTGTCGTACCACCTGGGCGGCGGCAACCTGTCGGACACCGGCGAGGTGAAGCTGATCGCCTCCGGGTTCCGGGCGGAGGCGCTCGGCGGCGCACAGGCCGCGGGCCCGCTGCTGGCCGCCGTCGCGGCGGTCGCCCGGGTCACCGTCGAACCCGGGGCCGCCGCGATCGTGTCCGCCGTCGCGCCGGGCGGCTCGGCCGCCGCGCTGCGCCTGGCCAGCCCCGACGGGAGGCACCTGTGAGCGGCCGTGCCCGGGCGATCGCCCTGATCACCGAGGGAGCCTGCCCCGAACTGATCGACCGGTGGGGCCCCGAGCACCTGCCCCATCTGCACCGGCTGCGCACGCTCGGCGCGAGCGGCCCGCTGCGCTCGGACTTCGTGCCCTACGAGGCCCCCGGGCTGTTCAGCGCGTTCACCGGGTACGCGCCCGACGAGCACGGCTGCTTCTCGTACTGGGACGTGCACGCCCCCGACTACCGGCCCATCGTGCTCGACGGGTCCGCGAGCCGCCGCCCGTTCCTGTGGCGGCGGCCCGAACTGAAGGACCACCGCGTCGCGTTGGTGAACCTGTTCGGCACGCACCCGGTGGAGCCGGTGGACGGGTACTGCGTCGGCTATCCGATGCGGGCCACCGTGCACGCCTGCCACCCCCGCGACCTGCCGGTGCTGCTGGCCCGCGAGGGCGTACGGCCGGTGCACGACGTCACCGTGTGGTTCACCGGCGGCCCCAAGGACCCCTTCGTCAGCGCTGTCCTGAACGCCGACCGGCAGCGCGCGGACGCGGCCCTGGCCATGCTGGACGGCCGCATCGGGCCGCGTCCGGACCTGACCGTCCTCAACCTCACCGCGATCGACCGGCTCTCCCACGTCTACTGGCAGGAGACCGAGCCGGGCAGTCCCGTCCCCGAGGCCGACCAGGCGGTGCTGCGCGCCTACCGGCTCGCCGACCAGGTGCTGGGCGAACTGCTGCGGCGGCTCGACGACCGCACCAGCCTGCTGGCCTTCTCCGAGATCGGCTTCGGGCCCCTGCGCTCCTACCGCTCCGTCAACGACGCGTTGACCGGGGCCGGGCTGCTGACCCTCGGCGCGGACGGCATGCCCGACTGGTCCCGCACCGTCGCCTTCGAGGCGGTGCAGGGCGCGCAGGGCGTCAACCTCAACCTCACCGGCCGCTACCGGCAGGGCACCGTACGCCCCGCCGACCGCGCGAGCGTGCTGGCCGAGGTCGCCGCCGTCCTGGAGGACCACGTCAACCCGGCGACCGGCACCCCGCTGCTCGCCCGTGCCGTCCCCCGGGAGGAACTGCACACGGGCCCGGCCGCCGACGCCGCCCCCGACCTCGTGCTCGACCCGGCCGACTGGCGGTACCTGCCGCTGGGCGACCCGTTCTGGTCGGGCCGCACCAACCGCGTGCTGCAGAGCGGCTGGCACCGGCGCGACTCCTACTGGGCCGGGGCGGGCGCGGCGTTCACCGCCCAGGGCGGCGGACCCGCCCGCCCGCTGGACATCGCGCCGACCCTGCTCGCGATGCTCGGCCTGGACGCCGCCCCCGACCTGCCCGGCACGACCCTGACCGAGGCCACGCCGCGCCCCGCCCCCGCACCGGCGGGTGCGCCATGACCGAGACCTTCCTCCCCCTGGCGGTGACGCTCGACACCGACGGCGGCGCCTGTGTCGCGGGCCTGGACGCGGACGGCCGCTGGATACGCCCCGAGCCGGTGACGGCCGACGAGGTCGGACCCGAGGGCCCCTACGCGTTCTTCCGGCCCGTCCGCCTCGGCCTCGGCCCGAGCACCGAGCCCGACGCCCGCCCCGAGGACCGCGCCGTCCGCACCCCGCCCCGGCCCGCCGGTGAGGCCCTCGGCGCCGCCGCACGCGCACGCCTGCTGAGGGACAGCGCCGACGCCGGCGTGGAGGCGGCGTTCGCGGGCGAGCGCAGCGCCGGACTGGTGGCGGTCCAGGTGCGCCGGCTGTACGGGCGGCCCTCCACCGGGGGCCGCTCGTTCCTGCGGATGGAGTTCACCGACGCCTCCGGCGCGGAGCACGACTGGATCGTCCGGGACCGGCGGCTGGTCCGCCGCTTCCCGGCGCCGCATCAGGACCCGCCGCCCGACCTGGCGGGCCCCTGCTTCCTGTCCATCGGCCTGACCAAGCCGAACGGCCGCTTCCCCGGCCGGTTCCGGGGCTGCCACCCCCTGGTGGTGGGGGTCCTCTCCGGGGACTTCTCCGGGGTCCTTTCCGAGGTGCTTTCCGAGAGGGGTGATGCGGGTGCCTTCGGCGCTGCGCGACCTTGAGAACGAGACGGTGCAGGTGCTGCGCGAAGTGCGCGGCCGGTTCACCAACCCGGCCCTGCTGTGGTCGATGGGCAAGGACTCGACGACCCTGATGTGGCTGGTCCGCAAGGCGTTCTTCGGGGAGGTCCCCTTCCCCGTCATCCACATCGACACCTCCTACAAGTTCCGGCAGATGTACGAGTTCCGCGACCACTGGGCGCGGGAGTGGGGCCTGGACCTGCGGGTGCACCGCAACGAGGAGGCGCTCGCCGCCGGGATGGGCCCGAAGGCCGGCACCAAGCTCGCATGCTGCACCGCCCTGAAGACCAACGCCCTGCAGCAGGCCATCGAGGCCGGCGGACACGACGCGGTGCTCCTCGGTATCCGCGGCGACGAGCACGGGGTGCGCGCCAAGGAGCGGGTCTTCAGCCCCAGGGACCGCTCCTTCGGCTGGGACTTCCACCACCAGCCCGCCGAGTTCTGGGACCTCAGGCAGACCGCCGTGGACGAGGGCGGGCACATGCGCGTCCACCCGATGCTGCCCTGGCGGGAGACCGACATCTGGGAGTACGTCCTCCAGGAGGACATCCCCGTCCCCGACCTGTACTTCGCCGACAACGGCCTGCGGTACCGGTCGATCGGCTGCGAGTGCTGCTGCTCGCCGGTGCGCAGCGACGCCGGGACGGTCACCGACATCGTCATCGAGGTCCGCGGCTCCCGCGAGGGCGAGCGCGCGGGCCGGGCGCAGGACAAGGAAGACGCGGCGGCGATGGAGAAGCTCCGCGCCCTCGGATACATGTGAGGCGGCACCAGTGACCCGTTCCGTACTGCCCGAAGGGGGAGCGGCCCCCCAGGCCGCCCCCCGCGACACCGACACCCTGCGGGTGGCGTTCGTGGGAGAGGTGGACCACGGCAAGTCCACCCTGCTCGGCCGTCTCCTGCTGGACACCGGCAGCGTCACCTCCGACCGGCTGACCGTGCCCGTGGAGGACGGCGGGCTGGCGTTCCTGCTCGACGGGCTGACCGAGGAACGCGCCGGACTGTTCACCCTCGACACCGCCAGCGCCGTCCTGGAGACCGAGGACCGCAGGTACGTCCTGACCGATGTGCCCGGGCACGCCGGACTGCTCGTCAACATGGCCACCGGGGCCTCCCGCGCCGAGGCCGCCGTGATCGTGGTGGACTGGCGCGAGCGCGCCGCCGAGCAGACCCGGCGGCACATGCGGGTCCTCGCGCTGCTGGGTGTCACCGCCGTCGTCTGCGCCGTCACCAAGATGGACCTGGCCGACTGGCGGGAGAAGGAGTTCCGGGCCGCCGTCGACCAGGTCGCCGCGCTCGCCGACGAGATCGGGCTCACCCTGGTCGCCGCCGTCCCGGTCAGCGCGATCACCGGCGACAACATCACCGTTCCCACCGCCCGGTCGCCCTGGTACCCCGGGCAGCCCCTGCTCGGCACGCTCGCCGGGCTCGCCCCCTGGGCCGACGGCGGCGCGCCGCCCCGGGTGGAGACCCAGGACACCGTCGGCGGCCGGGTGCTGGCCCGGGTGCTCAGCGGTGAACTGCGCACCGGGGACCGGCTCGTGGCGTCCGGCGAGGACGCCCGCACCGTCCTGCGCATCGAACGCTTCGGCCGGCCGCCCCAGGAGAGCGCCGCCGCCGGGGACAACATCGGACTGCTCCTGTCCGGCCCGCCCTGCGCGCCCGGAACCATCCTCGCGCCCGGCGACCGAAGGCCCCTGCGCGGCGACCGCTGGCGGGTGCACGTGCTGTGCACCGCCGAGGACGGCTTCGCCGAGGGCGCCCGCTGCGTCCTGCGCCGCGCCGGCGCCGACCTGACCGGCACGATCGCCCGGGTGGAACGCCACTGGGACAGCTCCCGGCCCGCCCCGCACACCCCCACCCCCGGCCCGGTCCGCTTCAGCGAGGTCGCCGAACTGACCCTCCGCCTCGACGCCCCCGCCGACGGCGACGACGTACGGGTGTGCGCGCCGCTGGGCCGCTTCATGCTCACCGACGGCGCCGCCCGCGTCCTGGGCCTCGGCATCGTCGACGCGATCGCGGGGGAGGAGGGGCGATGAGCGCGATGGTGATCGGGCTGGACGGTGTGCCGTACTGGCTGCTGCGCGACCTGGCACGGCAGGGCGTCATGCCGAAGACCGCCGGACTGCTGGCCGAGGGCAGCCTGCGCGCGATGAGCGCGCCCGTCCCGGAGATCAGCTCCACCTCCTGGGCCAGCTTCCTCACCGGGACCGACCCCGGCACACACGGCATCTACGGATTCGTCGACCTCAGGCCCGGCACCTACCGCACCTACTTCCCCCACTACGGCGACCTGAAGGCCCCGCCCCTGTGGGACGCGGTCGACCGCGCCGGCGGCCGCAGCGTGATCATGAACGTGCCGAGCACCTATCCCGCGCCGCCCCTGCGCGGCACCCTGGTGTCCGGGTTCGTGGCCCCCGACTTCGACCGCGCCGTCCATCCGCCCTCCCTGCGCGCCCCGTTGCGCGCGATGGACTACCAGCTCGACGTCGAGGTCGGCGACGTGTCGGGCGACCCGGACGGCTTCCTGGACCGGGTGGACGCCGCCCTCGCCGCCCGCCGCGCCGCGTTCGCCCATGTCCTGGCCGACGGCTGGGACCTCGCGGTGTGCGTGATCACCGAGACCGACCGCGTCCACCACTTCCTGTGGAGCTCGCTCACCGACCCCTCCGCCCGGCTGCACGGCCGCATCCTCGACTTCTACCGGGCGGTCGACGAGGCCGTCGCGGAGCTCGCGGACCGCGCCGGGGACGGCGGCCTGTTCATCGCCAGCGACCACGGGTTCGGGCCCGCGCACACCCAGTTCTATCTGAACGCCTGGCTCCGGCAGGCCGGCTACCTCGCGCTGCCCTCGGACGCGGCGTCGCTGGAGGAGATCGACGAGCGCACCCGGGCGTTCGCCCTGGACCCCGGCCGCGTCTACCTCAACACCCGGGACCGCTTCCCGCGCGGCGGGGCGGCCGTCGACCCCGCCGAACTCGGCGAGCGGCTGCTCTCCCTGCGGCTGACCGAGGACGGCCGCGTCACCGAGGGCGGCGACGGGCAGCCGGTCGTCGCCGAGGTGCTGTCCGGGCCGCGGATCTACTCCGGGCCGTGCGCGGGCGACGCCCCCGACCTCGTCGTGATGCCGGCGCCCGGCGTGCAGATCCGCGGCGCGTGGGCCACCGACCGGCTCACCGGTGACGCCCCGCTGACCGGCACCCACACCCGGCCCGACGCCACCTTCTGGTGCCGGGGCGACCACGGCACGGAGCCCCTGCACATGCGGGACGTGGCGCCGACCGTCCTGGCCGCCGCGGGCATCGCCCCGCCGCCCGGGACCGAGGGCCGCGACATACGGGTCACCAGGCCGCGAGGCGAGGAGGACGTCCCATGCTGACCCCTGGGAAGAAGCTCGAACTGGAGCCCCGGGAGAAGCCGGGGCACTTCGAGATAGCGCTCGACCCGAGGATCACCGACCCGGCCGCGTTCCGGGTGAGCTTCGTGATCCTGCTGGACGGCGACCTGGTGATGTCCCCCGAGCACCTCGGCGTCGCCTACATGGCCGCCACCCTGCGCGCCGCGGGCTTCTCCTGCGAGATCCGCGAGGCCGAACACGGCCGCCACCGGCAGACCGTGGACGCCATCGCCGCCTACGCACCCCACCTGGTGTGCTTCACGCTGATGAGCCTGAACGTGCCGAGCTGCGTCGAGTTCTGCGCGGCCCTGCGGAAGGAACTGCCCGAGGTGCCCATCGCCTGCGGCGGGCCCGCCGGGACGTTCACCGGCACGGACGTCCTGCGCGCCAACCCGTACGCCGACATCGTCGCCGTCGGCGAGGGCGAGCCCATCGTCCTCGACCTGGCGCAGCGGCTCGCGCTCGGCCAGGGCCTCGCCGACTGCCCCGGCATCGCCTACCGCGACCGGGACGGCGAGCCCCGCCAGAACCCCGCCCGGCCCCTCGTGCACAACCTGGAGGCGCTGCCGTATCCGGCCCGCGACCAGCTCGTCGCCCACGGCAACAAGCTGGAGTACGTCCGGGTCAGCACCAGTCGCGGCTGCGTCGCCCGCTGCACCTTCTGCTCGGCCCCCAACCTCGGCAACCGGGTCCAGGCGGGCAAGGCGTGGCGCGCGGTGGGCCCCGAGCACGTGCTGGACGAGGTCGAGCAGCTGGTGCGCGACCACCGGTTCCGCACCTTCGACTTCATCGACTCCACCTTCGAGGACCCCGACGGCGGCCGGGTCGGCAAGAAGCGGGTCCGCGCCATCGCCGAGGGCATCCTGGAGCGCGGGCTCGACATCTACTACAACGTCTGCATGCGGGCCGAGAACTGGGCCGACACGGCCGGGGACCGCGACCTGCTCGACCTGCTCGTCCGCAGCGGCCTGGAGAAGGTCAACGTCGGCATCGAGTCCGGTGTCCCCGACGAACTCCTGCTGTGGGAGAAGCGCGCCACCGTCGAGGACAACATCACCATCATCCGGCTGCTGCGCGAACACGGCATCTACCTGGCCATGGGGTTCATCCCGTTCCACCCCTACGCGACCGTCGAGACCCTGATCGAGAACGCCCGCTTCCTGCGGGAGCACGCCGGGCACAACCTGCGCCGCCTCACCGAGCGGCTGGAGGTGTACCCGGGCACGTCCATCGCCCGCAGGCTCGAGGACGACGGGCTGCTCGGCGACCGCTACCACGACAGCCTCGACCCCTACGACTACCGCTACGGCGACGAGCGGGTCCAACGGCTCGCCGTGCACTTCGCCTCGCTGTACAACAACGAGGACTACCACCGGCGCGGCGTGCTCACCGACCAGTCGGCGGTGTTCGAGTTCGAGACGTTCAACGTGGTCGTGCAGACCTTCGTCTCCCGGCTCTACCGCCGCTTCCACCGCCTTCCGGGAGCGGTCGAGATCCTGCAGGACTTCAAGGACTTCCTGCACGACACCCGCCAGGACATGGGGCGGCGCAACCACGAGTTCTTCATGGAGAACCTGGACGACGTCCTCGGCGACCGGCTCGACCCCGCCAAGCGGCTGCGTCAACTTGAGGACATCGAGGGCAGGTTCCGGTCCCGCATCGACCTCATCCGCGGCGAGCAGCTCCGCGTCGGGATGCGGCTGCACCGGATCGGCGCGGACGTCACCGCCATCAGCTCCACCCTGCCGCCGGTCACCCCCGGCGGCGCCCCCCGCTCCTACAACGGGGGTGCCCCCACGTGGTGACCCCCCTGGACGGCGATGTCGCGGTGTGCACCCTGCGCGCGCACACGCTGCCCGCGCGGCTGACCGGGCATCCCAGGGTGGCGGTCGCGGGACCCCTGGTAACCGCCAACCTGGGGATCGAGGAGGTCGTACGGGGCACGCTCGCCCGCCCCGCGGTCCGGCACCTGGTGGTGTGCGGGCCGGACTCCCGGATGTTCCACGCCGGCCAGAGCCTGCTCGCGCTGGCCGCGCACGGCACCGCGCCGGACGGCACCATCATCGGGGCGCACGGCCACCGGGCCCGGCTGCCGAACCTGCTCCCGTCCGTGGTCGCCGCCTTCCGCCGCCGGATCGCCGTGCACGACCTGCGCGGACAGGACGACCCGGCCGCCCTGCTGGCCGCCATCGACGCCCTGCCCCGGCGGCCGGCCGAGGGCGAGGACGTGCCCGCGGAGGAACTGGCCGCCAGCGAACCCCGGTTGGTGCGGCTGACCGCCGCCGGCCGGGTCCGGCCCATCGCCTCGGCGGGGGCCGGCTGCTTCGTCGTGCTGCTGGACCGCCCGGCGGGCCGGATCGTGCTGCGGCACTACGCCGACGACCTGGCGAGCGGGCACGAACTGCGCAGTCACAGCGCGACCGCGCTCGTCCTCGCCGCGGTCGCGCACGGACTGACCGGCGACCCCGCGCACGCGGGCTACCTGGGCGGCGAACTGGCCAAGGCCGAGACCGCCCTGAGGCTGGGCCTCCCCTACACCCAGGACCGCCCCCTCACCGCCCCGGCCGACGACCCGGAAGACGACCCGTCCGGGCCCGGGCCTCGGGATCCGGCCGCCGGGGCTCGGGATCCGGTCTTTTCCCGCCACGATCGGGTTGCGTTCGCGCCTTGCCCTGCCCCCTCCCCGCACGATCTGGTTCCTTCCCCTCATCGGAAAGCACCATGACCCAGAACCCCCGAGGGAGTAGCCCTGTGACCGCCGAATCGACAACGGCCGCCCCGGACGCGGCGGCCCCGAGCCTCAGGCGCCGGCTGCTGGTGTTCGGCGGCATCCTGCTCGGGATGCTGCTGCCCACGCTCGATCAGTCCATCGTCGCGGCGGCCCTGCCGAGCGTCGTCCACGACCTGGGCGGGATCGAGCACTTCGCCTGGGTGTTCACCGGGTACGGGCTGACGCTGAGCATCACCACCGTCATCGGCGGAAAGCTCGGCGACCTGTTCGGCCACCGGGTGGTGTTCCTCAGCGGCATCCTGGTGTTCATCGCCGGATCGATGCTGTGCGGCCTGGCCGGGGACATGCCCCAGATGATCGCCTTCCGGGTGGTGCAGGGGATCGGCGGCGGCGCCCTCGTCGTCGCCTCCTTCTCCCTCATCGGCCAGCTCTTCGACCCCGCCGAGCGGGCCAAGTACGCCGGCTACTCCACCAGCGTGTTCGCCGTCGCCAGTGTCGCGGGCCCGCTGGCCGGCGGTGTCGTCACCGAGGTGGCCGGCTGGCGCTGGGCGTTCTACGTCAACCTGCCCCTCGGCCTGGTCACCCTCGCCCTGGTGGCGTTCCTGCTGCCGCGCTCGGCCACCCGGGCCCGGCCGAGGATCGACTACGCGGGCGCGGCCCTGCTGGCGGCCCTGTCGGCCTGCGTCGCCCTGCTGGCGGGGCGCGCCGGCAGCCTGGACGCGGTGCTGTCCGCGCCCGGCATCGCGCTGATCGCCGCCGTCGTGGTGATCGTCCCGGTGTGGATCCTGGTGGAACGGCGCGCGGCCGAACCGATGATCCCGCTCTCCCTGTTCGGCAACTCCACCTTCGTCCTGTCGAACGCGATCACCATGCTCGCCGGGTTCGCGATCCTCGCCACCGTCAACTTCCTGCCGCTGTTCCTCCAGGCCGCCTCGGGCGCCTCGGCCCTCATGTCCGGCCTGGTCCTCATCCCGATGATGTTCGGCCTGGTGGTCTCCTCCACCCTCGTCGGCCGCAGGATCGCCGAGACCAGGAGGTACCGCTGGTTCCCGCCGGCCAGCATGGCCGTCGCCGCGACGGCGTCGTACCTGCTGTCCACCATGGACGCGGGCACCCCCTGGCTGGTCGTGGTGGCCTACTCGGTGCTGCTGGGCATCGGCTCCGGCCTGTCGATGCAGGTGTTCGTGGTGGCCGTGCAGGGCTGCGCGCCCCCTGCCCAGATCGGGGCCGCGACCGCCACGGTCACCTATGCGCGCCTGGTCGGGGCCTCGTTCGGGGTCTCGGCGTTCGGCGCGGTGTTCTCGGCCCGGCTGGCCACCGAACTGCCCCGCCACGTACCCGGCGCCGAGACCGGGACCATGACGAACCTGACCGCCGCGGCGCTCGACAAGCTCCCCGCCGACCTGCGGCACGGCTTCACCGAGGCGTACGCCGACTCGCTGGGCACCGTCTTCTTCGTCGCGGTGCCCGTCCTGCTGCTGGCTCTCGTACTGTCACTCGCGATGCGCGACCGCGCACTCGGTGCGTGAGGGAGTCAGGAGCAGCCGTATGGAAAGCGATCTGAGGGAGATCCCCGGCGTCGGCAAGGCCGTCGAGGGCGACCTGCACCGCATGGGCATCCACCGCGTCGGGGAACTCGTGGGCCAGGACCCCGAGGAGCTGTACGACCGGCTGATGCTGGAACAGGGCTCCTACGTCGACCGCTGCATGCTCTACGTCTTCCGGTGCGCCGTCTACTACGCCGAGGGCGGGCGGGAACCGGACAAGCTGCGTTGGTGGAACTGGAAGGACCTGAGGGAACGATGACCGCGACATCGGCTGTGCCCGCCCTCCCGGTGGGTGCCCTGTTCAGCCAGACCCGCCGGGAGTTCGCGTCCTGGTACGCGCGGCTGTGGGGACCTCTCGGGGCGCTCGCCACGGGCGTCTCCCGGCCCCGCCCCGGGGAGCGGGTCCTGGACGCCTGCTGCGGCTCGGGTGCCTCGGCCGTGCCCGCCGCCCGCGCCGTCGGCCCGGGCGGCCGCGTCGACGCCGTCGACATGGCCGACGCCCTGCTGGAGCAGGGCCGGGCCGAGGCGGACCGGCTGGGCCTCGATCACCTGCGCTTCCACTGCGGGGACGCCACCGCCTGGCGCGCGGTGGCTCCCTACGACCTCGTCCAGTGCTGCTACGGCGTGTTCTTCTTCCCCGACATGGACGCCGGCACCCGGCATCTGGTGGACCTGCTGCGGCCCGGTGGACGCATCACCGTCAGCACCTGGGTCGGTGGCGGCATGGACCGGATGGTCCGCCGCGCGCGCGAGGCCGCCGGCGCCGTCCGCCCCCTGCCGTCGCCCCCGGCCGCCCCCGACCCGCGCACCCGGGTCGACTCGCCCGACGGGCTCGCCGCCTGGCTGGGCTCCCTCGGCCTCCGGGACGTCGCGGTCCACCAGGTGGACTACCGCATACCGCTGCTCGACGACGACGCCTGGATGTTCCTGCTCGGCGCGGCACCCCGCCGCTTCGTGCTCGGCATGGACGAGGCCCAGCTCCACCGCGTGCGGGAGCACCTGTACGCGGACCTCGACGCCGCCGGCCACTCCCATCTGGACGCCAGCAGCCTCATCGCCGTCGGCGTCCGGTCGACGTGAGAGCCGTGGACCCGAGCGGCAGCGCCCACCCGGCCTACACGATCGGCCTGATCGGGGCGGGCATCCAGGGGTCGCTGAGCCCGCTGCTGCACACGCGCGCGGCGGCCCGGCACGGGCTGCGCTGCCACTACCGCCTCCTGGACCTGAAGGAGCCGGGCACGGCCGGCGCGCCGGAACTGGTGGCGCGGGCCCGCGCGGAGGGACTGCGGGGGGTGGGGGTCACCCACCCGTGCAAGCAGTCCGTCCTGCCGGTCCTGGACCGGCTCTCGCCCGAGGCCGAGGCGATCGGCGCGGTCAACACCATCGTGTTCGACGCACAGGGTGCGACCGGCCACAACACCGACGGAACCGGCTTCATGGCGAGCCTGCGGCACGGTCTGCCCGGCGCCCGGCTGGACCGGGTCGCGGTGCTCGGTGCCGGAGGCGCGGGCGCGGCGGTGGCCCACGCGCTGCTCGCCGGTGGAGCCCGCCGGCTGACCGTGCTCGACGCGGACCCGGCGCCGGCCGGCCGCCTCGCCGCCCGCCTGAGTGCCGGGTTCGGCGGCGACCGCGTCCGCGACGCGCCGCTCACGACGCTCGCGGCGGTCCTGGAGCGGGCGACCGGCCTGGTGAACGCCACTCCCGTCGGCATGCCCGGATCGCCCGGCTGCCCGGTGCCGGCGCGGCTCCTGCGCCCCGGCCTGTGGGTCGCCGACCTGGTCTACCGCCCGGCCGAGACCGAACTGCTCTCCCTCGCGGGCAAGGCGGGTTGCCCCACTCTGCCCGGTGGCGGCATGCTGGTCTTCCAGGCCGTCGAGGGGTTCCGTCTCTTCACCGGGATCCGCCCCGACGCGCGGCGCATGCTGGCCGATCTCGCCACCGCTGTGTGACGTCGCGCCGCAACCGGGGAGGGCTCGCACCGTGACACCCGACGACATCACCCGACACTGCCTGGCCCTGCCCGGCACGGCCGAGGACTTCCCCTTCGGCGACGTGCCGGCCGTCTACCGCGTCGGCGGCAGGATCTTCGCGCTGCTGAGCGAGGGCGCTGTTCCGCCCCGCGTCAGCGTGAAGCTGCCGCCCGACGACGTCGTCGCGTTGCGGGCCCAGTACCCGGACACCGTGCTGCCGGGCTACCACCTCAACAAGCGGCACTGGGTCACCGTGCTGCTGGGCGCGGACCTGGAAGCCGACGAGGTGGGGGAGTTGCTGGAGCAGTCCTACGAACTCGTCGTGTCGTCCCTGCCCCGCCGGCTGCGTCCCGTCGAGCCCTCCGCCTGAGGGCCCCTACTCGCCCCATCGCGCGTAGATCACCGGCTGCTCCCGGAAGGGGAGTTGCCGCAGTGCCAGATCGCCGAGGCCGAGGGTCTCGCGGATCGCGGCGGTCACCCCGGGCCACCGGGGATGCCCGAGTTCGTCGAAGGCGAGGATGCTGCCCTTGACGAGGTGGGGGCGGATCGCCTCCAGCACCTCACGGGTCGGCTCGTAGAGATCGAGGTCGAAGAAGGCCATGCCGATGACCGTCTCGGGGTTCTCCTCCAGGTAGCGCGGGACGGTCTCCGCGACGTCGCCCTGGACCACGAAGGTCCGCTGGACGTGGGGGATCGGGTCGCCGGCCTCGTGCGCGGCGAGCACCTCCCGCAGATGGTCCACCTCGTCCTCGGGCACGGCGAACCGGCCGAGGGCGGCGCTCGGGCTCACCTTGTCGATCGCGGAGAGGTGGGGAAAGCCGGTGAACGTGTCGAAGCCGATGATCCGGCGGAAGGAGTTGTACGGCTCGTGCAGGGCGCGCAGCGCGGTCAGGGTCGCGAGATGGCGTCCGTGCAGCACACCGAACTCCATGATCACACCGGGGACCTCGGGCAGCATCCGGTACAGCGCGTCCATCGTCAGCAGATCGGCGAGCTGATGGCGCCGCAGATAGACCGGGAGGTTGTCGATCAGGTACACGGGCGGGATCGGGGTCTGTGTCAGCAGTTTCGTGAGGCGCTCCCGCACCTCCTTCTCCTGCTCCGACTCGTGGGGCAGCAACCGCGGGTCCTTGTGCCCGGCATCGGACATGCGGACTTCCTCTCTGCGTGGTGGGGGCGGGGGCGGCTCAGGAGTTCCACGCCTCGGGCGCGGCGCCCCCCCTGCCCGTGGGCGGGAACAGGGCGTCGAGCCGGACCAGTTCCGGCTCGGTCAGGGACAGCTCCAGCGCGTCGAGCGCGCCGTCCACGTGCTCCGGGGTGCGGGGTCCGATGACCAGCGCGGTCACTCCCGGGCGGGACAGCACCCAGGCGAGGGCGACCTGCGCGGGGTCGCGGCCGATCTCGTCGCAGAACCGCTCGTACGCCACGACGGTCTCGCGCCGGTCCTTCAGCGCGGTCAGCGCGCGGCCCTGCGCCGACTTGACCGCACGGCCCTCGGCCAGCTTGCGGACCGCGCCGCCGAGCAGCCCGCCGTGCAGGGGTGACCAGACCAGCACCCCGATGCCGTAGGCGCGCGCCGCGGGCAGCACCTCCAGTTCGGCGTACCGGGTCGCCAGGTTGTACACGCACTGCTCGGAGGCGAGGCCGAGGAAGTGCCGGCTCCTGGCCGCCTCCTGTGCGGCGGCCAGGTTCCAGCCCGCGAAGTTCGACGAGCCGACGTAGCGGACCTTGCCCTGGCCGACCAGCTGCTCCATGGCCTGCCACACCTCCTCCCAGCCGACCGCGTGGTCCACGCGGTGCATCTGGTAGAGGTCGATCCAGTCGGTGCGCATCCTGCGCAGCGAGGCCTCGCAGGAGGCGATGATGTGCCGCGCGGACAGGCCCCGGTCGTTGGGTCCCGGGCCCATCTCGTTGCCGACCTTGGTGGCCAGGACGACCTCGTCGCGGCGCGCCGGCCGGCCGGCCAGCCACCGGCCGATGGACTCCTCCGTGTAGCCCTTGTGGACGCGCCAGCCGTACACGTCCGCGGTGTCGACGAGGTTGATGCCACGGGCCAGCGCGTGGTCCATGAGCCGGTGGGACTCCGGTTCGTCCACCCGGCCTCCGAAGTTCACGGTGCCCAGGGCGAGTCGGCCGATCCTCAGGCCGGTGCGGCCCAGGTGCGCGGAGAGTTCCATGAAGGCCATCCCTAAGTGGGGTGCCGGACAGGGTCCGGCCGGGGGTCGGCGACCGCGCCGTCCGCGGCGTAGGCGCCGAGGTACGTGTCCAGTACGCGCCGGTGGTAGTCCTCCTCGCCGGTCCGGGCGATCTCCGGGACGAGGCGGTGCAGCCGGGCGGTGGACACCGCGCCGCTGACCTCGCCGTCGACGTACGTGCGCGCGGCCCTGGTCCCGAGCCGTGCCTCGATGTGGTCCACGAGCGACTCGATGGGCACCGCGCGCCCGGAGGCGACGTTGACGACGGTACGGTTCACCCCGGTCTCCAGCAGCCGGTCCAGCACCGTGACCACGTCGGCCACGTCGATGAGGTCCCGCCGCGCGCCCCGGTGGAGCCGCACCCTGCCGGAGCGGACCTGCCGCACCATGGCGGGCACCAGCAGATGCCCCGGCTGCCCGGGACCGACGACATGCGCGAGCCGCAGCACCAGATGGTCGACACCGGACGCGGCCAGCACCGCTTCCAGCGCCAGGTTGTGCCGGCCGTAGGCGGTCGAGGGGAAGACCGGTCCGTCCTCCCGGCCCGCCTGCCCGGGCAGCGCGTACATGGCCGGCGACGCCGTGGAGAAGAACACCAGTGTCCTGCGCCGCCGTTCGCAGTCCCGCAGCAGTTCGTACAGACGTACGGCCTCCCTGGTGAACTCGGCCTCGGGGACGCCCGAGGCGTACGACACCCCGAAGGCGGCGGCCACCGCGTGGGGATGGGAGGCGGCCAGCGGAGCGAGAGCGCCGGCCAGGAAGCCGCTTCCGATGATCTCCACTGGTCTCCCTCCCCGCGGTCGACCCCACGATACCGTCCAGTTGACTTTAGTCAACAGGGCTCGGATACTGGCACGCCGACCGTGGTCCGTGATCGCGGGGCCGCCGCGGGGGAGGGGAAGCTGCCGTGACCGAGCATCACCGTGAACTGGCGGGCACGCGCGTCCTGTTCGTGCTCTGGGACGGCGGGGGCAACGTCGGGACGTCGCTGCTGTTCGTCCGCGACCTGGTCGCCCGGGGCGCCGCGGTCACGGTACTGGGCAATCCGTCCGTCGAGCAGCGGGCCGCGGCCGCCGGGGCCGCCTTCCGCCCGTTCCGCCACTCCCCGCTCCACGACCCCCGCACGCCCGGGGGCGACCTGCTGAGGATCCAGGAGGCCACGTCCCCCTCGGAGGCCGCACGGCTGATCAGGGACCGGGTGATGTTCGGGCCCGCGTCGCCGATGTGCCAGGACGTCACCGAGGCGGCCCGGGAGGCGGGCACGCACGTGGTGGTGGCGGACTACGTGCTGCCCGGCGCCCTGGTGGCCGCCGAGCACCTCGGACTGCCCCGGATCGTGTTCATGAACGCCGTCTATCCGCTGTCCGTCGGCGAGTCCCCGCACGAGGCGATGCGCAACGGGCCCTTCGTGCCGCTGTTCGAGCGCATGATCAAGGAGGCGCTCCCGGACCTGAACGAGGTGCGGGCACGCTGGGGGCTCGCACCGCTGGACGCGACGAGGGAGCAGTACACGCGGGCGGACCGGTGCATGGTGGCGACCCATCCGGTGGCGGACCCGGCGGCGGACTCGGTCCCCGGACGCGTCCGGTACGTGGGCCCGGGCTTCGCCCCGCCCGAGCGGCGGCCGGGGCGGGCGGGGCAGCCGGGGCAGGCGGACGCGCCCCGTCGTGTCCTGGTCAGCCTGTCGACCACCCGGCACTCCGCCCAGCCCGGCCTGGTGCGGTCCCTCCTGGAGGCCGCCGACGAGGTCGACGCCGAGTTCCACTTCCTCGGCGGGATCGTCCCCGACGAACGGCTGCCGCCCCGGGTGCGCGCGTCCGGCTATCTGCCCCTCGGCGAACTGCTCCCGCGCACCGACGTCCTGGTGACGCTCGGCGGGCACGGCACGTTCGTCAGGGGGCTGGCCTTCGGAGTGCCCATGCTGCTGGCCCCCTTCGAGCAGGACGCGTTCAACAACGCCCGCCGGGCGCAGCACCTGGGCGTGGGGCGCCAGACCCGCCTGGACGCCCCCGCCGACGCCCTCGCCCGGGAGCTGCGGCTCCTGCTCGCGGACGACGCGTACCGGCTGGCGGCGGGCGAGATCCAGGACCGGATCCGCCGCGAGCACCGTCCGGCGGCCGCCGCCTCGGTGATCGCGGAACTGGTCGGCTGAGGGCTGTCAGGTCGTTCCTGGTGCGGTTCAGTTCAGGAAGCAGCTCGGTGAGACCGCGCCGTCCGCGTCGGTCGCGGCCCGGTCGCCCGTCCCGCTCACCGCCCGGCCCCCGCCGTCCTCCCGCGCGGGCAGACCGGAGGCCTTGCGGCTGTCGTAGTCGCCCGGACCGTAGAGGAGGAGCACGGGCGCCCCGTCGGGATCGGCGTTCTGCACCCTCGTCCGGATCCGCTCCAGCTCACCCGCGACGACCTCCTCGCGGCGGCGCGGTGAGGAGGAGCGCCGCACCCGCGCTCCGAGGTCCGCCAGGAAGCGCCGGCGCGCCAGGGTGTCGGGGGTGGAGCTGACGAGCGTGGAGGTGCTGCCGTCCGTCACGGACGCCCAGTGGGTCAGGGGCCTGGGCGCCCAGGACTCCGGCCGCAGCTGGGGCAGCAGTGCCGTGACCAGCTCGCCCGCCGACCAGTTCATCCGATGGATCTTGTGGTTGCCCGGGTCGCGGGTGTTGAGGACGCTGAGCGTGAGGACGCCGCCGCCGTCCGCGGGCCCCGGAGCGTGGGCGAGCATCGCCAGCATCCGCCCGATCGCGGTCACCTCGCATATGTAGGCGCCGTCCTCGTTGGTCAGCGGAACGGCCTCGGGGCCGGTCTGGATGCGCCCGCGCCCGTCGAGCGGGGACAGGTCGGCGAAGTGCTGCCCGATCGACAGGGTGTTCGGCGTCGCGCACAGCACCTGGCCCATCCCGGCGACGGGTTGGGACTCGTCCCGGCGCCGGAGCGGGACGCACCCGGTCCGAAGGAACAGGTCGACCAGCCGCCCGGTGGGCACCGACGGCATGACCGGGCGCACCTCGCTGCGCAGCCGGTCCACGAACCGGTCCCCGAGTCTGCGGTAGTTCAGGGAGAAGTCGAACGCGAGCCGCCCGCCCACCGCGTGGTGGAGCTCCAGTGCGGCGGGGGGCAGGAAGCGCTCGGGGTGCGCGGTGATCCGGGAGTGGACCCGCCGCGCCGCCGCGCGTCCGATGCCGTGGACCATCTTGCCGTCGAAGACCGACAGCGAGAACGTGACCGCCCCCGCTCCGCGTCCCGGTCGCGCGCGCAGCCGCTCGGCCAGGGCCGAGGCGAACCGCAGGTCCGACTCGCCCTCCGTGCTGAGCCGCTCGGGCGGCGACAGCAGGGTGCGTTCGCTGAGGGGGTCGTAGGTCCCCGACCCGAACCAGGCCTCGGTCCCGTCGGAGCAGAGCGGGATCCCCACGGTGACGACGCAGGACCAGCCGGCGGCGACCGCGTCCGCGAGCGCCTCGGCGGTCGCCTCGGGATCTCGCCGCGGGTCGCTCGGGGGGATCGGATCGACCGCGGTGGCCGCCGCCTCCGGTTCCTGCTCCGACATGCCTGCTTCCTCCCTGCACCGTGGCCGACATCGAGAGGCCGCCTTCCGGATCGCCGACGACGTGGGCAGGCGGGTGTGGTGACTCTAGGTGCATCATTGACTAAAGTCAAGCAGTTCGGTAGTGGATGCCTGGAGACTGTCGGTTGACAATTACTATAGTTATCCAGTCCCCTGGTGTCCGACCCGACCCGGGAGGTCCGCCGATGACCGCGCTGCCGCATCCGAGAGCGGACGATGTGCTGGGTGAGGCGCCGGGCGGGCCGCCCGCCCGCTCGCTCACGGCGGCCGCGCCACTCGGCGCGTTCGAGGCCTGGCTCGCCGAACGCCGCGCCGCGCACACCTTCCGTGTCGAGCGCGTGCCGTTCTCCGCGCTGGACCAGTGGTCCACCGATCCGGTGACGGGCGACATCGGGCACCGCAGCGGCCGGTTCTTCACCGTGGAGGGGCTGCGGGTCACCGTGGACGGCCGGTCGCACGAGCAGCCGGTCATCCGCCAGCCCGAGGTGGGCGTCCTGGGCATCCTGACCCGGACGGTCGACGGGGTCCCGCACTTCCTGATGCAGGCCAAGATGGAGCCGGGCAACCCCGGGCTGCTCCAGCTCTCCCCCACCGTCCAGGCCACCCGCAGCAACTACACCGGCGTGCACGGCGGTCAGGCGGTGCGCTATCTGGACCACTTCCGGCGGCCGGGCCCCGGCCGGGTGATCGCCGATGTGCTCCAGTCGGAGAACGGCTGCTGGTTCCTGCGCAAGCACAACCGGAACATGATCGTCCAGGTGGACGCGGAGGTGGAACCGCACCCCGACTTCCACTGGCTGACGCTGGGCCAGCTCGGCCGGCTGCTGCGCCGGGACAACCTGGTCAACATGGACGCGCGCAGCGTGCTCGCCTGCCTGCCCCCGGCCGACGGCCCGGGCGGTGCGGCCGGGGGCGCCGGTCCCCGCTGCTCCGACACGGGGCTGCGGTCGTGGTTCACCGCGGAACTCGCGCGGCGCGACACGCGGATCCAGTCCCTCCCACTGGCGCGACTGGCCGACTGGCGATGGGAGGAGGGGGTACTGCGGCACCGGGACGGACGCTATTTCAGCATCGTCGGTGTCCGCGTGGAGGCGGCGAGCCGCGAGGTGGCGCGCTGGTCGCAGCCGCTGCTGCGCCCGCACGGCCGGGCGCTCGCGGCGTTCCTCATGCGGCGCATCGACGGGACCCCGCATCTGCTGGCGCGCGCGTCGGTGGAGGCCGGGCTGGTGCACGGCACGGAGATCGGGCCGACCGTGCAGCACATCCCCGGCGACTGCGCGGGCCCGGACCGGCAGCCGTTCCTGGACCTGGTGCGCGACCCCGATCCCGCCCGGGTCCGCTACGACGCCGTGCACGCGGACGAGGGCGGGCGGTTCCAGCACTCCCAGTGCCGGTACCTGGTCGTCGAGACCGACGACGACCAGGCGCCGCTGGACCCGCCGCCCGGCCATGTCTGGCTGACACCGGGCCAGTTGGCCGCCCTCGCCCAGCACCGGTCCTACGTCAACGTCCAGGCGCGGACCCTGCTGGCATGCCTGAACCTGGGTGCGGTCACTCCTGCTTGAAGTGCGGGTTGAAGATGAGGCCGACCAGGTCGCCGGACGGGTTGCGCACCACCGCGACCTCGATACCGCCGCCGACCTCGCGGCACGGCGAGTGGGACTGGCAGCCGGCGGCGAGCAACTGGTCCTCGGCCTCGGACACGTCGGCCACGCCCCAGTAGACGATCGGGCCCTCCTCCGGGTCGCCGTCGGGGTCGAGGGCGAGCTCGTAGCCACTGACGTCGTAGCCGACGTAGAAGGGCTCGTCGAAATAGGGCTCATAACCGAGGACGGAGTTCCACCAGAGCTTCGCGGCATCGAGATCGCGCGCCGGGTAGATAACCGTTCGAAGACCCAGGAACTTCACACTCACGAGCAAACTCCTTCGCTTGTTTCAGTCGCGCTGTATTTCGGCGTAGCGCACGCTAGCGCACAACGGCTGAGTCACGGTAGCGCGTCGGGCGTAGGGCTGTCGGGCCCGCGGCCGGCGCTACCGGAAGGTAATCGTCGGCGTGCCGGGAAATGGCGTAATCCCGATCATCGCGGGCCTCGGTGATCATTTTATTGATCGTTTCCGTGTTCGACAACAATGTCTTGACACAGGTGTTTGGGTACTAAATACTCGCTGCGGAGGCTACGGGGGAGGCTGCCATTCGCACTCTGGACGAGTTGGTGCGTGCCAGGAAGATTCTGGCCATGATCGATGCCGCGGACGAGTTAGGGCTGCTCGCGGAACTCGCGCGAGAGCCTCTGAGTCTGGCCGAGGCCGCCGACCGGGCCGCGATGGACCCGGCAATATTACATCCTTTCTTCACGGTTCTTGCCTGGAACGGAATTCTTACCGGAATCGACGACCGCTGGGCGCTGAATGAGGCGCTGGGGGCCGAGGTGGCGAGTGGGGCACTCCCTCTGCTGCGGATCGAGAAATGGGCCGCTCGGGATCATCTGAACGGGAGCGGGATCGTCGCCGCCCTGCGCGGACACCGCAGCCCGCCGGAGATCGACGACCGCTATGTGGGCGCGCTCGCCGAGGCCATGCTGCGCGGCGCGCGGGCCAGTGCCCCGTACGTGGCGCGGTTGCCGCTGTGGCGCGACCGCGTCCATCTGGCCGACCTGGCGGGCGGCAGCGGGGGGTACGCGATCCTGCTGTGCCGGATGTTCCCGCGGCTGAGGGCGACGGTGTACGACCGCCCCGAGATGCTGGAGCACACCGCCGGCGCGGTGGCCGAGGCCGGTCTGGAGAAGCGGATCGCGCTGGAGCCCTGGGACCTGCGCGGCGACCCCGTTCCCGAGGGGCACGACTGCGCGCTGCTGTCCCACGTCCTGCATCTGCTCGACGCCGCGGCGCGGGCGGGGCTGCTGGGCCGGGTCCGCGACGCGCTCGCGGACGGCGACCCGGTCGTGGTGCACGACTTCGTCCCCGGCACCGCCGAGGGCGCGCCGTCGCCGCAGGAGGCCGCGTCCGCGATCGACTGGCTCGCCAACGGATCGGGCTTCCTGCCGGGCCCGGACGAACTCGGTGCCGAACTGGCGGGCGCGGGAATGTCCGTGCGAGGGATCACGCCGATCGCGGCCACCCGCACCACCCTGGTGTCCGCGGCCTGCGCGCCCCTGCCCCAGGGCTCGCGTGCGGGCGACCCGGTGGTGCGGAGGACCCGATCGTGAGCGACGGCACGCACGCCCTCCAGGCCCGCCGGGACGGCCAGGCCCAGGCCGCCGCCGACTCGCCGGACGACTGTCTGGAAAGACTGCTGCGCTCCCTGGACGAGAGCGGACCCGAGCCGCGCCCGTGCGACGGGTACGCCGTGTGCGGCGACTGGCCCTGGTGAGGGGTGTCATGGGGACGCGGCGTACGGGGGACGGGTAGGGGCATATGCGCGGGATCATTCTCGCCGGGGGCACGGGCTCGCGGCTCTGGCCGATCACCAAAGCGGTGTCCAAGCAGCTCATGCCCGTCTATGACAAGCCGATGATCTACTATCCGCTGGCCACGCTGGTCCTGCTCGGCGTCCGGGAGATCCTGGTCGTCACCAGACCGGAGGACCGCGCGGATTTCCGGCGCCTGCTCGGCGACGGGTCCCAATGGGGGATCGAGATCGCCTATGTCTCCCAGCCGAAACCCGAGGGGCTGGCCCAGGCTTTTCTGCTCGGTGCGGATTTCATCGGGGATGATTCCGTCGCCCTGGTCCTGGGGGACAACATTTTCCATGGTGCCGGGCTGGAGGAGCAGTTGCGGAAAAGCGTGGACGGAAAAGGCGCCCGGGTGTTCGCCTATCCGGTTTCCGATCCCAGCGCGTACGGCGTGGTCGACTTCGACGAGCAGGGCCGCGTCCGCTCCATCGAGGAGAAACCGGACCGGCCGAAATCGCGCTACGCCGTCCCAGGACTCTATTTCTATGACAATCAAGTGGTGGCGATAGCCCGGGAACTCACCCCCAGCGCCCGGGGGGAGCTGGAAATCACCGCGGTGAACTCGGCCTACCTGGAGCAGGGAGACCTGCAGGTCACGGTGCTGGACCGGGGCACCGCCTGGCTGGACACCGGCACCTTCGGGTCGCTGGTCGAGGCCGCCGAGTTCGTCCGGGTGCTCGAACAGCGCCAGGGACTGAAGGTCGGCTGCGTGGAGGAGGCGGCCTGGCGGGCCGGGTTCATCGACGCCGCCCAACTCAGGAGACTCGCGGAGCCCTTGGTCAAGAGCGGCTACGGCACCTATCTGCTGGACCTGCTGGACGCGCGGGAGGGGCACCCCGCCCTGAGCGGCAGCGCCGGATAGGCCGGGTCAGGGCAGTTCGGCGCGGGGCATGCCGGCCAGGGTCCGGGCGACCTCGGTCTCCGGGACGTCCCGCACCAGTTCCACCCCGTCCGGTCCGTCGAGGACGAAGCCCAGTCCCGAGGTCGCCTTCTTGTCCAGCCGCATCAGGGGGAGGAGCACGGCGGGGTCGAGGCCGGCGGGCAGGGCGACGGGCAGACCGTAGGAGCGCACGACCTGTTCGTGCTCCGCGACCCGGCGCGGGCCGATCCGCCCGAGGGCGCCGGCGAGCCGCCCGGCGAACACGGTGCCGATCGCGACGCCCTCGCCGTGCCGCAGCGTGAAGTCCGTGGCGCGCTCCAGCGCGTGGCCCAGTGTGTGGCCGTAGTTGAGGATGTGCCGCCGGCCCGTGTCGCGCTCGTCGGCGGCCACCACCGAGGCCTTGAGCCGTACGCTCGCCGCGATCTGCTCCGCCACGGGCAGCTCGCGCAGGTTCTCGGCGCCGATGAAGTGGCACCGGGCGATCTCGCCGTAGCCGTTGCGCCACTCCCGCTCGGGCAGGGTGCGCAGATAGTCCGTGTCGCAGAGCACCGCCGCGGGCTGCCAGTAGGCGCCCACCAGGTTCTTGCCCTGCGGCAGGTTCACCGCCGTCTTGCCGCCGACGCTCGCGTCCACCTGGGCGAGCAGGGTGGTGGGCAGGTGGATCACCGGGACGCCGCGGTGGTAGAGCGCGGCGGCCAGGCCCACGGTGTCGGTGGTGGTGCCGCCGCCGCAGGAGACGACCACGTCGTCCCGGGTGAGCCCGAAGTCGGCGAACGCGCCGCACAGACGTGCCACGGCCGCCGGGGTCTTGTGCTCCTCGCCGTCGCGCAGCGCCACCCGCAGCGCCGCCACCCCGGGGTCGGGCGTCTCCTCCTCGGGCCGCGCGGAGACCACGGCGGCCCGGCGCGCACCGAGGTCCCGGACGAGGTCGGCGAGCCGGTCGCGGACACCGGGGCCGATACGGACGGCGTAGGCGCGGGCGCCGAGCGGCACCTCGATGATCTGTACCCCGGCCGAGTGCTGAGGACGCGTCATGCGCCTTTTATAGCGGGGCTCGTGAACCCGCGTACAGCGCTGCGGGCGCACCCGCGCGCGGGGTGCGGGTTGCGTCCTGACCCGCCCCCCGTCCGGGTCGGGACGCCACCGCGTTCGGGGTGTCGTCAGGCGGCCTTGCGCAGGGAGCCGGCGATGCGCGCCGTCAGCTTCTTCGCCGTGGCCGCCCCGTTGTCGTGGCCGTCCGACGACAGCACGGTCACCACGTTGGTGCCCACGCGCGAGGCGATCAGGGTGGAGCCGTTCTCCCAGGCGCTGTCCGTGAGCGTGATGGTGTACGCCTCGTCGCCCGGTCCGGACGCCGCCTCGCCGGTCACCTTGACCTTCGTGTGCGTCTGCGAGTCCGTGAAGGACGCGCAGGCGGCCACCACGCGGTGCAGGTCCTGCATGACCTTCGCCGCCGTCGACCCGCGGTAGGTGTCGACCTCCTGCGCGACCTCCTCGGAGGTGTTCTTGTCGAGGTAGTCGCTCTGCGCGAAGGACACGCCGCCCACCCCGGTGGTGTTGATCCAGCTGGTGCCGTCCAGCAGCTCGCAGTCCGGCTTGGCCGAGGCGGGCCCCGCGGACGGTGCGATGTAGGCGCTGCCGGTGTCGCGGGTGCCGTCCTTCACCTCGGCGAAGCCGGAGGCGAAGAACGAGGCCGGGGCCAGGGCCTTCTTGAGCTGTGCGCCCGTGGCGAGATGCGCGTTCGGGTCCTTGGACGCCGACTGCTTCGGGGCGGCGGTGGAGGAGCCGGAGGAGCACGCCGTCAGGGTCAGGGCCAGCGGGAGCGCGGCGGCGAGGGCGAGAGCGGTGAGCGCGGGGCGACGCATGGGGATTCCTTGGGATGAGAGGGCGCGCGGTGCGGCGGAGCGGGGAGAGACGGCCGCCGTCCGAAGGCGGTTCGCTCCTGCGATGAACCTATGACAGCAGAGCTTGTGAACCGAGTCAACCTCGTTCATAGGGCAAGCTGTGTACACGGTCGTGAAGAGGTGGATTCCGCGCTTATCGGTATGCTCGACGACACATCGACGAGGTCGGCGCGAAGTCGTGGCAGAGGGGAGCCGGGCGGGTGCGGGACAACGAGACAGAGGTGACCGCCGCCGGGATCGCCCGGCTCGCGGGGGTCGGGCGCGCTGCCGTCAGCAACTGGCGCCGGCGCCACGGCGACTTCCCCCAACCGGTCGGCGGCACCGAGACCAGCCCGACCTTCTCGCTCGGCGAGGTCGAGGACTGGCTGCGCCGCCAGGGCAAGCTCGCCGAAGTCCCCTTGCGGGAACGGGTGTGGCAGCAACTCGCCGGCCACCCCGAAGGGCCCGTCACCGCCCTGGTCCACGCGGGGTGCGTCCTCCTGCTCGTCCGCGACCGGCCCACGGTGTGGCAGGAGGCGAGCGCCGGCTCCGACACCCGGCTCGCCGAACTGCTGCCCACCGCCCTGGAACAGGTGCTGACCCCCCGCTTCGGCGCGCTCCACCGGCCCGCCGTGCCCACCTCCGCGCACCTGCTTCCGTCGGCCCCGCTGCTGCGCGGCGTCGCCGCCCTAGCCGCGGAACAGGGCGCCCCGCAGGCGTACGAGTTCCTGCTGGGCCGTCATCTGGACGCCAACCCCAGGCAGTACACGCTCACCCCCGCCGACCCCGCCGCCCTGATGGCCGAACTCGCGGGCACGGCACGCGTCGTCCTGGACCCGGCCTGCGGCACCGGCGCCCTGCTGGGCGCCGTCGCCCCCGTGCCCGGTCAGCAGCTCCACGGCCAGGACAGCGACCCCGCGCTCGCCGCGCTCACCGCGCTGCGTCTGGCCCTGCACACCAGGGCGGACGTGCGCACCGCCGTCGGCGACAGCCTGCGGGCCGACGCCTTCGACACGCTCGCGGCGGACGCCGTGCTGTGCCACCCCCCGTTCAACGAGCGCAACTGGGGCCATGAGGAACTCGCCTACGACCCCCGCTGGGAGTACGGCTTCCCGGCCCGTACCGAGTCCGAGCTCGCCTGGGTGCAGCACGCGCTGGCCCGGCTGAAGGACGGCGGCACCGCCGTCCTGCTGATGCCCCCGGCCGCCGCCTCCCGCCGCTCCGGCCGCCGGATCCGCGCCGACCTGCTGCGCCGGGGCGCCCTGCGTGCCGTGATCGCCCTGCCCGCGGGCACGGCACCGCCGTACAACATCCCGCTGCACCTCTGGCTCCTGCGCCGCCCCGACCGGGGCCGGCCGCACCCCGAACTGCTGGTCGTGGACGCCGGGGCGGCGGTGGCCGAGGGACGCGGCGGACCGGACTGGCAGGCGGTGCGCTCCACCGTCCTGGACGCCTGGCGCCCCTTCGCGCGGGAGAGCGGCACACCCGAGGTGCCGGGCGTGAGCCGCTCCGTGCCCGTCATCGAACTCCTGGACGACGACGTCGACCTGGCTCCGGCCCGCCATCTGCCGCCGCCCGTGCCGGGCGGCGGCGTCGAGGCGCTGCCGGCCCTGCGGGCGCGGCTGGACGAGACCTTGCGGCTGACCGCCGAACTGGCCCCGCCCGTCACCGACCCCGTCGAGCAGACCCGCTGGCCGCTCACCACCGTCGGCGAACTCGCCCGGGCCGGCGCCCTGGTGATGCGCTCCGGCGGACAGGGCCCCCACGCGCGCGTGCTCACCGACCACGACGTCCTCGCCGGGACCGGGCCGTCCGGGACCCTGCCCGACTCCGGGGAGGAGCCGGTCCTGGTGGCGGAGGGCGACGTGGTCGTGCCCGTGCTCGGCGGCGGCACGGCGGCACGGGTGATCGACCGGGACACCGCCGGAGCGGCCCTGGGCCGCAACCTCGTGCTCCTGCGCCCCGACGCCGCCGCGCTCGACGCCTGGTTCCTCGCCGGCTTCCTGCGCGGCACCGCCAACAACCGCCAGGCCAGCAGCTACGCCTCCACCGCGACCCGGCTCGACGTGCGCCGCCTCCAGCTGCCCCGGCTGCCGCCGGAGCGGCAGCGCCGCTACGGCGAACGCTTCCGGGCGCTCGCCGCGTTCGAGGACACCCTGCGCCTGGCGGGCCGGCTCGGCGAAGACCTCGTCCGCGGCCTGCACGACGGACTGACGGACGGGACGCTCCCCCCGGACTGAGGCGTCCGGCGCCCGGGCTCCCGCGCGCCCCCCGGCCGTGCTCCCCGCCGCTGTGATCGGTACGGCAACGGTTCGGCACATCCCCTGACCGGTTGTCGGAACCGGGTTATACCCTCGGACCTCGACACTCGTCCGTCCTCACCCGGTTCCAGGAGCAGTCATGTACGGCCATGGCGCGGCGCCGCCCACCCGCAGTTCGGGCACGGTCATCACCATGCGCGTCCTGTACGCCGTCTCCCCCCTCCTGTGCTGCGGGCTCTTCTCCTGCGTCCCGCTGTTCCGGGTGGCGGTGCTGCGCGGCAAGAAGAGGGACTGGCTCCTGGCCTGGCTCAGTCTGCCGCTGGCCTTCCTGTGCTTCGCCGTCGTCGGCTCCGTGCCCGAGAACGACCGCCGCAGCGACCTCGGACTGGGTGCCGCCCTGCTCCTCGGCCTGGCGAGCGGCATCTACTTCCTGGTCGTGGACATACGGCAGCGCGGCGTGCCGCGCACAGCCACTGCCTCCATACCGCCGGGGCCGCCGCCGCAGCAGAGCTACGGCTACCCGCCCGCGCAGCCGTACACCACGCACTCCACCCCGACCCCCGTTCCCCCGCAGCCCCCGTACACGCCCGCGCCGCCGCACCCCCAGCCGCAGCAGCCGTCGCCCGCCCGCATCGACCAGGTCCGGGCCGAACTCGACGAGCTGAGCGACTATCTGCGCAAGCACCAGGACAACACGTGAGCGTGGGGACCGGCCGGGTCGTCGCCGACCGCTACGAACTGTCCACGCTCATCGGCCAGGGCGGCATGGGCCAGGTCTGGACGGCGTACGACCAGCGCCTGGACCGGCGGGTGGCGGTCAAGCTGCTGCGCCCCGACAAGGTCGCGGGACAGGAGGCCGACGAGCTGCGCCGCCGCTTCGTACGGGAGTGCCGGGTGACCGCGCAGGTCGACCACCCCGGTCTGGTGACGGTGCACGACGCGGGCAGCGAGGGCGAGGAGCTGTACCTCGTCATGCAGTACGTCGACGGGGCCGACCTCTCCGACCATCTCGCCGAGCACGAGCCGTATCCCTGGCAGTGGACGGTCGCGGTCGCCGCTCAACTGTGCGCCGTGCTGTCCGCCGTGCACGCCGTGCCGATCATCCACCGGGACCTCAAGCCCCGGAACGTGATGGTCAAGCAGGACGGCACGGTCACCGTGCTCGACCTCGGCGTGGCCTCCGTGATGGACACGGACACCACCCGCCTGACCCACACCGGATCCCCCATCGGCTCACCCGCGTACATGGCGCCCGAGCAGGCGATGGGCGGCGCGGTGGGCCCCTACACCGACCTGTACGCACTCGGCGCGCTGATGCACGAACTCCTCAGCGGCGACGTGCCGTTCACCGGCAGCACCGCGCTCGGCGTGCTGCACCGCCACCTCTACGAGCCCCCGGTCCCGGTGCGCCGGCTGCGGCCCGAGGTGCCCGAGGCGCTCGAAGCCCTCGTGCTGCGGCTGCTCGCCAAGGACCCGCAGCACCGCCCGGCGTCCGCGCAGGAGACCTACGAGGACCTCCTCCCGCTCCTGCCGGCGCGCGGCACCCCCACCGGCTCACCGCTGGATCCCACGCGCCCCTTCCTGCGCCCGCACGCCCCGTGGCCGGACCGTGCGCGCACCCCCGCGCCCCAGCCCCAGACGCCGCCGACGCCGGCGTCCGGGACCTCCGACGTCGCGGGCGCCGTGGACGAGGTCAAACGGCTGCTCGGCGAGGGCCGGATCACCCAGGCCGTCGACATCCTGGGCTCGATCCTCCCGGTCGCCGCCGCGCAGCACGGGGAGAACTCACCGGTCGTGCGCACCCTGCGCAAGCAGTACGCGGCCACCCTCATGGACGACGGCCAGTACCGGCGGGCCCTGCCCGAACTGCGCCGTCTCGCCGACGAACGCGCCTCGCAGACGGGCCAGGCCGACCCCCAGTCCCTGCGCTTCCGCTACGACATCGCGCAGTGCCTGGAGCAGCTGGGCGAACCGTCGGCAGCGCTCGCTGAGTACCGCTCCCTGCTGCCGTACTACGAGAACCAGTACGTGGCGGGGGACCCGGAACTCGCCCACGAGGTCCGCCGCCGCATCGGCCATCTGCTGCTCGCCCTCGGCGACCGGGCCTCGGCCCACGACACCCTCGTACGGCTCCTGCACGATGTCGAACGCCTGCGCGGCACCGGCCATCCGCTCGCCTCGGACGTCCGCCGGACCCTGCAGTGGCTGGGGCAGGTCCGCGGCTGAGACGCGATCGCCCCGCCCCGACGCGGACTTGGGAAAGAATTGGTCTTTCCGGGGGATTAGCTTTTCCGATCATGGTGAGGCCGTCCGCTAGGTTCGTCAGCTCGCCCGTACGCACCTCGTACGCACATCGAACAAAAAAGGGTGGGGCCTTCATGTCGAGCCATCGGCTGTCCAAGAAACGCCGGTACGCAGCCTGGGCCGTGGCCGGCGTCGCCGTGGTCGCCGGAGCGGGGATCACCGCGCAGGCCTCCATGGCCGCGACCGTCTGGCCCGCCCAGAGGACGTACACCGGACACGCCTTCGACACGTGCACCGCGCCCTCGCTGTCCGCGATGAAGGCCTGGCACGACGGGTCCTACGGCGCCGCCGCCGTGTACGTCGGGGGCAGGAACCGCGGCTGCTCCCAGCCCAACCTCACCGCGTCCTGGGTGAAGTCGGTCAGCTCGGTCGGCTGGAAGCTGATCCCGCTCTACGTCGGCGCCCAGCCGCCCTGCCAGTCCGGCTCCAACCCGGAGAAGATCACCGCCTCCACCGCGACCTCGCTCGGCACCGCCGACGCCAACGACGCGGTCGCCAAGGCCTCGGCACTCGGCATGAAGGCCGGCAGCCCGGTCTACCTGGACATGGAGGGGTACGACACGACCGACACGTCCTGCAACAACGCCGTGCTCACCTACGTGCGCGCCTTCGACAAGCAGCTGCGCGTCAAGACCTACCGCGCGGGCCTCTACGGGTTCACCAGCTCCAGTGCCAAGGCCGTCGCGAACGCCACCGACCGGACCGACCTGCCGGGCAATCTCTGGTACGCGCTGTGGGACAAGCAGTACACGACGACCACGGACTGGCCCTTCGCCGCCGGCCGGTTCACCGATCACAGCCGTGCGCACCAGTACCTGGTCAACAGCAAGGAGACGCACGGCGGTTACACGCTCACCGTGGACCGCGACGCCTGGGACGCGCCGGTGGCCATCACCGGCTGAGCACGGGAGCGGGGCGCGACGGTGCCCGAAGTCCGCGGGAATCGTTGATTCGAATGGGTTGGCCAGAGCCTGGCCACTGCCTACCATCGATCACCGCAAGACTTTGTGCACCGTCGCACAATCTCCTCGGGAGGCTCCCTTGCACCGCCGTCGCACCGCGATCGCCCTCAGTGCCGCCCTCGCCGCGGCCCCCCTGCTCACCGCGTGCGGCGGCACCGCCCACGCGGGCACCGCGGCCGTCGTGGGAGGGCAGCGGATCACGGTCACCCAACTCGAGGGCCGAGTCGACGAGGTGCGCACCGCCCAGCGCGCCGCCGCGAACGACGCCCAGTACGAGCAGGTCGTCGCCCAGACCGGCAGCCTCACCCGCAACACCCTCCACGCCCTCGTCCTCGAACAGGTCCTGGACCGCGCCGCCCAGGACGCCGGTGTCACCGTCGACCGCGGCGAGGTCGAACAGCTGCGCACCCTCAGGGAGCGGCAGGTGGGCGGCGCGGCGGCGCTGCGCACGGCCATGCTCCAGCAGTACCAGGTGGCCCCGCGGCGCCTCGACGACAACCTGCGCACCGATGTCCAGGTCCAGAAGCTGGCCACCGTGATCGGCGCCGACATGGGCACCGAACAGGGCACGGCCCTGTTCTGGAAGGCGATGTCGAAGGCGTCCAGGGAACTGCGCGTCGACATCAATCCGCGCTACGGCGCCTGGGACATGGACAAGAGCAGCCGCGTCGACGCCACGACGCCGTGGATCAGGGAGGTCACCGCGCCGCCGGCGCAGCAGACGACGTAGCCGCGGGGGATGTCCGAGGCGTGCGTTACGTTCGAGGGGTGAACGCGAACGCCTCGGACCCGGCCCCCGGCCGTATCGTCCTGCTCACCACCAGCCACCGGGTCGCGCCCGGACTGCTGTCCTGGCCCGCGTGGCAGGCCCTGCGCCGAGCCGACCGGGTCCTGTGCGCCGACGGGACCCATCCCCAGCTCCCGTATCTGCGCGAGGCGGGTGTGGAGGTGGAGGAGGCCGCCCCCACGGCGCGGGAGCTGCTCGACGCCTGCGCCGGCGGCCGCACGGCGGTGGTCGTCGCGACCGGTGAGGGCGAGCCGCGTCTCACCGACGGCCTGGCACGGCTCGCGGGCTCGGGCCGGGTGAGCATGCCGGAGCTGGAGCTGCTCCCCGCGTCCTACGACCTCCCGGGCGCCCGGCTGCTCGACCTCGTCCAGGTCATGGACCGTATCCGCGTCGCCTGCCCCTGGTCCTCGCAGCGGACCCACCAGGGGCTGGCCAAGTACGCCATCGAGGAGGCGTACGAACTGGTCGAGGCGATCGAGGCGGGCGACCGCGAGGAACTGCGCGAGGAACTGGGCGACGTCCTGCTCCAGGTGGTCTTCCACTCCCGCATCGCCGAGGAGGACCCGGACGCCCCCTTCTCCATCGACGACGTGGCGGGCGGCATCGTCACCAAGCTGATCCACCGCCACCCGCACGTCTTCGGCGACGAGACGGCGGAGACACCCGAAGAGGTCAAGGAGCACTGGCTGCGCACGAAGGCGGTGGAGAAGCAGCGGGAGTCGGTGACCGACGGAGTCCCCCTGGGCCAGCCGGGCCTGGCCCTGGCCGCGAAGCTGGCCTCCCGCGCCCGCACCGCCGGGCTCGACGTCCCCCTGCCGACGGGCGAGGGCGTCGGGTACGAGCTCCTGGCCCTGGCGGCCCGCGCGGAAGCGGCGGGAGTGGACCCGGAGGCCGCCCTGAGAGCGGCGTCCCGCACCTACCGCGAAGCCCTGCGGGCAGCCGAGGGACTCTGACACGGCGGGAGCCGGACGGGGGGGCGCGGGCCGCACCCCCGGGACCGCCGGGGGTGCGCGCAGCGCATAACGTCAGCACCGTGACCAACCCCCCGCCCTCCGACCCCGCCGTTCCCGAACTCTTCAGCTGGGAGTTCGCCGCCGACCCCTACCCCGCCTACGCCCACCTGCGGGACCACGCCCCCGTGCACCGCACCCGCCTGCCCAGCGGGGTGGAGGCCTGGCTGGTCACCCGGTACGCCGACGCCAAGCAGGCCCTGGCCGACCAGCGCCTGAGCAAGAACCCGGCCCACCACGCCGAGCCCGCCCACGCCAAGGGCAAGACCGGCATCCCCGGCGAGCGCAAGGCCGAGCTGATGACGCATCTGCTCAACATCGACCCCCCGGACCACACCCGGCTGCGCCGCCTCGTCTCCAAGGCGTTCACCCCGCGCCGGGTGGCCGAGTTCGCCCCGCGCGTGCAGGAGCTGACCGACCACCTCATCGACGGCATCGCGGCCCGCGGCCACGCCGACCTGATCCACGAGTTCGCGTTCCCGCTCCCCATCTACGCCATCTGCGACCTGCTCGGCGTCCCCCGCGAGGACCAGGACGACTTCCGGGACTGGGCGGGCATGATGATCCGGCACGGCGGCGGCCCGCGCGGCGGGGTCGCCCGGTCGGTCAAGAAGATGCGCGGCTACCTGGCCGACCTCATCCACCGCAAGCGCGCGGCCCTGCCCGACACGCCCGCACCCGGCGAGGACCTGATCTCCGGCCTCATCCGGGCCTCCGACCACGGCGAGCACCTCACCGAGAACGAGGCCGCGGCCATGGCCTTCATCCTGCTCTTCGCCGGCTTCGAGACCACGGTCAACCTCATCGGCAACGGCACGTACGCCCTGCTCACCCACCCCGGCCAGCGCACCCGCCTCCAGGACTCCCTCGCCCGCGGCGAACGAGGCCTGCTGGAGACCGGGGTGGAGGAACTCCTGCGCTACGACGGCCCGGTCGAGCTGGCCACCTGGCGCTTCGCCACCCAGCCGCTGACCGTCGGCGGACAGGACATCGCGGCGGGGGATCCGGTCCTGGTCGTGCTCGCCGCGGCCGACCGCGACCCCGCGCGGTTCGCCGACCCCGACGTGCTCGACCTGAGCCGCCGGGACAACCAGCACCTGGGGTACGGGCACGGCATCCACTACTGCCTCGGCGCCCCGCTCGCGCGCCTGGAGGGGCAGACCGCGCTCGCCACGCTGCTCACCCGCCTCCCGGACCTGCGCCTCGCCGCCGAACCCTCCGATCTGCGCTGGCGCGGCGGTCTCATCATGCGCGGGCTGCGCACCCTTCCCGTGGAGTTCACCCCGGTGGTGAACACGCCGACCGTCACAAAAACCTGACACTCCCTCAGTAATGTGATCTTCACGTGATCTGCGCTGCATGAACTTGTGACAAGCAAGTGTCTGCGGATACGTTCACGCAGCAACGCGGCGGGACCCCACCAGCGCCGCGTCGGCCACCGCTGTCGTGTGAAAGGCAACCGCATGCTCTCCGGGAACGGTCGTCACCGTCGCCCCCGCCAGGCTCCCGCGCTCCTCGTCGCGGCCGGAGTGACCGGCTCCGCCATCGCGATCCCGCTGCTGGCGGCCTCCGGTGCGAGCGCCGCCAGCGGCACCACGTGGGACCAGGTCGCGAGCTGCGAGAGCGGCGGTTCCTGGAGCGCGCACACCAGTGACGGCCACTACGGCGGGCTTCACCTGACGAAGCAGGACTGGAACCGGTACGGCGGCCTCGACTACGCCCCGACCCCCGACCAGGCGAGCCGCTCGCAGCAGATCGCGGTCGCCGAGAAGATCCTCGCCGACCGGGGCGCCTCCGCCTGGCCCGGCTGCGGCCAGGCCGCCGGGCTCGCCCACGACTCCGGCTCCGCCGACGTCGTCACGGGCCTCGCGGACGACCTGACCGGCGGCTCCCACTCGGACGACCCGGGCACGGACCCGGGCATGGACTCCGGCCTGTCCGACTCGTCCGGCACAACCGACTCGTCGGGCTCGTCCGGCTCCTCCTCGCCGTCGGCGGCCTCGACGCCGTCCACGGGCACCTCCTCGCCCGCACCCTCCTCCTCCACCACCCCGGACGCGGACGGCACCCGGGCGGGCTCCGACGCCCCCCGGAGCCCCGCCGGCTCGCCCACCCCCACCGCGAAGCGCGACGACTCGGGCAAGTCGGGCCGGAGCGACCCCTCTTCGCACGCCGGCGACGACACGACCCCGGGTGCCGGACGCCATCGCGGCGGCAGCGCGGAGGACGGCCGCACGGACGACGCGTCCGGCCGGCACGCCTCACGCGGCGCGGACGACGCACGCGGCGCGGCCGACGGCACCTACACCGTCCGCCCCGGCGACAGTCTGTCGGCCATCGCCGACTCCCTTGACCTCAAGGGCGGATGGGCCGTGCTGTACGAGGCGAACAAGGGCGCCGTGGGCGCCGACCCCGACCTCATATTCCCGGGTCAGAGCCTCGCGCTGGACGCCCGGCCGGCGGCGGACCCCTCCTGAACTGGTGCCGCGAAGCCGGGAGTTCGCACCCCACTTCGCGGCGAATGTCCGGTTTCGTGAGAGTGAGACATGAGTCTCATAGGCCCTGATCGTCTTTGGAGATCGGGCGATCGGCTGCTTACGGTCGTCTCGCTCGCCACAGCGGGCCCCGCCTGTCGCAACGCCGAGTCCTGCCAGCGGCCGTGTGGGAACAGTCGTCGCTTCGAGCGCCGTAGGCAGGAGCGGGGGACCCAAGGTAGGTGCCGCGCCCGGACGATGACCGGGAGCGGCTTGGGGTGAAGCCGCGCACTCACGAGGTGCGCGGCCGGGCAACTCAACCGGCCCGAACCCGACAGCTCACCTCGCAGGCGTCGGTGAGGGGATCGAACCATGCTGTTTTCCGGCAAGGGCAAGCACCGTCGTCCGTCCAAGGCCGTTCGCGCCGTCACGCTCGCCGGTGTCACCGGCGCCGCGGTCGCCGCCCCGCTGCTCGCGGCCGGCAACGCCTCCGCCGCCACCACCACCGAGTGGGACGCCGTCGCCCAGTGCGAGTCGGGCGGCAACTGGTCCATCAACACCGGCAACGGCTTCTACGGCGGCCTTCAGTTCACCGACTCCACCTGGGCCGCCTACGGTGGCACCGCCTACGCCTCCCGTGCCGACCTCGCCGGCAAGGCGCAGCAGATAGCCGTCGCCGAGAAGGTCCTCGCGGGTCAGGGCAAGGGCGCCTGGCCGGTCTGCGGCAAGGGCCTGTCCAGCGCCTCGGACGGCGGCGCCGCCGCCCCGGCCCCCTCCGTCACCACGAAGGCGGCTCCCCGCCCCGCCGAGGAGAAGGCCTCCCGCTCCACCACCCGCCCGAAGGCCCCGGCCCCGCGTGCGACCGTGACCACCCCGACCGGCCAGAAGGTCGAGAAGGGTGACGGCGAGTACAAGGTCGTCGCGGGCGACACCCTCGGCGCGATCGCCGAGCGGCACCACGTGCAGGGCGGCTGGGCGAAGCTGTTCGAGCTGAACAAGGACATCGTCCACGACGCCGACCTGATCTTCCCGGGTCAGCAGCTGCACCTGAAGTGATCCCCGGCCCCTGACGGCCCCCGTCCCCACGGACCCCCGCTCCGGTGCGTGTTCCCCCGTACCCACCGGAGCGGGGCTTTTTCCTTCCGCGTCCAGAGCCCTTCACCGGGATCACCCCGGCCCCTCGCCCTCTTTGTTCCGACGTGAAACAATGTGGGGTGTCACCCCGTCCACGGGGCGGTCGGTCGGCCGGCCGCCGGTCCGGGACGGATAGGCTCTAGTCGCAAGTGCCCCGCACTCTCAGCGTCACATCCAAGAAGGAGATGCTCGTGCCGTCCATCGACGTCGTCGTAGCCCGGGAAATCCTGGACTCCCGAGGCAACCCCACGGTCGAGGTCGAGGTCGGCCTCGACGACGGCAGCACGGGTCGTGCCGCCGTTCCGTCCGGCGCCTCCACCGGCGCCTTCGAGGCCGTCGAGCTGCGCGACGGCGACCCCAACCGCTACCAGGGCAAGGGTGTGGAGAAGGCGGTCCTCGCCGTCATCGAGCAGATCGGCCCGGAGCTCGTCGGCTACGACGCCACCGAGCAGCGCCTGATCGACCAGGCGATGTTCGACCTGGACGCCACCGACAACAAGGGCTCGCTCGGCGCCAACGCCATCCTCGGCGTCTCCCTCGCCGTCGCCCACGCAGCCTCCGAGGCCAGCGACCTCCCGCTCTTCCGCTACCTGGGCGGCCCGAACGCGCACCTGCTGCCGGTGCCGATGATGAACATCCTCAACGGCGGCTCGCACGCCGACTCCAACGTGGACATCCAGGAGTTCATGATCGCCCCGATCGGCGCGGAGTCCTTCTCCGAGGCGCTGCGCTGGGGCACCGAGGTCTACCACACCCTCAAGAAGGTGCTGAAGACCAAGGGCCTGTCCACCGGCCTCGGTGACGAGGGCGGCTTCGCCCCGAACCTCGGCTCCAACCGCGAGGCCCTGGACCTCATCCTCGAGGCCATCAAGCAGGCCGGGTACGTGCCCGGCGAGCAGGTCGCCCTCGCCCTGGACGTCGCCGCCTCCGAGTTCTACAAGGACGGCAAGTACCTCTTCGAGGGCAAGGAGCACTCCGCCGCCGAGATGACGGAGTACTACGAGGAGCTCGTCGCGGCCTACCCGCTCGTCTCCATCGAGGACCCGCTGTTCGAGGACGACTGGGCCGGCTGGAAGGTCATCACCGACAAGCTCGGCGACAAGGTCCAGCTCGTCGGCGACGACCTGTTCGTCACCAACCCCGAGCGCCTGGCCCGCGGCATCGAGGAGGGCACCGCCAACGCCCTGCTCGTCAAGGTCAACCAGATCGGCTCGCTCACCGAGACCCTGGACGCCGTGGAGCTGGCCCAGCGCAGCGGCTTCAAGTGCATGATGTCCCACCGCTCCGGCGAGACCGAGGACGTCACCATCGCCGACCTGGCCGTCGCCACCAACTGCGGCCAGATCAAGACCGGCGCCCCGGCCCGCTCCGAGCGCGTCGCCAAGTACAACCAGCTCCTGCGCATCGAGGAGATCCTGGACGACGCCGCGGTCTACGCCGGCCGCAGCGCCTTCCCGCGCTTCAAGGGCTGAGCGACGCCAGGGTCCGGTCAAACGCGGGACCCTGGTGCCAGTCGCCCCCACGTCCCCGTACCCGGTCCCGTACCGTGTGCGGGGACGTGTGTACGTAGGAGACGTGTGTACGCAGGCAAGGGGAGGCGCCAGACATGGCTGTGAAGGACCGTGACCGGTTCTCCACCGCGACCCGGCTGCGCCTGCTGGGGGAGCAGACCGCGGCCCGGGTCTACCGTTCCCAGACCAAGCGACAGGCCCGCCGCTCCCGGCTCACCGGCCGGGCCGCGCTGCTCGCGCTCGTCCTGTGCTCGCTGATCGTGGCGCTTGCGTACCCGATACGGCAGTACGTCTCCCAGCGCGCCGACATCGAGGACCTGGAGCGGCAGCGGGCGCAGGCCCGGCAGCGGGTCGAGCAACTGCGCGACCTCAAGGCCCGCTGGCAGGACGACGCCTACGCCGAGCAGCAGATCCGGCTGCGACTGCACTACGTGCTGCCGGGGGAGACCGGGTACGTCGTGATCGACCCGGACGCGGCGGCAAAGCACTCGCCCACGGACCGCACCACGGCGGCGCGCCCCTGGTACACCAACATCTGGGACGGGATCGACAGGTCCGACCAGTCCGGCCAGTGAACCGACAAGCACGAAAGACAGCCTGAAAGCACCCATGGAAACCCCTCCGCCGCCCACCCCGAGCACCGAGCCCACCGACGCGGACGTCGACGCCTTCCAGCAGCAGCTCGGCCGTGCGCCGCGCGGGCTGCGCGCCATCGCGCACCGGTGCCCGTGCGGACAGCCGGACGTCGTCGAGACCGCGCCGCGGCTCCCCGACGGCACGCCGTTCCCGACGACGTACTACCTGACGTGCCCGCGCGCCGCCTCCGCGATCGGCACGCTGGAGGCGAACGGCGTCATGAAGGAGATGACGGAGCGCCTGGCCACCGACCCGGAGCTGGCCGCCGCCTACCGCGCCGCCCACGAGGACTACATCGCCCGCCGCGACACCATCGAGGTGCTCGAGGGCTTCCCGAGCGCCGGCGGCATGCCGGACCGGGTCAAGTGCCTGCACGTGCTTGTCGCGCACTCCCTGGTCGCGGGCCCGGGCGTCAACCCGCTGGGCGACGAGGCGATCGCCATGCTGCCCGAGTGGTGGAGCAAGGGGCCGTGCGTGCGCCCCGCGGGGGAGGACGGCGCGTGACCCGCGTGGCCGCCGTCGACTGCGGCACGAACTCGATCCGCCTGCTGGTCGCGGACGTGGACCGGGCGACGGGTGAACTCCTCGAACTGGACCGGCGGATGACGATCGTCCGGCTCGGGCAGGGCGTGGACCGCACCGGGCGGCTCGCCCCCGAGGCGCTGGAGCGCACCTTCGCCGCGTGCCGTGAGTACGCGCGGGTCATCGAGGAGCACGGCGCCGAGCGGGTGCGTTTCGTGGCCACCTCGGCCACCCGGGACGCACGGAACAGGGACGACTTCGTGCGCGGGGTGCGGGAGATCCTCGGCGTCGAACCCGAGGTCGTCTCCGGTGACCAGGAGGCGGAGTTCTCCTTCACCGGCGCCACCCGGGAACTCGCGGGCCGCAGCGACCTCGAAGGCCCCTTCCTGGTCGTGGACATCGGCGGCGGCTCCACGGAGTTCGTCGTCGGCGAGGACCATGTGCGCGCCGCGCGCTCGGTCGACATCGGCTGCGTCCGTATGACCGAGCGCCATCTCGTGCGGGACGGCGCCGTCGTCGACCCGGCGACCCCGGAGCGGATCGCGGCCATGCGGTCCGACATCGAGGCGGCGCTGGACCTCGCGGAGGCGACGGTGCCGCTGCGTGAGGCGCGGACGCTGGTCGGCCTCGCGGGCTCGGTGACGACGGTCTCGGCCATCGCCCAGGGCCTGGTGGAGTACGACCCCGCGCGCATCCACCACTCCCGCGTCCCGGCCGCCCGCGTCCGGGAGATCACCGAGGGCCTGCTGCGCTCGACCCACGCCGAGCGCGCGGCGATCCCCTCGATGCACCCGGGCCGGGTGGACGTGATCGCGGCGGGCTCCCTGGTCCTGCTGGCCGTCATGGAGCGCACGGGGGCCCAGGAGGTCGTGGTCAGCGAGCACGACATCCTCGACGGCATCGCCTTCCAGGCGGCACTCGCCACCGAGTGACCCTCTGGCTGTGAGGCGACCCGGAACCTCAGGGCTTCGGGTCGCCTGCTCTCAGATGTCGCGGTAGACGTCGCGTCGGTCGCCGATCTTGACGACGAGGATGATGAGTTCGCCGTCTCCGACCCGATAGGCGACCCGGTAGCTGCCGACCCGGAGCCGATATAGGCCCGACGGGCCGGTGAGTTTCTTGATGTCGGCGTCCTCACGGTACGGGTCGTCGCCGAGCGCGGTCAGCGCGGCCAGGATGCGCATGGCGGCAGGCCGGTCGATGGCTCGAAGTTGCCGCTGCGCCGCCGTGGTGAACCGGAACGCGTACTTCACGCCGCGTCGTCGGTGCGATCGGCGAACAGGTCTGCCAGAAGCTCGGCCATGGACACCGTCGGGCCGTCCTGGGCCAGGACGGCTTCCGCTTCCCGGGCCAGCAGTACGTCGGCTGCTTCCTCCAGCGCGTTGAAGTCCGCGATCGGCACCACGGCCGCGACGGGCTCGCCGTTGCGGGTGATCACCGTAGGTGTGCCCTCCTCGGCGCGATTGATGTGGTCCGCCAGGTGTGCGCGGGCTTCCCGTACCGTCACAGTGCTCTCGGCCATGAAGAAAGTGTACGCGCGATTGTGTACACGCGCGCGGGCTCGGGAGGGAGCGACGCTTCGAAGGCGGCACCCGCCGGCGACTGGCCGGCCGGTCGCCCTCCTCGCGGTTACCGACCGGTAGCCTCTCCTGGTGAGGCCGGGTGAGGAGGGCACCTCCGGGGCCTTTCCGGGACCTTTCCCGGGCCCTTCGAGGAGCCTTGGGGGAAAGCTTCGTGAAGTTCTTCACAAGGAAATCGCCCCTGCTGGGGGACCTTTCGGGTCCGTTGGGCCGTCCGGGGGGCTCAAGGGGGACATGGAGGTGCTCACGCGAGCGGTTTCGAGGGTTCCGGCGGGGGCGATGTAAAGGCCCGGTATGGATCCTCGGAGAGGCAGGACGGGCAGCTCACAGGGCCTTGACACGGGGGCGCACTACACTGTGGTTCCTGTCCCGCGCCATGACCTCCGTCACGTGAGCCGCGCAGTGTAGCAGACACCCCGTCAAAGCTTGTGAAGGGGCGCACGAGCGACCCCCCATCGACGGGTGGATACTCGATGGCATGAGCACCACGGAGCGTCCCAGGATCCTCGTAGTAGGCGGTGGGTACGTAGGCCTGTACGCAGCTCGTCGCATTCTCAAGAAGATGCGCTACGGCGAGGCGACCGTCACGGTCGTCGACCCGCGCTCGTACATGACCTACCAGCCCTTCCTCCCCGAAGCCGCCGCCGGCAGCATCTCCCCGCGGCATGTCGTCGTCCCGCTGCGACGCGTGCTTCCGAAGGCGGAGGTCCTCACCGGCCGGGTCACCACCATCGACCAGGACCGCAAGGTCGCCATGATCGCCCCGCTGGTGGGCGAGGCGTACGAGCTGCCCTTCGACTACCTCGTCATCGCGCTCGGCGCGGTCTCCCGCACCTTCCCGATCCCCGGCCTCGCCGAGCAGGGCATCGGCATGAAGGGCATCGAGGAGTCCATCGGTCTGCGCAACCACGTGCTGGAGCAGCTCGACAAGGCCGACTCCACCACCGACGAGGAGATCCGCCGCAAGGCGCTCACCTTCGTCTTCATCGGCGGCGGCTTCGCCGGCGCGGAGACCATCGGTGAGGTCGAGGACATGGCCCGCGACGCGGCCAAGTACTACACCAACGTCTCCCGCGAGGACATGCGCTTCGTCCTCGTGGACGCCGCGGACAAGATCCTCCCCGAGGTCGGCCCGAAGCTCGGCCAGTACGGCAAGGAGCACCTCGAGGGCCGCGGTGTCGAGGTCTACCTCTCCACCTCCATGGAGTCCTGCGTCGACGGCCACGTCGTGCTGAAGAACGGCCTGGAGGTCGACTCCAACACCATCGTGTGGACGGCCGGCGTCAAGCCGAACCCGGCCCTCGCGCGCTTCGGCCTCCCGCTCGGCCCCCGCGGCCACGTGGACACCGCCGCCACCCTCCAGGTCCAGGGCACGGACTACATCTGGGCCGCGGGCGACAACGCCCAGGTCCCGGACATGGTCGGCCGCAAGGCGGGCAACGAGAACGCCTGGTGCCCGCCGAACGCCCAGCACGCGCTGCGCCAGGCCAAGGTCCTCGGCGACAACGTCATCTCCGGCATGCGGGGCTTCCCGCAGAAGGAGTACTCGCACGCCAACAAGGGTGCGGTGGCCGGTCTCGGCCTCCACAAGGGCGTCGCGATGATCGTCCTGGGCAAGACGAAGATCAAGCTCAAGGGCCGCCTGGCCTGGTACATGCACCGCGGCTACCACGGTCTGGCCATGCCGACCTGGAACCGGAAGATCCGGATCTTCGCCGACTGGACGCTGGGCATGTTCCTCAAGCGCGAGGTCGTCTCGCTCGGCGCCATGGAGACGCCGCGCGAGGAGTTCTACGAGGCGGCCAAGCCGGCTCCGGTCGCCGCCGCCCCGGTCAAGACCGAGGAGAAGGCCAAGGCCTGAACCACGGTCGAGGCACCGGTCGAGGGCTCCTGACGGCTCCTGACGACCGGTCACCGATCCAGCCGAAGGGCCTCCCGCCATCCGTGGTGCGGGGGGCCCTTCGGCGTTCCCGGTGCGGCGCCGCCCCGGCGATCTCCATGGTGCGTACACCTGTTTTTGCCGAGCCGTAACGCCAACGGGGGACTGCGGCCGGGCCCCGCAGGTGTTTTCGTGGTGGGGGGACATTCCGGGATCCCCTTCCCGAGCGCTCGGCGGCTCGCCGAGCCAGGGACGCCCTCATCGGAGGTGTGCACCATGGCCGATGCCGCGTCGCGGCTGAAGAGCTTCGCCGAACAGTTGCTGGGAGAACCGCTCCCCCTGCGTGTCCGCGCCTGGGACGGCTCTCAGGCCGGTCCGCCCGGCGCTCCGGTCCTCGTCGTACGCAACCGCCGCGCCCTGCGCCGTCTGCTGTGGAAGCCGGGCGAGTTGGGCCTGGTCCGGGCCTGGGTCGCCGGCGACCTGGACATCGACGGCGACCTCTACACCGCCCTCGGCTGCCTCGCCGGCCTGATCTGGGAGCGCGGGGACGACGCCCGCTCCCTCGCCCAGGCCCTGCGCGAGGCCGACGTGCGCGCCGCCGTCCGCGGCCTGGCCCGGATGGCGGGCCCCTACCCGCCGCCCCCGCCGCCCCCCGAGGAGATCCGCCGGCCGCGCGCCAACCTGCACACCAGACGCAGCGACAAGCGGGCCATCAGCCACCACTACGACGTGGGGAACGACTTCTACGAGCTCGTCCTCGGCCCGTCCATGGTGTACTCCTGCGCCTACTGGGCCGGCGCGGACGCGGGCGCCGCCCTCGAGGACGCACAGCGCGACAAGCTGGAACTGGTCTGCCGCAAGCTCGCCCTGAAGCCCGGTCAGCGACTCCTGGACGTCGGCTGCGGCTGGGGCTCCATGGCCCTGCACGCGGCCCGCGAGCACGGGGTGGGCGTCGTCGGCGTCACCCTCTCCCACGAGCAGGCCACCTATGCCCGCAAGCGGGTCGCGGAAGAGGGCCTGGCCGACCGGATCGAGATCCGGGTGCAGGACTACCGCGACGTCCGCGACGGGCCCTACGACGCGATCTCCTCCATCGGCATGGCCGAACACGTCGGCGCGCAGCGGTACCTGGAGTACGCCCGCGACCTCCACGCCCTCCTGGCGCCGGGCGGACGGCTGCTCAACCACCAGATCGCGCGGCGGCCCCAGCGGGACGAGGAGTCGTACTCCGTCGACGCGTTCATCGACGCCTACGTCTTCCCCGACGGGGAGCTCGCCCCCATCGGCACCACGGTGACCCAGCTGGAGCGCGCCGGGTTCGAGGTGCGGGACGTCGAGTCGCTGCGGGAGCACTACGCCCTCACCCTGCGCCGCTGGGTGGCCAACCTGGAGGCCGAGTGGCCGCGGGCCCAGCGGCTCGCCGGCCCCGGGCGGGCCCGCGTCTGGCGGCTGTACATGGCCGCCTCCGCGCTCGCCTTCGAGCGCAACCGCATCGGGATCAACCAGGTCCTCGCGCTGCGGACGCCCGCGTCGGGCGACTCCGGGATGCCGCTGCGCTCCCGCACCTGGAACTGAGCCACCGGGCCCGGACGGGAACGGCAGGGGCCCCGCCCGGGCGTCGAACGCCGGGCGGGGCCCCTGCCGCACTGCCGTGCCGCCGCTGCTCCGCCGCGACTACTCGGTCTTGATCGCGGTGAGCATGTTGAGGCGCGCCGCGCGTCGGGCCGGCCACAGGGCGGCCAGTACGCCGACCGTCCCCGCGAGCAGCAGGAAGACGGCCATCCGGCCCCAGGGCAGCACCAGCTCGTACGTCGGCATCTTCGCGCCGACCAGTTCACCGGCCGCCCAGCCGAAGAACACGCCGACGCCGATGCCGAGCACGCCGCCGAACAGCGAGATCAGGAGGGACTCCAGGCGGACCATCCGCTTGATGCCCTTGCGGTCCAGGCCGATCGCCCGCAGCATGCCGATCTCCTGGGAGCGCTCGAAGACCGACATGGCCATGGTGTTGATGACTCCCAGGACCGCCACGATCACCGCCATGCCCAGCAGGCCGTAGAGCAGGTTCAGCATCAGCGTGAACACCTGGCCGATGGCGTCGGAGATCTCCTTCTTGTCCTGGACCCTGATGGCCGGGTTGTCGCCGAGGGCCTTCACCAGCGCGTCCTTGGCGGAGGCGGAAGCGCCCGAGGACGTCCTGACCATGATCTGCCGGTCGGACAGGTCGCTCTGGTGCGGGGCGAGCACGGCGTTGTCCAGCATGATGCCGGACATCATCTCGGTGGCCTCGTAGACGCCCGTGACCTGCAGCTGCCGCTTCGCGCCGTCCTCGAACGCCACCGTGAACCGCGAACCCGGGCGCCAGTGGTGGTCCTTGGCGGTCGAGTCGTCCACGACGACCCGGGAGCCGCCCACCTCGAAGGCGCCGCTCTTGAGGGTCAGGTCCGTCAGCTCGCGGATGGCGGCGCCGTTCACGCCGGTCAGGTACTCGCCCCGGCCCTCGACGCGCGAGGGCGCGTTGCGCAGCGGGCTGATGGCCGTGACGCCCTTCGCCGAGGACAGGGCCTTGGCGACGCCCGGCGCGAGATCGTTGCCGTTCGCCATGGACACCACGTAGTCCGCTTTGAGCGAGGCGGACGCCATCTTGTCGATCGAGGTCTGGAGGCTGGCCGCCGCCACCGTCATGCCGGTGATCAGGGTCAGGCCGATCATCAGCGCCGAGGCGGTGGCCGCGGTGCGGCGCGGGTTGCGCAGCGCGTTCTGCCGGGCCAGCTTCCCGGAGATCCCGAACATCCGCAGGAGCGGCGCGAGGGCCGCGACGAGCGGCCGGGACAGCAGCGGGGTGAGGACGAAGACGCCGGTGATCAGCAGCACCGCGCCGAGCGCCATCAGCGCCTGGCCGTCCGTGCTGTCGAGCGTGGTCGCGTACAGGACGGTGGCCACGCCCGCCGAGGTGAACAGGGCGCCGATGGTGTTCCGCAGCACCAGGGACTTGGTGGTCGCCTTGGCGTGGACGCTGCTCATCGCGGCGACCGGGGGGATCTTCGCGGCGCGGCGGCCCGGCAGCCAGGCCGCCAGCATGGTGATCAGGACACCCACGGCGAGGGCCGTGACGATCGTGGCCGGGGCGATGACGAGCGGGCCGTCGGGGACCGTGGCGCCGAACCGGCCCAGCAGGGAGCGCATACCGGCGCCGATGCCGATACCCGCCGCCAGGCCGCTGACGGCCGCGACCACACCCACGACGAACGCCTCGATGAGCACCGACCGCGTGACCTGTCGGCGGGTGGCGCCGACGGCGCGCAGCAGGGCCAGTTCCCTGGTGCGCTGGGAGACCAGCATGGTGAAGGTGTTGGCGATGATGAAGGTGCCGACGAACAGCGCGATGCCGGCGAAGATCAGCAGCCCGGTCCGCATGCCGCTGGTTCCCTCGGCGATGCTGCGTGCCTGGTCGTCGGCGAGCTGACGGCCGGTCGTGGTGAACGCGGTGTCCTTGGGGAGCATCTGGTCCAGGGCGTTGCGCAGCGCGATCTGGCTGGTGCCGTCGGCCGCCTTCACGTCGATCTGGTCGTAGGCGCCGGGCTTGTGGAACAGGTGCTGCGCGGTGGCCGTGTCGAACAGGGCGAGGCTGCCGCCCGCGGCGACGTTGCCGTCGTCGGTGGTGAAGACGCCGGCGATCCGCGGGGTCAGGACGGGCCCGTCGACCGAGATCCGGACGGTGTCGCCGACCTTGTACCCGGCCCGCCGGGCGGTCTCGGAGTCGATGAGGACCTCGCCGGCGCCCTTCGGGGCGTGCCCGTCGACCAGCGGATAGCGGGGGTCCTTCGCCCCCCAGTAGTTCCCGCCCTCCGAGCGGAACCCGCCGCCGATCAGTTCGCCGTCCTTGTCGGCGATGGCGGTGAAGCCGTTGACGACACCGATGGCCGATCCGGCGCCCCGCACCCCCGCGGCCCTGTCGACGAGGTCCTGGGTGAGCCGGGGCTCCTTCCCGATCCTGTCCCCGGAGACCTGGCGGCCGTCCGGCTGGATGGCGACGTCCACCTGGTCGAAGCCCTTGGCGGAACTCTTCTGGTAGGCCTGCGAGATGGTGTCGGTCAGCACCAGGGTGCCCGACACGAACGCCACGCCGAGCAGCACGGCGAGCACGGTCATGAGCAGCCTGGCCTTGTGCGTGAGCACGTTGCGCAAGGCGGTACGGAACATGAGTCTTTCCAGGGCAGGGGTGGACACCGCACGGGTGGACACCGGATGAGTGGACGAGGTGGGGCGGGATCGGGGAGGCGGGTGCCTCAGCTGGTGCGGCCCTTGGCGTCGAAGCGCTTCATGCGGTCCAGCACCGAGTCCGCGTCCGGCTCGTGCAGCTCGTCGACGATGCGTCCGTCCGCGAGGAACACGACCCGGTCCGCGTAGGCCGCCGCCACCGGGTCGTGGGTGACCATCACCACCGTCTGCCCCAGCTCCCGCACCGAGTTGCGCAGGAAGCCGAGCACCTCGGCGCCCGAGCGCGAGTCCAGGTTGCCGGTGGGCTCGTCACCGAAGATGATCTCCGGCTTGGAGGCCAGGGCGCGCGCCACGGCGACACGCTGCTGCTGACCGCCCGACAGCTGCGCGGGCCGGTGGCTCAGTCGCCCGGACAGCCCGACCATCTGGATGACGAGGTCCAGCCACGCCTTGTCCGGCTTCCGGCCCGCGATGTCCATCGGCAGCGTGATGTTCTCCAGCGCCGTCAGGGTGGGCAGCAGGTTGAACGCCTGGAAGATGAAGCCGATCTTGTCCCGGCGCAGCTTGGTGAGCTGCTTGTCCTTCAGCGAGCCCAGTTCCGTGTCACCGATGCGGACGGAGCCGGACGAGAAGGAGTCGAGCCCGGCCACACAGTGCATCAGGGTCGACTTGCCCGAGCCCGAGGGGCCCATGATCGCGGTGAGCTGGGCCTGCTGGAAGTCGACGGTGACCTGGTCGAGGGCCACGACCTGGGTCTCGCCCTGTCCGTAGACCTTCGACAGTTCCGTGGCGCGGGCCGCCACGGCGGTGGTCCGGTCGGCGAGGGGAGTGCTGGTCACGGGAGGGTGCTCCTGTCGGGAGGCTGCGGTGGAGAGGACCCTTCCATCGTCGCGGCCCGAGGGCCGCGGGGAATCAGCCGCTGCTCCGGTTCGCGGGACAGTCTGGAGTCGGACCGGGGCCCGCCCGGTCATACCTCGGGATGACGCCCTCTGTGACCTCCGGGGGACCCGGCCGGCGGGAAAGCGGTTGGCCATGCCGGTTCGGGGGCGGCTCGCGATCTCCATCAAGACGGTGAAATTCCGTCATTCCCCATGCACGCGCTGTGGCCACCGGAAACGCTGGGGGCATGTGCGGACGGCCCGTACCAGTGGCTGATGCCCCCTCAGGCATCAATAAAATAAGACAACATCGCGCCGCACGGCCCCTGTTCGGGTGATGCGCCCCGATAGGCTCGGCACGCTCGATGCCTGGCCCACGGCCTGCCCGGATGGTGGAATGCAGACACGGCGAGCTTAAACCTCGCTGCCCCTCGCGGGCGTGCCGGTTCAAGTCCGGCTCCGGGCACTTCCGCACTTGCCGCACGGAGCACGCAGCCCCCGGCGAACGCCCGGGGGCCCGACGGTCAGCGTCAGGTCTCGAATCGGTCCCAGGTCGGTCATGGGGGCGGACATCCTCCCGGTGGGAATCCCGCGCGCGCGTAGCGTGTTGCGCGCAAGGATGAGGGAAAGATCCTTCTCAGGCAGTAGGACCGTTCCTTTGCCTACCTATTACTCTTGAGCCAAGACCACGCCACGTGGCCATGGAGGAGTGAAATGAGGAGCAGCAACCCGGTCTTCTCGCGACGGGGATTCAGCCGCGACAACGGCTACGCGGGCTTCAACGCCGCGCCCGGGGCCGGGGGAGCCACACAGGGCAACCCGTACGCGCAGAACCCCTACGCGGGCGGCAACCCCTACGCGCAGAACCCCTACGGCCAGCAGACGCAGTACGGCGCCCCGCCGCAGGCCCCGGCCGCCCCCGGCCGGATGACGATGGACGACGTCGTCATGCGCTCGGCGATGACGCTCGGCACGGTCGTCGTCGGAGCGGTCCTCGCCTGGGCCCTGCTGCCGGTCTCGGCCACCAGCTACGGACTGGCCGTGGGATCCGCGCTCGTCGCGTTCGTCCTGGCGATGGTGCAGTCCTTCAAGCGGACCCCGGTGCCCGCACTGATCCTCGGCTACGCCGCCTTCGAGGGCGTCTTCCTGGGCGTCGTCAGCGAGATGTACAACGAGCGGTGGCACGGCGCGCCCTTCCAGGCGGTGCTCGGCACCATGGCGGTGTTCGGCGCGACCCTTCTCGTCTACAAGGCCGGCTGGATCCGGGTGACCGCGCGGTACGCCCGCGTGGGCATGGCCATCGCCATCGCCTTCGTCCTGACCATGGCGGTCAACCTGCTGCTGGTCGTCTTCGGGGTCGCCCCCGACGGCGGGCTGCGCAGCATGGGCCCGCTGGGCGCGGTCGTGGGACTCATCGCGATCCTGATCGGCGCGTTCTTCCTGACGCTCGACTTCAAGGTGATCGAGGACGGCGTCGCGTACGGCGCGCCGCGCGAGGAGTCCTGGCTGGCCGCGTTCGGCCTGACCGTGCACCTGGTGTGGATCTACATGGAGATGCTGCGACTGGTCGCCATCTTCAGCAGGGACTGAGGCCTCGGACGCCTCGAAGGGCCCGCGGACCGTCACGGTCCGCGGGCCCTTCGCATGGAGGGGACGGTGCGGGTGGTGCGCGCTCAGAGCAGTTTGCGCGCGGCTCTCCTCAGGTCGTACTCGTGGATGATCGCCTTGGCGTGCCCGTACGCGAGGTTGTGCTCGTGGCGGAGCCAGATGAGCTTCTCCTCGAAGCAGAGGGCGGGGCCTTCGTCGATGGTGCGCAGCCAGTCGGAGACTTCACGACCGGTGCAGTGGGGGATGCGGGCGAGCAGGTTGCGGTGGGTCTCCTCGGAGAAGACTTGGGACATCGGCGCCTCCGGACGCACTCGATGAAGCCGGTCCTTCAGGCCACCGTGCCTGAGCGTTCGCCTGTTGGCAACAGTCGTGTGGTGACGCGTAGTCTCGCGACGTGCTTGATACGACGCCTTTGACCCAGGCAGTGGACCACTTCGCCGACCGCCTGCGGGCCGCGCCGCAGAGCCGGCTCCAGCGGAGCGCGGCGGCCGAGGCCCTGGGCCTGGCCAGGGAGTTGGCACGGCGTGCCCAGCTCCTGGAGGACCCCTCGGCCCAGCCCCGCCGGATGCCCGACGCCGGCATGTTCGCGGCGGCGGACCAGGTCACGGTCGCCGGACACGATCTGGCGATCGTCCTGAAAGACGCGGAGCAGCTTGCCGAGGCCCTGGTCCTCGTGGAGGAGGCGCAGAAGCGCGCCGGCGTGTGAGGCCGCCCGACGGCCGGCACCCGGGGCCGGCCGGCCTGGGCTACATCGACGCGATGACGCGGTCCGCGAGGACGTAGACGTTCTCCTCGCCGCACCCGAAGGTCAGCGCGTAGGCGCCCGAGACGCCGGAGCCGCCCAGCAGTACCGGGGTGTTGCCCTCGGCCAGCGCCGAGGCCAGCCGCTGCGCGGTCTCGCGGTGGCCCGGGGTCATGCACAGCGTCGTACCGTCGGCGAAGACGTAGACGTCGAGGGTGCCCAGCGGGCCCGGACGCACATCGGCGAGCTCGGTCCGTGCCGCGGCGAGCTTCTCCAGGCGGGAGACCGTGCCCTCGGGGTTGCCGACGACGGGCGACGGGGACGGCACGAAGTCCGGGTGGGAGGGGTGGCGGCGGCGGGCCGCGGCCCGTTCGGGCGACTCGCCCGCGAAGGCTCCGTCCTGGAAGGCGCCCGCGACGAACCCGCTCTCCTCGGACACGGGCTCGCCCACCGGCTCCAGGCCGCCGTGCTCCAGCCCGACCTGCTCCGGACGGCCGTGCTCCAGGCCGTATTGGCCGAAGTCGTCGTGCCCGAGGGCGGGGTGGCCGAGGCCGTCGTGCTCCCCCAGGTCGTCGTGCTCCAGACCCGCGAAGTCCGAGGGGCGGGGCAGGAAGAGGTCGCTGTCGGGCAGGCCGAGCAGGGTGGGGGCGTCGGCGATGTCATGCGCCTCCTGGGCCGCCCAGAAGGCGCGTGCCTCGGCCAGTTCGCGCTCCCGCTCCTCGGCGAGCGCGTCGGCCACCGCGGCACGTATCTCCTCCGTGTCGGAGGCGGAACGGGCGGCCGGCACCAGGCCGTGCGGCTGCGCGCCACGGCTTCTCGCGAGTTCGCCGTGCAGGGCCGCGACCTGTCGGCGCAGCGACCGCATGCCGCACAGGACGGCGACGCCCACGCCCGCGGTCGCGGCCGTGGTGAGCAGCAGGACTATCGGCATGGCGCTCACTGACGTACTCCCGGTTCAAAGTCGACCCCCGACTTCCTACATCAGCTTGAAGGGCGGACTAACCCACTGTCAGTGCGTAACGTCACGAAACGGACAGCCGATCGGTGCTGATGTCTCCCATGGGGCCAGCGTGACCTGCGAGTATCCCCGGCGCAGGGAGATAGGTCACATCCTGGGGGAGATTGGATCACAAAACGGCCCGGAACCCCGGCAACAGGCGGGATCCCGGGCCGTCGCGCGCTCGGGCGCGAGAGGGTCAGCTGAGGCGCTCGATGACCATCGCCATGCCCTGGCCGCCGCCGACGCACATCGTCTCCAGGCCGAACTGCTTGTCATGCCACTGGAGGGAGTTGATCAGCGTGCCGGTGATGCGGGCGCCGGTCATGCCGAAGGGGTGGCCGACGGCGATGGCGCCGCCGTTGACGTTCAGCTTGTCCAGCGGGATGCCCAGGTCGCGGTAGGAGGGGATCACCTGGGCGGCGAACGCCTCGTTGATCTCGACCAGGTCGATGTCGTCGATGGTGAGGCCGGCGCGCCGCAGGGCCTGCTTGCTGGCCTCGACCGGGCCGTAGCCCATGATCTCGGGGGACAGGCCGGAGACGCCGGTGGAGACGATCCGCGCCAGCGGGGTCAGTCCCAGCTCACGGGCCTTGGTGTCGCTCATGATGACCAGGGCGGCGGCGCCGTCGTTGAGCGGGCAGCAGTTGCCGGCGGTGATCCGGCCGTCGGGGCGGAAGACCGGCTTGAGCCCGGCGACGCCCTCCACGGTGACACCGGCCCGCGGGCCGTCGTCCTTGCTGACGACCGTCCCGTCCGGAAGGGTCACCGGGGTGATCTCGCGCTCCCAGAAGCCCTTGGCGATGGCCTGCTCGGCGAGGTTCTGCGAGCGGACGCCGAACTCGTCCATCTCCTCGCGGCTCACGCCCTTGAGGCGGGCGAGGTTCTCGGCGGTCTGGCCCATGGCGATGTACGGGTCGGGCAGGAGGCCGTCCTCGCGCGGGTCGTGCCACTCGGCGCCCTCGGAGGCGGCGACGGCGGCGGTGCGGGCCTCGGCCTCGGCGAAGAGGGGGTTGTGGGTGTCCGGGAGGCCGTCGGAGCTGCCCTTGACGCTGCGGCTGACCGTCTCGACGCCCGCGGAGATGAAGACGTCGCCCTCACCGGCCTTGATGGCGTGCAGGGCCATGCGGGAGGTCTGCAGGGAGGACGAGCAGTAGCGGGTGATGGTGCAGCCCGGCAGATGGTCCATGCCCATCTGGACGGCGACGACGCGGCCGAGGTTGTGGCCCTGCTCGCCGCCGGGGAGGCCGCAGCCGAGCATCAGGTCGTCGATGTCCTTCGGGTCCAGCGAGGGGACCTTGGCGAGGGCGGCCTGGATGATCGTGGCGGTGAGGTCGTCGGGGCGCAGGTCCTTCAGGGAGCCCTTGAAGGCGCGGCCGATGGGGGAGCGGGCGGTCGACACGATGACGGCTTCGGGCATCACGGCTCCAGTGCACGAGGATGGGCAGGGCTGTGGGGGAAGTTACCCGTACGTACGGTGGAGGTCACGGGCCGTGGGGTGTGACTCCGACCGCACTTTTCTAAGCGCTTGCTTTTTCTGGCGACCTCTCGGCGCCCGGGCGCCCGGGTGCCCGGCGGTGCGGCGCCGGGTCACGCCGTGGGTTCCGCCGCCGTGGCCGGGGTGTCGGCCGGGGTGGGCAGGCGCCGCCGGCGGCGCTTGAGGAGGGCCCAGGGGCCGCGCGGCCCGGTCGGCATCGCGGCCGTGACCTCCGTGCCTGCCTCCGACGCCGCCTCGGCGGCGGCGCGGGCCACCGGCAGGAAGCCCTCGCGACGGGAGGCGTCCGGGCGCTCCTCCTCGGCCGGCCACAGCCCGAGGGCCGCGCAGACCGTCGGCAGGACCGCCATCGCCGCCGTCGCGTAGCCCTCCGCCGAGGGGTGGTAGCTGTCCGGTCCGAACAGCTCCCGCGGATTGGCCGCGAACTCGGGGCCCAGCAGATCGCCCAGCGACACCGTGCGGCCCCCCTGCTCGACGGCCCCGATCGTCTGCGCGGCGGCCAGCTGGCGGGAGGCCCGGCGGGCCAGCCAGCGCAGCGGCTGCTGCACCGGTTCGATCGTGCCGAGGTCGGGGCAGGTGCCCACCACCACCTCCGCCCCGGCCGTACGCATCCGGCGTACCGCCGCCGACAGATGGCGCACCGACCGCGTGGCCGGCATCCGGTGGGTGACGTCGTTGGCGCCGATCATGATCACGCAGATGTCGGGAACCCCGTCCTGGGCCTCCAGCGCGCGCGACACCTGGCGCTCCAGATCGTCCGACTGGGCTCCCGGGAGGGCGACCACCCGCAGGTCCACCGGGCGCTCCGCCACCGCCGCGAGCCCCGAGGCCAACAGCGCGCCCGGAGTCTGGCGGGCGCGGCGCACACCCTGTCCGGCGGCGGTGGAGTCGCCGAGCATCACCAGGCGCAGCGGCGGATCGCCCGGAGCGGAGAGCCCCTGCACGCCGGCGCGGGTCCGGCCCGCGTGGGCCGACTCCCAGCCGTAGCGGCCGTCCGCGCTCGGCGGGTGGGGGCTGTGGCCGTTGCCCACGTGGCGCTTGGCCATCTGCGCCTCGGCGACCAGCAGCCCCACGGCAGCCGCTCCGATCAGGCCGATCCCGCCGCCGCCGTACGCCGCGCCCGTCGCGATGCGCCGGGCCACCCTCGCTCTGGACATGCTCGACATGCGCGCCGCCACCTCCTCGTAGCCGTACATCCACTGCTTGCCCCGTACGCCCCGTCCCCCAATCCCCACCGAGCGTGTTCGGCCTGTACGGGCCCGCGTTCCCCGACCCTCGGGGCGCTCGACCGCTTACTCTGACGTGACCATCACGACCACCCCTTTTGCAGCAACCGGAGACAACGGTGCAATTCCACGACTCGATGATCAGCCTGGTCGGCAACACCCCGCTGGTGAGGCTCAACCGCGTGGCCGCCGGCATCCAGGCGACCGTTCTCGCGAAGGTCGAGTACTTCAATCCCGGCGGTTCCGTGAAGGACCGCATCGCGCTGCGCATGATCGAGGCGGCCGAGGAGAGCGGCGAGCTCAAGCCGGGCGGCACGATCGTCGAGCCGACCAGCGGCAACACGGGCGTCGGCCTGGCGATCGTGGCCCAGCAGAAGGGCTACAAGTGCATCTTCGTGTGCCCCGACAAGGTCTCCACCGACAAGATCAATGTGCTGCGCGCCTACGGCGCCGAGGTGGTCGTGTGCCCGACGGCGGTCGACCCGGAGCACCCGGACTCGTACTACAACGTGTCCGACCGCCTGGTCCGTGAGACGCCGGGCGCCTGGAAGCCGGACCAGTACTCCAACCCCAACAACCCCCTTTCGCACTATCACTCGACCGGCCCCGAGCTGTGGGAGCAGACGGAGGGGAAGATCACCCACTTCGTCGCCGGTGTCGGCACCGGCGGGACCATCTCCGGCACCGGCCGCTATCTGAAGGAGATCAGCGACGGCACGGTGAAGGTCGTCGGCGCCGACCCCGAGGGCTCGGTGTACTCGGGCGGATCCGGGCGGCCGTACCTGGTCGAGGGCGTGGGCGAGGACTTCTGGCCGACGGCGTACGACCGCACCGTCGCCGACGAGATCGTCCCCGTGTCCGACAAGGACTCCTTCCAGATGACCCGGCGTCTGGCCAAGGAGGAGGGGCTGCTGGTGGGCGGCTCCTGCGGCATGGCCGTCGTGGCGGCGCTGCGCGTCGCCGAGCGGCTCGGCCCCGACGACGTGGTGGTCGTGCTCCTTCCCGACAGCGGACGCGGCTACCTGAGCAAGATCTTCAACGACGAGTGGATGGCGGACTACGGCTTCCTGGAGGACACCGGCCCGAGCGCCCGCGTCGCCGACGTGCTCGGCGACAAGGAGGGCGACGCCATTCCCTCCCTGGTCCACATGCACCCCGACGAGACGGTCGGTCAGGCCATCGAGGTGCTGCGCGAGTACGGCGTCTCGCAGATGCCGATCGTCAAGCCGGGTGCGGGCCACCCGGACGTGATGGCGGCCGAGGTCGTCGGCTCCGTGGTCGAGCGGGAACTGCTGGACGCGCTGTTCACCAAGCGCGCCTCGCTGGAGGACCCGCTGGAGAAGCACATGTCCGCCCCGCTGCCGCAGGTCGGTTCCGGTGAGCCGGTCGAGGACCTGATGTCCGTGCTCGGCGCGGCCGACGCCGCGATCGTCCTGGTCGAGGGCAAGCCGACCGGTGTGGTCAGCCGGCAGGACCTGCTCGCCTTCCTGGCCAAGGGCGCCAAGCAGTGACCCACGCCCGGTGAACCGGGTCGGCGCCCCCGGTCAGCGGGGCGCCGGCCCGAACCCGGTGCGGCGCGCGCGGAGATGGGATTCCCGGAACTGGTACGCGCACGTCACGTCCACGCAGCACCCGCTTAACACGGGTCCGGCACAGTGGTGTCTGTCGGCGAACGGCAGGGGCACCTCCCGGTGGTGGAAATCGGGGGGAGGGCCACTGGCTTCGTCCGACGCCCGAAACGGCGTCAAGGACCTCCGGAGCGGCTCCCGGACCTCCATGGACGCCATGGACGCGGAGCCCGGCCCTGACCCGGCCCGTGTCCCTCGCGGGGACCGCCGTCGTCCCGCCCCCCGGCTACGGGGGTGCGGCGGTCCCCGCGCCAAGCCTTCTTCCCGGGAGCGGTCAGTCCTCCCGGTCGGTCTCGCGCGAGGATCTGCCGCCGCGGCGGAACATGCCCGGGGTGACACGGGCGACCTGGACCACGTTCACCCCGACGAGGCCCGCCCAGGTGATCAGCAGGCCGGGCAGGTGGCCGATGCCTCCGCCGATCGCCGACAGCGGGACCGCCAGCACCAGCGACACGATGCCGAAGCCGAAGCGCTCGCCCCAGGAGTCCGTGGCCCGGGGGGAGCGGGCGCCACGGGCCATCACCGTCTGCTGCTCGGCCAGCCCCCGCCGCACCTGTCTGTCGACGACACCGTCGATGCGCCGACCGAGCTGTTCCAGGAAAGAGTCGACCAGCGCCGAGTCGTATTCCTCGCCCAGCTCCCTGCGGGCCTGGAGGGTGGCGTGGAGTTCCGTCCTGAGGTCGCTGTCCCGCGTGTCCATTCCGGTCATGGGCATCACGTTACGGAGCGTCGGCGCCTCACTCACTGGGGTTAGCCCCCCTCTTCGCGCGGGGGCGGCCCGCACGAGGCCGGTGGACTCCCGTGAGCGCGGGAGTCCACCGGCGAGGGGGACGGGGACGAGGGAGGACGAGGGAGAGGCCCGGGACGGCGGCCGGTGCGGCCGTCCCGGACGGGTCAGTCGTTGGCGGGGACGCCTCGGCGGTCGTCCTCGGGGGAGAGCGGGGGCGCGGTGGGCTCCGTCGCCGTGGCCGCGGTCGCGGTCGCCACCCCGGCCGCCGCCGGGCGGCGGCGGGAGACGGCCACGCCGGCCAGGCAGATCGCCCCGCCCAGGAGCGTCAGCCAGCCCGGCACCTCGCCCAGCACGAGCCACGCGATCAGGACCACGATGGCGGGAACGGCGTACGTGGTCGCGCCGAGCTTGCCCGCCGTGGTCCGCGACAGGGCGTAGGCCCAGGTGCTGAAGGCCAGGGCGGTCGGGAACAGGCCCAGATAGACGACGTTGAGCGTGGCCCGCGCGGGTGCGTCGCCGAGCTGGTCGAGGAGCTGCCAGGCGAAGGGCAGGGTGGCGGCGGCCCCGACGAAGCAGCTGTACGCGGTGACCTGGATCGGGCTCGCGTACGACAGGGCCGGCTTCTGCAGGACCACTCCAGCCCCGTACGCCAGCGCGGCCGTCAGGCACAGGAGCACCCCGCCCACGGAGGACGAGCCGCCGGAGGAGGTGGACAGGCCGACCACCACGGCACCCACGAAGGACACCGCCATACCGGCCAGCAGCATGCGCGGGAAGCCCTCCTTGAGCAGCCAGCCGCTGAGCAGGGCGATGACGATGGGACCGATGTTCACGACCATGGCCGCCGTGCCGGCGTCGACCAGCTTCTCACCCCAGTTGAGCACGACCATGTAGAGCCCGAACCAGAGCAGGCCCGAGGCGAGGATGCCCGGCCACGCCTGGCGCGGCGGTACCGGCACCCGTTTCACGATCAGGACCACGCCGAGTACCGCGGAGGCCGTCAGCAGGCGGCCGAGCGCGAGATCGCCGGGCCCGAAGTATTTGGCGGAGGCACGGATGGAGACGAATGCGGAGGCCCACAGCACGACCGTGATCGACGCGGCTATCAGGGCACGGTAATCGACTTTGGATTCGGCAGCCTTGTGGTTCATGCCTGCAAGCTACTAGCTCACGGGGGCAGTTGGGCCGGTGGCGGACAAAAACCGGAGATGCCACCGGATTCCGGGGACCCCCGGTGCGAGCCGCGATCTTCGTCGCGGGACCGGCCGACAAAAAAGCGGTTGGTCAGCCGAATATCGGGAGTCGGACGGGATATCCACCGAGGTGGGAGCGGAGAACCGTGCGGTCTGTCCGGAAGGATCGCGTGGTCCCGGCGCCCGCGGGTGTTGTGCTCGCCGAGTTCCGGGGTACGGTGGCCAACGTTCCGGGTACGGTGATCAAGCGGGGCCACTCCGGTCATGTGCGATCGAGGCGCCCGACGAGTTTCCCGGAATCAGCCGCGGTGTGGCGGTGGGCGGTCGGATCGGCGGCCATGGTCACGCCTATTTCCGCGACCCGTATATCGGGTATCGACACCCACTCGTAATCCCGCCGAGATCTGCGTCACATCAAGTTGACACTTGATCAAGTCGTTGATTGCCTAGTAGCGTTCGGATGTCTGCGAAAGACTCCCTGCGAAACACTCTCAAGGCCCATGACCGGAGCAATGTCGCTACCTGACGGGGGAGAGAAATAATGTCAGCCGCTGGTTCGTCGGATGAATTTTCCTTATCACGCCGGATGAATAACTCGACCGCTTCGGAATACGAGCGGTCGACGTCGGTGCGCGAGGTCGCGCTCGTCGATGAGTTGTCTCCGTCAGCGTCGGGCCCCGTTCACCCCGTGGACCCCTCCCCCTGGTTACTGGCCGCGGACCCCGCCGGCGATCCCGCCGGCCGCCCGGCCGGCTCCGCGTCGGCCGGCCGCCCCGACGCCGACGCGCTCCTCTTCTGCTTCGCCCACGCGGGCGGCAACCCCCGCACCTACCTCCGCTGGCAGGACGCCCTCGGCCGGGACGGCCGCGTCCTCGCGGTGTGTCCCCCCGGCCGCGGCCACCGCTTCCGCGAACCCGCGCTCTCGACCGTCGCCGAACTCGCCGACGGCGCGGCGGACGCCGTCGAGGCCACCGCCGCCCGCCAGGGGCTGCCGTTCCTCCTCTTCGGCCACAGCTTCGGCGCCGCCCTCGCCTTCGAGGTCGCCCGGCGCATCGACGGTGTCCCCGGCTTCGCGGGCCTGGTCGTCTCCGGCTGCGCCGCCCCCAGCCTGCTGCCGACCCCCCGCGTGGTCGAGGCCGCCGGCCTCACCGGCCGCGCGTTCACGGAGGCCGTCGCCTTCTTCGGCGGACTGCCGCCCGAGGTCGCCGAGGACGAGACCGTGCAGGAGTTCCTCCTGCCCCACCTCAAGGCCGACTTCCGCATGGTCGCCGGCTACCGGTACCGCCCCGCCGCCCCGCTCGGTGTCCCGGTCACCCTCGTCAACGGAACGGGCGACCCGCATGTCACCCCCGAGTCGGTCGAGCCCTGGGGCCGCGAGTGCGCCCAGGCACCCGTACGCCACTGGGTCGACGGCGGCCACTTCTACTTCGAGGACCGGCCCGCCGACGCCATCGGCGTCCTGCGGCCGCTGCTGCGCGCGGCAGCGGCGTCCGCCCAAGCCGGTGACGAGTACGTTGAGTTGATCTGACGGCCCAGGCGGCACCAGCGCCGACGCACCGCGAGGAATCGACCATGAGCCACACCCCCCGCACGACGCAGGCCCCCCGCACGGCGAACGCCCAGCACCGTCGGGCCGTGGCCTTCCGGGAACTGCACGAGAACCCCCGTCCGTTCGTCGTCCCCAACCCCTGGGACGCCGGTTCCGCCCGTCTGCTGGCGGGTCTCGGTTTCACGGCACTGGCCACCACCGGCGCCGGTCTCGCCCACAGTTCGGGCCGCCCCGACGGCACCCTGACCCGCGCCGACATCCTCACCAACGCCCGGGAGATCGTTGCCGCCACCGACCTGCCCGTCACGGCCGACCTGGAGAGCGGCTTCGGCGACAAGCCCGAGGACGTCGCCGAGACCGTCCGCCTGGCCGCCGCCGCGGGCCTCGTGGGCGGATCGATCGAGGACTCCACCGGTCGCGCCGAGGACCCCGTACGCCCGCTCGGCGAGGCCGTCGAACGCGTCGCCGCCGCCGTCGAGGCCGCCCGCGGGCTCGACTTCCCCTTCACCGTGACCGCCCGCGCCGAGAACTTCTTCGTAGGCCGCCCCGACCTCGACGACACCATCCTGCGTCTGCGGGCGTACGAGGAGGCCGGCGCGGACGTGCTCTACGCCCCCGCCCTGCCCGACGCCGAGTCCGTCCGCGCGGTCTGCGCGGCCGTGTCCCGCCCCGTCAACGTCCTGATGGGCGGGGCCCTGCCGCTGTCCGTCGCCGACCTCGGCGACCTCGGCGTCCGCCGTGTCAGCACCGGCTCGGCCCTGTCCCGGGCCGCCCTCGGCGCCCTCGTCCGCGCGGCCCGCGAGATCGCCGAGCACGGCACGTTCGGCTTCGGCGCCGACGCCCTGCCCTACGCCGAGGCCAACACCCTTCTCGCCGCACCGGCCCCCACCGCCGCCTCCCCGAACCTCGCCGACGACCGAGAGAGCGATCTGGCACCGTGAGTCCCACCCACGACCTTCCCGGCGCGCCCCCCGGCCCCTCGCCGCAGGAGCGCCCCGCCCGCCCCGCCGCCCATCTGTCCGCCCCCGCCTACGTGCTCGGCGAACAGGAGACCGACCACAGCGCCCTTCCCGGACTGGAGGAACGGGCCCGCCGATTAGAGATGCAGCCCAATGCCCGGCTCTGGGGATGGGGCACCGTCCACCGCACCACCCGGAGCCTTGAGGAGCTGGCCGTCGAGAGCGGCCGGCGCACCCTCGCCGAGGCCGGGGCCGACCCGGCCTCGATCGACTGCCTGATCCTGTGCTCCACCCGGTTCCCTGGCGGCCCGAGCACCCACGGCGCGCTGGTACGCACCGTGATGGCCGGTCTCGGCCTCGGCTCCGGCACCGCCTTCACCGGCATCACCCTCAACCGGTGCACCAACCTCCTGACCGCCCTGCGCACCGCCGAGGCCCTGGTCGCCGCCGGCCAGTACCGCCGGGTCCTGGTGATCACCACCGACCGCGTCACCGACGAGGCCGAGCGGATGGAGAGCTTCGCCCTCTTCAGCGACGGCGCCGCGTCCTGCCTGGTCGGCACCGAGCCGCTCGGCGAGAACGCGTACGGCGTCGTCGCCGGCGCCACCGCCCAGGACCCCGACGCGCTCGACTGGTCGAGCGAGATCAGCTCCGACCTCGCCCGCGCCGTCAACGACCGGATCCTCGCGGACGCCGGGATGAAGCTCGGCGACATCCACGGTCTGCTGCACCTCAATCTCTTCAAGCCCGTGGTGGTCCTCAAGGAGCGCCAGGCGGGCTTCGCCAAGGACCAGCTCTACCTCGACAACATCACCCGCTTCGGGCACTGCTTCGCCGCCGACCCGCTCATCAACCTGGTGGACCGGGCCGCGGGCGGCGGCGTCAGGCCCGATGGCCACTACCTTCTGGCGGCCGCCGTTCCCGGGGTCCGGGTCGGTGTCCTGCTGCACAAGCCGGCCGACAGGGAGGTCCGCTCATGACCGTCCAGCACTCCGCGCACACCCCCGTGAACGCCCTCGCGGACCCGACAGCCGGTGCGCCTGCGGTGCCCGGCGCACCGGCCCTGCAAATCGCCGGTGGCTCCGCCGCGTACCCCCTGCCGGACCTGACCACCTCGCTGCCCCGCGCCCCCTTCGAGGCCTCGCCCGCGGCGGCCGAGGAGGCGGCGGCGCTGGCCGAGGGCGAGCCCGCCGCGCTCTACCGCCGGCTGCTGGGCGACCAGGAGAGCGAGAGCGCCCTGCTCGCCGCCCGCCAGGTCCTCGCCGGGTTCCTCGACACGCCGACCGACGGCTCCCTGCCCGAGGGCTCGCACGACGTCCCGTCCCCCGACGCCCCGTCGCAGGCCCCAGTACCGTCCCAGGATCCCGCCACCTCCGACGGCGGCCGCCCTGACGCCGCCCTGCCCGACGACGCCGACGCGGCCACCGCCGTCGACCACGTCCTGGCGGCACGTGCCGAACTCGCCCCCGCCCTGGCCGCGCTGCGCGAGCACGCCGACCCCGAGGTCCGCGCCGCCGTGCTGCGTCAGCGCGCCCCCCTCGCCCTCGCCGGGAGCTGCTGGCTCGACACCGTCTCCCAGGCCGCCACCCAGCCCGCCGAGATCGTCGGCCGGCTCTTCGGCCACCACTGGATCCTCATGGGCGAGGGCCGCTTCCAGGCCGGCCAGACCGCCCGCCGACGCCGGGCGCTGGCCGAACTCGACGTCCATCTGCCCGCGATCGAGGCCGAGGGTTTTCTGCGCGAGGCCGACGTCCGGCCGCTGACCGCGCTGCACGGCGCCTTCCGCCTCGCGCTGTCCCGGCTGCCCGCCGCCTTCCTGCCCGAGGTCGTGGGCGTCCACTGCGCGGCCCATCTCCTCGGCGTGGACGACCTTCTCCTGGGCACCGAGCCGATGCTCGCCGAGGACGACGCGCGCTCCGTGCTCGCCGAGTACCTCGCCCTGTGCGAGGTCTCGCCCACCGGCGCGCAGGACCGCCGCCGCGCCCTGGCCGCCCTTCGGCTGACGGTCCGGATGGAGCGCGAGCACACCGCCGTGCTCACGGAACTCGCCGCCTGGCAGGACGGGCTCTCCCTGGACGCCAAGGTCGCCCGGATCGTGGCGCGGCACGCCCCGCACGCCGGCCGCCAGCACCGCGCGGTCCGGATCGGCAAGCAGAAGCTCACCGACTGGCTGGACGACGAGCACCTCGATCCGGTCGCCTTCGTCCGGGAGTTCCGCTCCTCCCGCCAGCTCAGGCCCGGCCGCGACGGCTCCCCCTGCCGCTTTCTCCAGGCCATCAAGTTCGGTGGGCCCATGTTCGGCATCTTCGACGAGCACGAGGCCGCCGTCTTCACCGCCTGGGCCCAGGCCATCGCCGACGGCGAGCCCGCCGACCTCGACCACGAGCTCGTCCCGCGCGCCGGCGACGACCTCGCCGCCCGCCGGAGCGCCCGGATCGCCGCCGCCAGGACCACCGGCGTCCGCATCGTCGAGCCGGACCCGCAGGCCGACGACCGCGCGCTGTTCCACCGCCTGGTCAACGTCGAGCGCCACCCTCATGTCCTGCCCGTCGCCCGGGCCCGCGCCGAGGCCGGACTCGCCGAGGCCGAGCTGCTGTTCGCGCACGGCTCCGGCGGAAGGTTCACCGACGCCTCCTACTTCGACTACACGCCCGAGGCTCTGATGGAGCGGGTCGAGCGGATCTACTGGGACAAGCTGGTCGACCCCTACGAGCCGCTCACCGAGATCCCCGACCGCGACGAGGTGATCTTCGAGCAGTCGACGTACGCGCTGGGCAGCCTCATCGACGGCACCTGGGCGCACCGCATCGGCAACCTCGGCCGCCGCGCCCGTACCGGCGACGAGATGCTCTTCGCCATCTACGCCGACGAGATGGGACGCGGCGACGTCGCCAAGAACCACATCACGATCATCCACCGGGTGCTGGCCAGCATGGACATGAACCTGCCGCACATCCGTCAGGAGGCGTTCCTGGACCAGGTCGACCTGCCCGACCACCTCTACGGCTTCTCGGTGCACCAGGTCTGTCTGTCCCTGTTCCCCGACAGCCTCTACAACGAGATCCTCGGCTACAACCTCGGCATCGAGATGTTCGGCCTCGGCGAGATGCGGCTGCACGAGATCCAGAAGCTGCGCGGCCACGGCCTGGACATCTCCTACGAGGAGGCCCATCTGTCGATCGACAACTTCTCCGCGGGCCACGCCCGCCAGTCGGCCGAGATCATCGTCGCCCACCTGGACGACGTGCGCCGGGCGGCGGGCCAGGAGGCCGTCCAGCGCGAGTGGCGCCGCATCTGGCGCGGCTACGCCTCCTTCGCCTACTTCGTGGAGCACACCCTGGTGAAGCGGCTGAGCGCCGAGAGCCCGGCGGGCGCGGGCGCGGTGGCCGCCGCAGCCGATCTGGTGATCTGAGGAGAAGCCGTGGACCTGATGACGAGTCACGACCCCGAGATCCTCGGGCTGCCGTTCTACGACGACGCCCACCGCGCGCTCGCCGCCGAGGCGGGCGCCTGGTGCGACGCGCACCTCGTGCTGTGGGAGGAGACACGGGAGGCGGACCCCGACGCCGCGGGCCGCCGACTGGTGCGCACCCTCGGCGAGGCCGGCTGGCTCGCCGGCCTGAACCCGGCGGAGCCCGGCGACCACCCGGGCGACCTCCGCGCGGTGTGCCTGCGCCGCGAGGCCCTCGCCTACGCCGAGGACCTCGCCGACTTCGCCTACTCCATCCAGGCCCTGTCCGCCACGCCGATCATCCGCTTCGGCAGCGAGCGGCAGCGCGCGGACTGGTTGCCTGGCCTGGCCGCCGGCACGCTCATCGGCGCCTTCGCGGTCTCCGAGAAGGAGGCCGGCTCGGACCTGGCGGCGGTGGCCCTGTCCGCCACGAAGGACGCGGACGGCTCGTACGTGCTGGACGGGCGCAAGGCGTGGATCGCCAACGCCACCATCGCCGACGTGTTCGTCGTCATCGCCCGGACCGGCGAGGGCCCCGGCGCGCTGGGCCTGTCCGCCCTGCTGGTCCCCGCGGACACCCCCGGCCTGCGGGTGGAGCCGGTCGACGCGACGGCCCCGCGCTCCTTCGGGCAGCTGTCCTTCGAGGACTGCCGGCTGCCCGCCGAGGCGCTGCTCGGCCGGCCGGGCCGCGGCTTCGTCGTGGCCGTGGACCTGCTGGAGCGCTTCCGCACCACGGTGGGGGCCGCCGCGCTCGGCTTCGCCCGCCGCGCCCACGACACCGCGCTCGCCCACACGCGCGCCCGGGAGGCCTACGGGGCCACGCTCTTCGACCTCCAGCTGGTCAAGGGCCGGCTCGCCGACATGGAGATCACGCTCAACGCGAGCGCCCTGATGGTCGCCCGGGCCGCCTGGGAGACCGACCGGGGCAGCCGGTCCTTCGCCCGGCACTCCAACATGGCCAAGGTGTACGCCACCGAGGCCGCCCAGCGGACCGTGGACGACGCGGTGCAACTGCTCGGCGCGGCCGGCATCGTGCGGGACGGTGTCACCGAGCGGCTCTACCGGCAGATCCGCTCGCTGCGGATCTACGAGGGCAGCACGGACGTCCTGCGGATGGCGATAGCGGGATCCCTGGACATGCGGCGCGCCGCCCGGGTCGCCGCCGCCTGACCACGACCGGGGTGCGGACCGCCCGCGCCGCGGTCCCACCCCGGGCGCACCGAAGCCGCGGCGGCACGCGCCACCCCTGTTCGACCGAGCGAGGAGCTCCCCGTGACCACCACCCCCCTCCAGGCCGTGGGCCTGCCCGACCCCTACCCGTACTACGCCGACCTGGCCGCCGAACGGCCGTTCGCGCACGACGAGACGCTGGGCGCCTGGGTGGCCGCCGACGCGGCGGCGGTGCGCGCCGTGCTCGGCACCCCGAGCCTGCGGGTGCGCCCGGCGGCGGAACCGGTGCCCGCGGGCATCGTCGGCACCGCGGCCGGGGAGGTCTTCGGGGAGCTGGTGCGGATGACCGACGGCCCGCTCCAGCGCCGGTTGAAGGCGCTGGTGGTCCAGGCGCTGGCCCGGCCCGACCGCGACCGGGTCGCCGGCCTGGCCGCCGCGTCCACCCGTGCGGTGCTGGCCGGCGGGGAGGTCCCGTACCAGGAGCTGATGTTCGGTGTGCCGGCCCGGACGGTGGCCGCGCTCATGGGGCTCACCGACGGCGCCGACGCCGAAGCGGCCCGGCTGATCGGGGACTTCGTGCAGTGCATCCCGGCGGGCGCGGACGAGGAGCAGTACAAGGCGGCCGCGGTGGCCGCCGCCTCGCTGAAGGACCTGCTGGGGCCGGGGCTCGACGGGCGGGGGGAGGGGCTGCTGGCCGAGCTGGTCCGGGCGGCCCGCGCGGACTCCTGGCCCGACACGGCGCCCCTGCTGGCCAACGCGGTGGGCTTCCTGTCCCAGACGTACGACGCCACCGCCGGGCTGATCGGCAACACCCTGCTGGCGCTGTCCCGGGGAGCCGCCCGGCCGGGCGACCCGAAGGCCGCCGACGCGCTGGTGCGGGAGGTCGTCCGCCATGACGCGCCGATCCAGAACACCCGCCGGTTCGCCGCCGAGGCCTTCACCCACGGCGACCACGTCGTGGAGCCCGGTGGGCAGGTGCTGGTGGTGCTCGCCGCGGCCAACCGCGACCCGTCCGTCAACCCCGATCCGCACACGCTGCTCCTCGACCGGGTGAATCCGGTGGTCTTCACCTTCGGCGCCGGGGCCCATCGCTGTCCGGGCGAGGACCTGGCCACGGCCATCTCCGGCGCCGTGGTCGGCGAGCTGCTCGCCGCGGGCTGGAACCCCGCCACCCTGCCCGAGTCCCCTCGCTACCGGCCTCTGGCCAACGCCCGCATCCCCCACCTCTGACCCCGGCTCACCCCGGCGCCCGTACCGCACCAGCCGCCCGGCCCGTCGCACGGCGCCGGCCCTCCCCTCCCTCTCCTCTCTCCGCCGCGCCCGGCGCCCGCCGCCCCCTCGGCCCGGGTGCAGTCCGCCCGTACGTCTCCAGACAGGACAAAACATCTCATGTTGGACAGTCCGCATCTGTGGATGCGTCATGAGGTCCGTCCCACCGAACGCCGTGCCCCCGTCGTCCCCGAGGACGCGGCCGCCCTCGTCCGGCAGGGCGTGCGCGTCACCGTCGAGGACTCCGGCCGGCGCGCCTTCCCGCTCGCCGACTACGCGGCCGCCGGCTGCGCCACCGCACCCGGAGGCAGCTGGACGGACGCACCGCGCGACGCGTACGTCCTCGGTCTCAAGGAACTCCCCGAGGGGCCGGCCGCGCTGCGGCACCGCCACATCTACTTCGCCCACGCCTACAAGGGCCAGACCGGCGCCGACGCCCTGCTGGGCCGCTTCGGCGCCGGCGGCGGCGCCCTGCTCGACCTCGAACACCTCACCGACGACACCGGCCGCAGGGTCGCCGCCTTCGGCTACTGGGCCGGCTACGTCGGCGCGGCCCTCGCCGTCCTGCACCGCCGGGGCCGGCTCACCGCCCCGCTCACCCCCACCGACCGCCCCGCGCTCGACGCGCTGCTGGCCGCCGACCCCGGCGGCGACACCAAGGCCCTGGTGATCGGCGCGCTGGGCCGCAGCGGCCGGGGCGCCTGCGACGCGCTGGAGCGGGCGGGCCTGGACCCCACCCGGTGGGACGTCGCCGAGACCCGTGAGCTGGACCGGCCCGCGCTCCTCGCCCACGACCTGCTGGTCAACACCGTGCTGACGACGCGTCCGATCCCGCCCTTCCTCACCCCGGCCGACCTGGACGAGCCCACCCGCAGGCTCTCCACGGTCAGCGACGTCACCTGCGACGTCACCTCCGAGTGCAACGTCCTGCCGGTCTACGACACGACCACCGACTGGACCACCCCGGTCCGGGCCCTGCGCGCCGCCCCGGCCCCCCTGGACCTGATCGCCATCGACAACCTGCCCTCCCTGCTGCCGGTGGAGGCCAGCCGGGCCTTCTCCGCCGAACTCACCCCCCACCTGGCCCGCCTGACGCACGGCGGCGGCCCCACCGACGGCTGGTCCCCCGTCTGGGCCCGCGCCCTGCGCCTGTTCGAGACCACGACCGCCCCCTCGGAGGGAGACACCCGTGTCCGCTGAATCGCCCGCACCCGCCTCCGGCACCGTCCACTGGATCGGTACCGGTCTGTCCACCGGCGCCGCCGGCCTCCACCTGGTCTGCGACCGTGCCGCCCGGGCCCTGCTGTGGGACCGCACCGCCGAGCGCGCCGCCGAGCGGCTGGCCGCACTGGGCCTGGCCGGGCGCGCGGAGGTCCGCGCCTACGGCCCCGAGGCCCTGGCCGCCGAGGTGCGCCCCGGCGACGTACTCGTCTCGATGCTCCCCGCGACCGAGCACCCGGTGCTGCTGCGTGTCGCGCTGGCCGCCGGCGCGCACTTCGCCTGCACCAGCTACACCTCCCCCGAGCTGGCCGAACTGGCCGCCCAGGCAGGGTCGTCGGCGGGCACCGTCGTCCTCACGGAGGCCGGGCTCGACCCGGGCATCGACCACCTCTACGCCCACGACCTGGTCGCGAAGGCCGTCGCGGCCCTCGGGGACACCCCGGCGAGCGCCGCCTTCACCTCCTACTGCGGCGGCCTGCCCGCCGAGCCCAACGAGTTCCGCTACCGCTTCAGCTGGGCCCCGTACGGCGTGCTGGCCGCGCTGGGCTCGCCCGCCCGCTACCTGGACGGCGGCTCCGAACTCACCGCCCCCCGCCCCTGGGAGGCCACCCGCACCCTCACCCTGGCCGGCGAGGACTTCGAGGCCTACCCCAACCGGGACAGCCTGCCCTTCATCACCCAGTACGGGCTGCCCGAGCGCTGGAGCCTGGACACCTTCGTGCGCGGCACCCTGCGCTCCGCGGGCTGGCGCACCGCCTGGAAGGAGGTCTTCGAGACCGTCGCCGGCGGGGACGAGCGGGCCACCCGGGCCCTGGCCGGCGAGCTGGCGGCCCGCTACCCGGCCACCGCGGACGACCGCGACCGGGTCGTGCTGTCCGTCGCCCTCGAACTGCGCACGCGGGACGGCCGCCGCTGGTCCGGCTCCCATCTGCTCGACCTCACGGGGGAGGCGGCCGAGTCCGCGATGGCCCGGTGCGTCAGTCTCCCGCTCGCGTACGGCGTCACCCGCATCCTCGACGGCGCCCTGCCCGCAGGACTCGCGCGGGCCGCGGAGTCCCCCGGGGAGACCGCCCGCTGGCTCGCCTTCCTCGCCGAGAACGGCCTGGCCGGGACCTGTGTGACCCACGACGGGACGGACGGCGGCATCCGTGCGGGACACCCCGCCGGCCCGTCACCCGCAGGCCAGGCATGACCCGCTGGCACCCGCCCTCACACCCGGGCACAGGTGTCACTCCCTCCCCGCACCCGTCACCACTTCACACACGAGAGGTTCGACCATGGGGCACGAGAACAACCGGTCCGACGCGGCCCACTTCCGCTGCATAGGCATCGGCGTCGGGCCGGCCAACCTGAGCCTGGCGTCGCTGCTGCACGGCCGACCTGAGGTACCCAACCTCTTCATCGACCGCAAGAAGTCCTTCTCCTGGCACGACGGCCAGCAGATCCCGGGCACCACCCTCCAGGTCTCCCAGTTCAAGGACCTGGTCTCGCTCGCCGACCCGAGCAACCCGTTCTCCTTCCTCGCCTACCTGCACGAGAAGGGCCGGGTCTACCACTTCCTCAACGCCCGCTTCGACGACGTGCCGCGCCGGGAGTTCCGCAACTACCTGGCCTGGGCCAGCTGCCGCAACGAGAACATCGCCTTCGGCGAGAGCGTGCGGGAGGTCGGCTTCGACGACGCACAGAACCGTTTCATCGTACGGACGGACTGCCGCACCGCCACCGCCGAGCACGTGGTGGTCGGCGTCGGCAGCCGCCCCTGGGTGCCGCCGCAGGGCGCGAGCCTGCTCGGCCCCACCCAGTTCCACGTGGCCGACTACCTCGGCAGCGCCCGGGACGTCGGGGGCAAACGCGTGGTCGTCGTCGGCGGTGGCCAGTCCGGCGCCGAGGTCTTCCTCGACCTGATCTCCCGCCCGCAGGCCGAACTGCCGCGCCGCGTCTCGTGGATCTCGCGCCGGCAGAACTTCTTCCCGATCGACGACTCGCCGTTCACCAACGACTTCTACATGCCGAGCCACGCGGACTACTTCTACGGGCTGCCGCGCGAGCAGCGCCACGCGCTCAACACCCGCCACATCCTCACCAGCGACGGCATCTCCGAGTCCACCCTGCGCGAGATCTACCAGGCCATCTACGTCCACCGGTTCGTGGAGGACAACGACGACCTGGTCGGCCTGCACCCCGACCGGGAGGTCTTCGAGGTCACCCCCGGCGCCGTCGACGGCTGGGAGGTCAGCGCCCGCCACAACGGCGAACCCGACTCCCTGGAGAAGTACGACGCCGACGTGATCGTCTGGGCCACCGGCTACCGCCCGGCCGCCATGGACTTCCTGGCCCCGCTCGCCGGCCGACTGGAGCGCGAGGGCGAGGAACTGCGCGTGGACGAGGACTACGCGGTGCTCTGGGACGGGCCCGCCGACCGCCGCGTCTTCGTCCAGAACGGCGTGCGCGGCCAGCGCGGCCTCGCCGACCCCAACCTCAGCCTCAACGCCTGGCGCAGCCGCCGGATCGCCGACCGGCTCATCGGTGTGCGCGGCGACGAGCAGAAGGCGTCGTTCATCGAGTGGTCCTCCAAGGCGGCCCGGCGCGAAGACCGGTGGACCGCATGAGCACCGGTCCGGTCCGGGCCGACCGGGGCCGCACGGATGTGGCGATCGTCGGCGCCGGCATCCTCGGCGTCCTCACCGCCCGCGAGATCCTCGCCCGCGCCCCCGGCACCACCGTCACCCTCCTGGAGCGGGACCTGATCGGCTCCGGCGCCACCCGCCGGTCCGCCGGGCTGCACTTCCCGCGCGGCGCCACCGCCACCACCCGGGAACTGGCCGCCGAGAGCGAGCGGTTCTACGCCGAGCTGCGCGCGGCCCGCCCCGAACTGCCCCTCCACCCGCTGCGGATGAGCGTGCTCGCGCCGCAGGAGCACGAAGGGGCCCTGCGGGAGGCCTATCTGCCCGAGGCGAAGCTCCGGCCGAGCGACGACCTGCCCCCGCAGGTGCCCGTCCTGCCCCCCGGGTACGGCCTGTGGGAGGGCGACGGCTGCCAGTACGCCGACGTCCACGCCCTGACCCAGGCGCTCGCCCTCGAACTGCGGCCCGCCGCGGCCTTCCGCGAGGGCGTGGCCGTGACCGCACTCGACCCCGGCCCCGACGGGGTCCGACTCACCCTGACGGGCGGGGCGGAACTCACCGCCGGGCACGTGGTGCTCGCCCCGGGCCCCTGGCTCGCCGACCCGGCCTGGGCCGAACTCGTCGCCCCGCTGGGCGCCCGCGTCAAGAAGATCGTCGCCCTGCACCTCGACGTCGCCCCCGCCCCCGAGGACCGCGCGGTCGTCCTCCACGCCGAGGACGCCTTCCTGCTGCCCTTCCACCACCGCGGCCACTGGCTCTTCAGCTACACCTGCCAGGAGTGGGACGTGGACCCGGGCACCGTCGAACCGACCCTCACCGCCGCCCACCTCGCCGACGCCCTGACCCTGCTGCGCCGGTACGCCCCCGCCCTCGCCGCCGCCCCCGCCTCGGGCCGGGTCTTCTGCGACGCGTACGGGCCCGGCAACACCGCCCTCGTCCGGGCGCTGGCCGACGACCGGGTGGTCTTCGCGGGCGCCGCCAGCGGCTCCGGATACCGGCTCGCCCCCGCCCTCGCGGCCCGTGCCGCCGACCTGATACCGACCCTCCCGCGCCAGCGAAAGGCCACGACATGATCATCGCCAGCTATGACGCCGCCGCGCTGGAAGAGGCGTTCGGCATCGACATGAGCTCCGTGGAGGGGCTGGGCACCGGCGCGGGCTGGGGCCGGGTCGCCCCCGGCGTCACCTCCGAGCGCCACCACCACGACGAGACCGAGCTGTTCGTCGTCGTCGCCGGCAGCGGTGAGTTCGCCGTCGACGGCGGCCGCCACCCGGCGTCCCCCGGCACCGTCATCCTCTTCGAGCCCTTCGAGACCCACGTCCTGACCAACACGGGCGACAGCGACCTGGTCTTCTTCACCCAGTACTGGCGCGACGCCGGGCGGGCCCTGACGTCCGCGGGCGACGAGCGGCGCAAGAGCTTCGGCGACCGCCCCGTCTTCGTCTTCTCCACCCCGCCCACCCCCAACGGCGACCTGCACCTGGGCCATCTCTCCGGCCCCTACCTGGGCGCCGACGCCTTCACCCGCTTCCAGCGCATGAACGGCACCGAGGCCTACCACCTCACCGGCAGCGACGACTACCAGAGCTACGTCGTCGGCGCCGCCCGCGCCGAGGGCCGCACGCCCGCCGAGACCGCCGCCCACCACAGCGCCGAGATCGCCGAGACGCTGCGGCTGATGGACATCGAGCCGGACCAGTACACGGTCACCGACCAGGACCCGCGCTACCGCGAGGGACTGAAGGACTTCTTCAGCAAGGTCGTCGCCTCCGGCAAGGTCGCCGTCACCGGGCGCGACGCCCTCTTCGACGCCGACTCGGGCGCCTACCTGTACGAGGTCGACGTCAAGGGAGGCTGCCCCGGCTGCGGCAACGGCACCTCCGGCAACATCTGCGAGGAGTGCGGCGAGCCCAACACCGTCGCCGACCTCACCGAGCCCCGCTCCGCCGCCGAGGCCGCACCTGTGCGCGGCACCTCCGAACGCTGGACCCTTCCGCTGCACACCTTCGGCGGCGAGGTGCGCGACCACCACAAGCTGGGCCGGGTCCCGGCCAGGCTGCGCGAGCTGGCCGACCGACTCTTCGCCCGCCCCGGCCTCGACATCCCGATCACCCACCCCTCCTCCTGGGGGGTCGAACCCCATGAGGGCGACACCGAGGGCCAGGTCATCTGGGTGTGGCCCGAGATGAGCTACGGCTTCCTGCACGGCATCCAGTCCCTGGGCGGCCGGCTGGGCCGCGACTGGCAGGCGGCCGCCCCGGCCCCCGACTGGAAGATCGTCCACTTCTTCGGCTACGACAACAGCTTCTACCACGCGGTCCTCTACCCGGTGCTGTACCGGCTGGCGTTCCCCGACTGGAAGCCCGACATCGACTACCACGTCAACGAGTTCTACCTCCTGGAGGGCCAGAAGTTCTCCACCAGCCGGCGGCACGCCATCTGGGGCAAGGAGATCCTGAACCCCGGCACGGTCGACGCGGTGCGCTACTTCCTGTCCGCCACCCGCCCCGAGGGCCTGCGCACCAACTTCCAGCGCGCCGCCTACGACAGGACCCTCGACGAGACCCTCGTCGGCACCTGGCAGGCCTGGCTCAACGGCCTCGGCGCCCGCGTGGCCAAGCACCACGGCGGCAAGGCCCCCGACGCCGGCAACTGGACCCCCGAGCAGCAGGCCTTCCTCGCCCGCCTCGGCGCGCGCCTCGCGGCGATCACCGGCGCCCTGTCGAACGACGCCTTCTCCCTCAACCAGGCCGCCGCGGAACTCGACGGCATCGTGGCCGACACCGTCCGCTTCAGCCGCGCGGAGAGCCTGCTCACCGACACCGTCGGCTGGGAGAAGGAGAGCCGCACCGCCATCGCCCTGGAGCTGGCCGCCGCCCGGCTGCTGGCGCACGCCGCCACCCCGGTCATGCCGCGCTTCGCGGCACGCCTCGCCGCCGCCCTGGGCATGCCCGACGCCCCCTCGGCGTGGCCGCGCACGGTCGAACTCGTCGCCCCGGGCACGCCCGTCGACCTCGCCCACGCGCACTTCTTCACGTCGCCGGGCGCCGCGGCCGCCCCGGACGGCACGGACGGCGGGGCCGCCGGCCCGGTCACCGGCTGGCTGGCCGCCACCGTGCGCGCCGCGCTGCGGCTGGAGGACGGGCAGCAGATCGCGGACCGCACCCTGACCCAGCTGGCCGCGAGCTCCCTGCAGGCCGTCACCGTCCAGTACCAGATCCAGGAGGCGCTCGACGTGGACCTGTCCATGGACGAGCTGCTGCACGGCGGCACCGTCGAGGAACTGGCCGCCCTGCTGGCCGAGCGCGCCGACCCGGCCGCCGTCGAGGCCCTCGCGGAAGCCGCCCGCACGGAAGGCGGACACTGAATGGAAACCCATGACCGGATCGGTCCCCCGGACCGCACCGACTCCCACGACCACCTCGCCGTGCTCAAGGACATCGCCGAGCGGGGCCTGACCGTCGCCCTCGCCGACGGCGACCTGCGGTTGCAGGGCCCGCGCGAGCGCATGGACGCCGCGTTCGTCGCCCGGATCAAGGCCGTCAAGCCCGCCCTGGTCGCCCATCTGGCCGCCGAGGCCGAGCTCGGCCCGGGCTTCCCCCTCACCCCGCTCCAGCGCGGCTACCACCTCGGCCGCTCGGGCATCTTCGAGATCGGCGACGTGGCCAGCCACGTCTACCACGAGATCGAGGGGGCCTGGGACCTCGACCGCCTGCAGCAAGCCCTGGACCGCGTCGTCGCCGCCCACAGCGCCCTGCGCTCCCGGTTCCTCGCCGACGACCGCCAGGTCACCGTCCCGGTGGCCGCCGCCCGCGTGCCGATCGGGCGCCTCGACCTGCGCGACCAGGACCCCGCCCGGCAGCGGCGCACCCGCGCCGAACTGCGCGAGGCCCGCTCCCACCGGGTCCTGGCGGCCGACGGCGGCCCCCTGCTCGCCGTGGACGTCACCGTCCTCGCCGACGACTCGATGGTGCTGCACGTCAGCCATGACGGGCTCGTGATGGACGGGATCAGCATGTTCCTGTTCTTCCGCGCCTGGTGGCACGCCTACGAGAACCCGGACGCCGAGCAGCCCGAGGAACTGCCCTACGCGCGCTACCTCGACGTCCGCCAGGCGGCCCGCGACAAGGCCCCGGCCCGCCGCTCGAAGGCGTACTGGAGCGAGCGCGCCCCCGACCTGGCCCCCCACCCGGACCTGCCGCTGCGCACCAGCCCGGCGGCCCTGACCCGGTCCCGCTTCAGCCAGCGCACCGTCGAACTCGACGCGCCCACCTGGGGCCGGCTGAGGGAACGGGGTGCCGCCCTCGGCCTGACCCCGTCCGCGGTCCTGCTCGCCGCCTACGCCGAGACCCTGTCGACGTGGGGCGCGGGGGAGCGGTTCACCCTCACCACCACCATCGCCCAGCGGCCTCCCGTGCACCCGCGGATCTTCGACGCCATCGGCCAGTTCTCCGACACCCTGCTGGTGGAGACCGAGGTCGACCGCTCCCGTCCGTTCGCCGAGCGGGCCGAGGCCCTGCAGAAGCGGCTGCACAGCGACATCGACCACCGCCACCACTCCGGCGTCGACGTCATGGCCGAACTCGCCCGGCTGCGCGGCGGAGTGGCGGGCGCCCGGATGCCGTTCACCTTCAACAGCGCCATCGGGCACAGCGGGACCGAGGTCGACGGCTCCGCCCTGGACCTGTTCGGCCCCGAGGTGTTCACCGTCTCCCAGACCCCGCAGGTGTGGCTCAACGCCTTCGCCATGGAGCGCGGCGGCGCCCTCGTCGTCCAACTCGACGGCCTCGACGAGCTGTTCCCCGCCGGGCTCCTGGACGACCTCGCCCACGGCTACCGGACGCTGCTGGCCGCCCTGGCCGACGGGAGCTCCTGGCAGCGGCACAGCTTCGACCTGCTGCCGCCCGGCCAACGGGAGCGCCGCGACGCCGCCAACGACACCCGCGTGGAGCGCGCCCCCGAGATGCTCGGCGACGCCATCGCCGCGCAGGCCCGCCGCACCCCCGACGCGCCGGCCGTCCTGACCACCGCGGGCGTCCTCACCTACGGCGAACTCCTCGACCGCGCCGCCCGTGCCGCCACCTGGCTGCGCGAGCACGGGGTCGGCCGGGGCGACCTGGTCGGACTGGTCATGCACCGCGGCCCCGAGCAGATCGTCGGCATCCTCGCCACCGTGCTGGCCGGCGCCGCCTACCTGCCCGTGGACGCGGCCCTGCCCGAGGCCCGCCGCGCGTACATGCTCACCGACGGCCGGGTCCGCTGCGTGCTGACCGACACGGGCCCGGAAGGGGGCCTCGACGCCGGGCCCGGGATCTCCACGCTGGACCTGACGGCGTACGAGCCGGGCACCTGCCCCGCCGAGGTGCCGGCCCGCGAGGCCGGATCGGACCCGCAGGACCTGGCGTACGTGCTCTACACCTCCGGTACCACCGGCGCCCCCAAGGGCGTGATGGTCACCCACGCCAACGTCACCAATCTCGTCGCCGACTGCCAGGAGCGCTTCGGCATCCGCCCCGACGACCGGTTCATGGCCATCAGCGCCTTCACCTTCGACCTGTCCGTCTGGGACGTCTTCGGGGCGCTGTCGGCCGGAGCGGCCCTGGTGATGCCCGACCGGGACCGGGCCGTCGACCCCGGCCACTGGCTGGAGCTGGCCGCCGAGTTCGGCATCAGCGTCTGGAACTCCGTACCGGCCATCGTCAACCTGATGCACGACCATGCGGTCGCCGACGCCACCCGACCGCCCCGGCTGCGCCTGGTCATGATGAGCGGCGACCGGCTGCCCCCGGCGCTGCCCGCCGCCCTGCGGCGGCTGATCCCCGGACTGGAGGTGGTCTCCCTCGGCGGCCCCACCGAGACCACCGTCTGGAACATCCTGCACCCGGTCCGCGAGGACGAGGACGGCGCCGAGTCCATCCCGTACGGCAGGCCCAACGCCAACAACCGCGCCTATGTGCTCGACCGGGACGGCCTGGACTGCCCCGACTGGGTCACCGGCGAGATCGTCGCCGCCGGCGCGGGGCTCGCCCGCGGCTACTGGGGCGACGAGGCGCGTACCGCCGAGAAGTTCTTCCTCGACCCGGTCCGCGGCGAGCGCCTCTACCGGACCGGCGATCTGGGCCGCTATCTGCCCGACGGCGAGATACAGATCCTCGGCCGGGGCGACTTCCAGATCAAGGTCAACGGCTACCGCATCGAGGCCGGCGAGGTCGAGACCCGGCTCGCCGCCCTGGACGGCGTCGCCAAGGCCGTCGTCGCGGCCCGACCCGGACCGCGCGGGGACCAGCTCGTCGCCCACCTCGTCCCGGCCGGCCCCGCACGGCCGGACACCGGGGAGCTGCGCCAGGCCCTGCGGGCCCACCTGCCCGAGTACATGATCCCGACCGTGGTGCGCTGGCACGACGCGCTGCCGCTCACCAGGAACGCCAAGGTCGACCGCACGAAGCTGGCGGAGCTGGGCGCCGAGGACATCGGCTCCCCGACCGAGCCGGGCTCCGGCTCCGCCGCCCCCGAGACCGAGACGGAGAAGGTGCTCGCCGAGATCTGGTCGACCGTGCTGCGCCGTCCCGACCTGGGAGTGACCGACACCCTCGCCTCGCTCGGCGGCGACTCCATCGCCGCGGCCCGCGTCCTGACCGCCGTCCGCAAGCGGTTCGGCACCACCGTCACCCTCGATCAGTTCGCCGAGATCGACACGGTCCGCCTCATGGCCGCCCACCTCGACCCGGAGAGCCACCGATGACCACGACCGACGGCGCGCCCCCGCGCACGCACACCCCCGATCCCGCGATCCAACGCCTCGTCACCACCGCTCCGACGGCGGGGAGGCTGACCGTCGTCCGGCTCGACGGCACCCGCGAGGTGCCGCTCACCGAGCTGTACGAACGCTCCGGCCGACTCGCGCTGAGGCTGCGGGAGCGGGGCATCGGCCCCGGCAGCCGGATCGGCGTCCTGGCCGCCAACAGCCTGGAGTGGGTGCTGCTCGACCTGGCCGCGCTGCGGCTGAAGGCCGAGACGGCCGGCCTGGAACCCGGCAAGTTCGCGCCGTCCGCCGAACTGATGGGCGCCTACGGGCTCGACGTGCTCTTCACCGACCAGGACCCGGCCGGTCTCGCGGGCGCGGTGCCGATGGACACGGTGTGGGACCTGACCGAGCCCGGCGGCACCGGGGCGGCGGAGGACCTGCCGGCCGTCACCTGGGAGCCGGGCGAGGTCACCACCATCAAGTTCACCTCGGGCAGCACCGGGGTCCCCAAGGGGCTGGGCGCCACCGTCGGCAGCATCGACAGCTCGCTGGCCGCGGTGCAGCAGATCTTCGGACACGGCACGGACGACCACCTGTTCGTCTTCCTGCCGCTGTCCCTGCTCCAGCAGCGCTACTGGGTCTACTCCGCCCTGCTGCACGGGCACGACCTCACCATCAGCACCTACGAGGCCGCGTTCGCGGCGCTGCGCCGTGCCCGGCCCACCGTGGTGATGGGCGTCCCGGCGTTCTTCGAGACCGCCCGCCGCCAGATCGAGGCCCGGCACCGCAGGGCGGCCGCCGGCACGGACCTGCGGCAGACCGCGCGGGTGCTGTTCGGCGACCGGATCCGCTACCTGTGGACCGGCTCCGCCCCCGCCGCGGCGGCCGTGCACCGCTTCTACGCCGAGGCCGGACTGGCCCTCTGGGAGGGCTACGGCATGAACGAGACCTGCATCGTCACCAAGAACCACCCCGGGGCCCACCGCGAGGGCAGCGTCGGCCAGGTGCTGCCCGGCAAGGAGGTCCTGATCGACGCGGACGGCGTCATCCACGTGCGCAGCGCCCACCCCGTCAACACGCGCTATCTGTACGCCCGTCCCGGGGACTCCGAGAAGGTCTTCGCCCCCGACGGCACCGTCCGCACCGGCGATCTCGGCCACCTCGACGAGGACGGCTTCCTCTTCGTCCACGGCCGCGCCGACGACGTCATCGTCCTGGACAACGGCAGGAAGATCGTCGTACGGCCCGTCGAGGAGCTGATGAGAGCCGATCCGGCGGTCGGCGAGTGCGTGCTGTTCAGCCCCACCCAGACCGACCTGGTCGCCGTCGTCTCGCCCGCCTCCACGCCGGCCGACCACGGCGCGATCGCCGCGCGCCTGGCCGCCGTCAACGCCGTCACCACCGCGGACGAGCACATCAGCCGCGTGATCGTGGCCGACCCCCCCTTCAGCATCGACAACGACCTCCTCACCTCCCAGTACAAGCCCAAGCGCGCGCGGATCGAAGCCGCGTACGCCACCCGACTGCTCGACCAGGAGACCGGTATCCATGCCTGACACCACCGCCCCCGACACCACCACCGCCGAGGACACCGCCGTGCCCGCGATCGAGGCCGCCGCCCGTGACCAGCTCGCCCTCGTCCTGACCTCCGGTCCCGCTGCCGAGGAGCTGGACCTGGACGCCGACATGGTCGCCGCGTACGGACTGACCTCGCTCAACAAGGTCCTGTTCCTGACCGAGGTCTGCGACGAGACCGGTGTCGACCTCGCCCACTTCACCGAACACGACCTTGCCGACATGATCACACTGCGGCACGTCGTGGCCGCGCTCACCCGCCACAGCGACACCACTGGAGCCTGACCATGACCGCACGCTGGTCCACCCACGCCGCCGCCCACCTGGAGAACGACCACGTCGTCGTCCGCCCCCTCGCCGAGTCCGACCGCGACGGCATCCGCGCGGTCGCCATGGACCCCGACATCTGGCGCTACTTCGTCTCCGCCGTCGAGACCGAGGCCGACTTCGAGACCTTCTTCGCCACCAACCTGTCCGACCACGCCGCGGGCCGGCGGGTTGTCCACACCATCGTGGACAAGGCCACCGGCCGGATCGCCGGCAGCATGAGCTACGGCAACCTCGCCGAGGCCGACCGCCGTCTGGAGATCGGCTGGTCGTGGCTGGGCCGCGACTTCCGGGGCAGGGGCGTCAACCACTGGGCCAAGGCCCTGCTGCTGGCCCACGCCTTCGAGGTGCTGGACGCCGAACGTGTCGAGTTCAAGACCGACATCCTCAACCTCCAGGCCCGCAAGGGGCTGAGCAACATCGGCGCCACCGAGGAGGGCACCCTGCGCAGCTACAACTACATGCCGGGCGGCCGGCGCCGCGACGCGATCTTCTACAGCGTCCTGCGCGCCGAGTGGCCCGAGGTCAAGTCCGCCCTCGCCGCCGGCCCCAAGCGTTCCGTGGCGCACGCGTGACCGGCGCCGCCCGGGCGACCCCCGCCGCCGCGGCCGCGCCCGGCGGCGGGGGCCCGGTCGCCCTCGTCGACGCGGCGGGCAGCCCGTACGCCCTCGGGCGCGCGCACGGCGAGGCGCTCGCGTCCGGTCTGCGCGCCTTCCTGGACGACGGCCTGGCCCGCCTCAACCACCTGACCGCCACCCCGTTCACCGAGGCCGCGCTCCGGCCCCGGATCGCCGCGTACCGCGAGGCCGTCACCGCGGCCCTGCCCGCGCTGGCCGAGGAGGTCGCCGGCCTGGCCGCCGGCGCCCGCCTCACCGAGGACGAGGCCTGGCTGCTCCAGCTGCGCCGCGAGATCATGGGGTACTCCAGGATCCCGACGGCCGGGGACTGCACCACGTACGCGCGGACCGGTGCCGGAGCGCCCGTCCTCGCCCAGACCGTGGACCTCAACGGCAACCTGGACGATCACGTCAGCGTCCTGCGGCTGGCCCCGGCCGGCTCGCCGCGCCGCTCGCTGGTCCTCAGCTTCGCCGGGCTGCTCGGCTACCTCGGCGTCAACAGCGACGGGCTCGCCGTCGGCCTCAACCTGGTCCTCGGCGGCGACTGGCACCCGGGAGTGCCCCCGTACCTCGCGATCCGGCATCTGCTCGACCGCGCCGGCGACGTCACCGAGGCGCTGGACATCCTGGCCGGCCTGCCGCTGGCCAGCTCCCGCTCCCTCATGCTGTGCGACACCGAGCGGGCGCTGTACGTCGAACTCCTCGGCGGCGAGCTGCGGGTGACCCAGGCCGGTGCGGTGGGCGCGGCCCGGGTGGCGGTGCACACCAACCACTTCCTCCACCCCGATCTCGCCCCGCACGACGAGCTCAACGTCTTCGCCCGCAACTCCTCCACGCGCCGGCTCAAGGCCGCCGCCGAGGGCGTGGCGGAGCTGCCCGCCGACGCGGGCCCCGACGACCACTTCGCCCTGCTGTCCCGGCCACCGATCTGCGTCCCGGACCGCGGTGACATCCGGGCCGAACGCACCGTCGCCGCCGTCGTCCTGGAACCCGCCGCGGGCGCGCTCCACCTGCGCCCCGGCGACCCGTCCCGGTCCACCACCCGGACGTTCACCCTGTAGGACACGGACGAGGGGACGGTGCCGATGGATGCCTGGCTGGTCGACCTCGACCACGAGGACCACGACGACCACGAGAACCACGAGGACCACGACCACGGGGCCCGCCACCACACGGAGCACGGCCTCGGGGACCCTCGCGACGGCCTCACCGCGGACGAGCGGCGCCGGGCCGCCGCGTTCGTGCGCGGTGAGGACGCGCGCCGCTTCTCCCGGGCCCGGCGCACCGTGCGCCGGCTGCTCGCCGACCGCCTGGGCACCGCCCCGCGCGACGTGCGCATCGGCTACGACGACGCAGGCAAGCCACGCCTGCCCGACCACCCCGGCACCCACGTCAGCTGGTCCCGTTCCGGCCCCCTGCTGCTCGTGGGCGCCACCGAGAGCGGCCCCCTCGGGGTGGACGTGGAGATCGTCCGCCCCGAGGGCGCCCGCCTGGACGTGCTGTCCTTCGTGTACCCGGCCGTGCCGGCCACCGCGTCGCCGGAGGTCTTCTTCCCCGCGTGGACGCTTCTGGAGGCGGCGGTCAAGGCCACCGGCCGGGGACTTGCCGAGGGGGCCGGGGAGGTCCGGCTCGCCTTCCCCGCCGACGGCTCCGTCGCCCTGCGCGGCATCGACGGCCACGGCACCGGGCCCTGGCACGGGCACACGGTGCCGGTACCGGCCCGCGCGGACGCCCCCGGGGCATCCCCGTGGGCGATGACCGCCTTCGTCTCGCCCGAGGCGCGGCCCCCCGCCCTGCTCAGGGGGTCAGCGATCGGCCCCGGGTGCGCAGCGCGGACCGCAGGCGGGCGAAGGCATGCCGCAGGACCACCGGGTGGGCGGCGGCGTTGACCCGGAAGCAGTGCTCGTAGGAGGGCCCGCCGAAGCCCGCTCCGGGCAGCGTGTGCACCCCCGCGGCCTCCAGGGCGCCGGCGACGGCGCGGGCCTGGTCCGGGCGCGGGAACTCGGCCCACACCAGATAGGTGGCCTCCGGCGGGGCGGCGCTCACCTCCAGCCCCAGGCTGCCGAGTTCGTCCAGCGCCACGGCCGCGCACGCGGCGAGCTCGCGGCGCAGCGCGCGCAACCAGTCCAGGCCCTGCTCGTAGCAGGCGACGGTGGCGATGGCCCCGAGGCTGCCCGGCCGCCCCAGCAGGCTCTGCGGTGTGAGCGACAGTGCGTCGGCGGTGCGCTGCGAGGCGTACACGGTCGCGCTCTTGAGGCCGGCGATGTTGAAGGCCTTCGACGCCGAGGTCAGGCCGAAGGCCCGCACCTCGTGCGTGCGCGGGTCGGCGAACACCGAGCGGGGCTGGACGGCGGACAGCCCCAGCGGGATGTGCACCTCGTTGGCGAGCACCAGGAGGTCGTGCGCGGCCGACAGGGAGACGGCCCGCGCCGTCTCCTCGGCGGTCCACGCGCGCCCCACCGGGTTGTGCGGCTGGCACAGGATCCAGGCCCGCGCCCCCGCCTCGGCCGCCGCGGTCAGCGCCGCCCAGTCGTGCCGGTAGCCGTCCGTCCCGCGGATCAGGGGCACCGCCACCGGGACGTGCCCGGCCTCCCGTACGACGGTGAGCAGGTCGCCGTACACCGGTGTCTCCACGATCACGCCGCTGCCCGGCTCCAACTGGAGCCCCATCAGGGTGCGCAGGCCGGTGAGCACGTCGGTGGTGCACCGCGCACCGGCGATCGAGGCGCCGTGCTCGTCCTGGAGGTAGCGCGCGCACGCCTCCTCCTGGCGTGCGCACAGCCCGTACCCCGTCTCGCCGTCGCCCACGGCCTCGGTGAGCGCCGTGCGCAGGAACCGCGGCACGGCCACGTCCATCTCGGCGACCCCGAGGCATATGCGGTCGGGGTCGGGGGCCCCGATCTGCCACTTCAGTGTGCGGCGGCGGCGCAGGAGGTCCAGGGAGTCGATGAACTCCGGCCCGTCCTGGTGCCCTTGCCGGAGCGGGGTGGAGAGCGCGGGTGCCTCAGAGTTCACGGCGGTCCAGTTCGATGTAGAGGCGGGTGCCTCCCTTGCCCTTGGTGCGGCGGCGGACCCTGATCGTCCCCTGGATCTCCTTGGGGTGGTTCACATGGGTGCCGCCGCAGGGGATCTCGATGTCGCCGGAGCGCCAGACGAAGACGTCGTGGGTGTCGGGCAGGGGCCGCACGGTCGCCTCCGGGGACGTCGCGAGCAGCTGTTCCACGCGCTCCTGGATCTCGGTCACCGCCTCGCCGGGGATCGAGCAGCCGAAGTCGAAGCGCGCGGCGTCGTCGCTGATCCGGCAGCCGCGGGTGGAGCGGGTCAGGCCCTGGGACGTGAGGTACTCACCGGTCGCGTGGAAGAGGAAGTGCGCGAGGGTGTGCATCTGCATGTTGCGGAACCGGCGTTCCCAGTCGATCTCCATCGTCACCCGGTCGCCCACGGTCAGGGTGCAGGGGGCGTCGAACTCGTGGCAGAACACCGCCTCGACGGTGGCGACCTCGCCGTTGGGCAGCTGGAACGGGCGGCCGCCCGCCTTCTGCACGTCGATCACCGGCGATCCGTCGACGGTGCCCTGGTCGGCCACCTGGCCGCCGGACTCCGCGTAGAAGAGGGACTGGTCGAAGACGGCGTGGTGCCCGCTCACCGCCAGCACGGTGGCGGTCGCGGACGTGGCGTAGGGGTCGTCGTGGTAGAGCTGCCGTGTCGCGGGGGCGGTGCTCCACATGGCGGGGTCAATCACCGGGGGTTCCTCCGTCCAAGAGGGTGGTGCCGTACAGCTCGCCGCGGTCGGCGAAGAAGGTGAGGATCTCGCCGTCGGTCGCCGGCCCGAGATCCCGGGCGAGCCGGCGCGCTCCCATGTAGCAGACGCCGGAGGAGCCGCCCACGCTGATCCCTCGGGCCGCCAGGTCCCGTACCGCCGCGCAGGCCTCGGCGTCGGAGACCCGGTGGACCCCGGTCACCCGGGATCGCGCGGACTCGATGACGGCGGGGATCCGGTTCTGGTTGCCGGTGCCGCGCAGCATGCTGCGGCCCGGCTCGCCGCCGAAGGTGATCGAGCCCTCCCGGTCGGCGACGTAGGAGGGGATGCCCTTGTCCTGGAGCATCGCCGAGAGCGCCGCGAAGTGCCCGCCGCTGCCGACGCAGAAGATCCCGGCGACGATCCGGGAGAAGTCCAGGGTCGCCGCCAGGCGCGGGACCACCCAGCGGGTGTACACCTGCGGGTTGAGCGGGCTGTCGTTCTGGTTCGTCCAGTGGTACTCGGGGTGGTCGGCCAGGATCGACTTCAGCAGGTCGTCCCGGGCCTGCTGGGTGCCGAGGACCGGGTGCGGGCGCTCCGCGAAGTGCAGTACGGCGCCGGTGAGCTCTATCTTGCGGCGGGTCACGTCCGGGATGCCGCGGTCGGAGACGAGGTGCACCGGGTGGCCGAGCAGCCGGCCCGCGACGGCGAGGCCGAGGCCGAGGGAGCCCGAGGTGGACTCGATGACGGGCTGGCCCGGCGCCAGCAGCCCCTGCTCACGGCTCAGCAGGAGCAGACCGAGGCCCAGGATCGACTTGAAGCTGGACTCCGTGGCCGGGCTGCCGTGGATCGCCCGTAACCGCAGCGGACCGCCCTCCAGGGTGCCGCAGTCGAGCGTGGTGAGGTCGCTGAACTCCTCGATGAGCGCGTAGGGGTCGATGTCTCTGCGGCTCATTTCCGTTCCTCCAGAAGGTTCTTGGCCCAGAAGATCGAGACGAGGAGCATGGCGATGCCCGCCAGTTGCAGCAGGCTCAGACGCTGGTCGAACAGGAAGAAGCCGTAGACGGCGGCCGCCACGGGCTGGAGCAGCACGAAGAGCGCCGCGAGTTGCAGGGGCAGGAACTTCACCGCGTGCGCCATGAGGGTCTGGCCGAAGACCTGGGAGGTCACCGCGAGCGCGACCAGCACCGCCCAGCCGCGCAGGGTGTGGGGCACGAGACCCTCACCCAGGACGGCCGCCACCGCGAAGCAGACCACGGCGCACACCAGGCTCAGGCTCGCCATGATGCGCGTCGCCTCGTAGCGCTCGCGCAGTCCCTTGGCTATCACCAGGAACAGCGCGTAGAACACGGCCGTGGCCAGGGCCAGCAGGTCGCCGCGCAGATGCTTCGGGTCGAGCCCGGTACCGAGGATCACGAGGATGTACAGGCCGGCCAGGGCCAGCACGGCGGGGAGGACGAGCTGCCAGGGCAGCCGGTCGCCGAAGAGGAAGAAGCACAGGGGCGCGATGATGAAGGGCACCAGGTTGGCCAGCAGGTTGGACTCGGCCAGCGAGGTGTACAGGAACGAGATGTTCCACAGGCACAGGTCGCCCGCGAGGAACAGCCCGCCCAGCGCGATCATCAGCCGGTCGCGCCACTCGATACGGGCGCCGCGCGCCGGCTCGGCGGTGCCGGGTGCCCTGCGTGCCGTGCCCAGGGCGATGCCCAGCAGCATCGGGGCCGCGAAGAGCGAGCGGTAGGCGCCGGTCGCCACCGGGCCGATCTCGCTGATCCGGACGAAGACGCCGCCGAGGGCCAGGCAGCAGACCGCGCACAGCACCATGAGCTGGTACCGGCCGCGCGTCGGTCCGGCGGCCGGTACCGCGGAGGCCGGACTCAGGGGGCCGGTGTCCGCGCCCTCCTGTGCCGGCGGGCCGTTCTCCTCGACGGGAGCCGTCGTTGCTCGGCTCATGAGCGCCTCGATTCCTTGAGCGTGAACGTGCTGCTCTCCAGGTCCTGGGAGCGCAGGGCGGCGTGGCACTGCGCGACCCGGAGGTCGTGGTCCGCCTGGTGCCTGGAGAAGACGAGACCGGCGAGGGTTCCGCTGTGCGCCACGCAGACGCCGAGGGCACCGAGGTCCTCGCCCACCTCCCGGAGCGTGCCGAGGGTCTTCTTGGGGAGCCGGTCGTCGTGCAGTTCGGCGCTGCGGGTGGCGACCCGCGCGGCCGCGAGCCCGTCGTTCGCGCGCAGCGCCGCGTCGAGCTCGCCGAACAGCTCCTCGTAGACGCGGGCCTTCCCGGCGTCCTCGGGGCACTCCCGGTGGAACTCCTCGGTGCGCACCAGACCGCCCTCGTCCACCCCGACGATGGTCCAGCGCAGATCCGTGTCGTACGCGGCGATCAGCTCGTGCCGGCGCTGTGCGCAGGCGGCTATGCCGGGGTGCAGCAGATAATCGCCGTATTCGAGCCGGCGGGCCACGGAAAGGGCCAGTGCGTGGGCGACGGGTTCGGGAGTTTCCGGATGTGTTTCCCGGACGCAGAGCAGGGCCGCCGCGAGAATGTCGGCCGTCGAACTCGCGTACCCTTTTGCCACGGGTATGTTCGAGGTGATCTCGATGGTCACGCCGTCGGTGGGCAGGCCGAGATCGCGGCTCATCTTCGCGTAGGCGGAAAGCGCCTTCGTGCGATTCCCGGGGCTGACGGACAGTGCCTGCGCGGACGTCGCCCCCGTGCGTCGCGTGCGGGCTTCGGAGCGGAGCTCCTCGACGGGCGCCGTGAAGAGGAAGTGCTCAAATCCGTCGGCGCCAAGGGTGTAGCCTTGAAGGATTTCTCCGAAAGTGCCGTGGATCGTGCTGGCGATCTTGGCGTGCATGCATGCTTTTTACACGGACCCAAGCGCGGCAGGCAACCCAAAATATCTCTTTTGGTAGGGATAAAGAGAGCTGATCGGTGCGACGCATTCCGCTTGTGCGCCGCGGATCGGAGCCAATGTCCGGTTTGCGGACCGGCTTCTCGACAGGAATGCCCAAGCATTCCGAGGAGCGGCCATAATCGCTCCTTATGGATGCCTCCGTGAGGGTGCCGCAGCTCACATCGGCCCGCATCGGCGCACACGCCGCCGCCTCCGCCCTGCTCGGCTAGGGTCCGTTTCATGATCGAGGCCCGACATCTCCGCATGCTCTGCGCCGTCGCGCAGACCAGCTCCCTCACCGCGGCCGCCCGGGAACTGGGCTGCACACAACCCGCCGTGAGCCAGCAGATGAAGGCGTTAGAGCGGTCCCTGGGAACGCCGTTACTCGTCCGCGCCGGCAGAGGGGTGCGCCTCACCGAGGCGGGAGAGGTGCTCGTACGGCACGCCGCCGGTGTCCTCGCCGGACTCCAGGCCGCCCAGGAGGAGGTGGCGTCCCTGGCCGGCCTGCGCGGCGGGCGGGTCCGGCTGGTCTCCTTCCGCAGCGCGGCATCGATGCTGGTGCCCTCCGCCCTCGCCTCGATGCGCGCCGCGTGGCCGGACGTCGAGGTGACCATGACCGAGTCCGCGCCGTCCCGCGCCCTCGACATGCTGCGCAAGGCGGACTGCGACATCGTCCTCACCTTCCGGTATCCGCAGATGGCGAGCGTGCGAGGCGGTTCCGAGGCGACCTGGGACGACCTGGCCGTCCGCCCGCTGCTCACCGATCCGCTGGTCGCCCTGGTCCCGGACGACCACCGGCTCGCCCGCGCGCACCGGGTGAAGCTGACCGACCTCGCCGACGAGTCCTGGGTCGCGGGCTGCCCCGTGTGCCGCCGGCATGTGGTCGACCTGTGCCGGAGCGAGGGCTTCACCCCCCGCATCGACTTCGCCACCGACGACTACCTCACCGTGATCGGCCTGGTGAGGGCCGGGCTCGGCGTGGCCGTCCTGCCCGAGATGGCCTGGCAGTCCCTGCCCACGGAATCCGTGTCGCTGCTGCGCCTGGAACCCGCGGTGCACCGGGAGGTCGTCGCCCTCACCCTGCCGGAACTGACCTCCGTCCCCGCGGTGAGGGCGATGCTCCACGAACTGAGCGACACGGCCCGCACGAGGGAGCCGGCCTGAGGACGGCCCGGCCCGCGGGACGGCCCGCGGACCGGGGCCCGTCGGCTCCGCCCGCCGCCTACAGGTGCCCCACGTCGTGCGCCCGGGCGGCGGTGAGCTGCTCCTCGGTGAGGCCCGACGGATCCGGTCTGCTCACCACGGCCCAGTGCCTGCCGACGGGGCAGCGGGCGAAGCGTGTGGAGGGTGTGAGACGCAGGGACCTGATACCGAGGAATGGTATCCAGGTAGCCGTGAAGAGATGTCCCGCCGAGCACCGCACGACCGATTTCCTGGGCATGTGTCCGACTCCCCTCCGCGCTCAGGCGAACGTCACCTTGAAGCTGCTGCCGTTGCGGGGCCCGAGCCGGGCCGTCACCCGAGGCCGCGTGGACGCGTCCTCCCGGACGGTGAACTCCTCGGTGCTGACGCCGAGTCGGGCCGTGCGCTGCCCCTTGTAGCGGAAGAACACGGCGATCTCGTGGGCGCCGGGCTCGATCGGCACCTCCGTCGTGCCCCACCGGGCGGGCCGCTCCACCCCGTCGATCTCCACGACCGGCCGCGTGAAGGCACGGTGGAAAGGCATCGCCACCAGCGAGGGGCGGATGTCTACGACGACGTTCACCGTGACCATCACCATTCCTTGCGTAGGTGTCCGACTGCACAGCCATCTCACGCCACCCGGTCGTGACGCGTCTCATGCCGACGAGGACAGCACCGACTCCGGGCGGAACCCCCTCGCGATCCCGACCAGGCTGCCCACCGCGATCACCACGGTCACCCCGCCCGCGTACAGCAGCAGCCTCGTCGGGCCGAGCGGGTCCAGGGCGATGGACATCGCCAGCAGGGCGCCGAACCCCGGCAGCATCGCGGCCAGGCTGACCAGGCCGCCCCCGTTGCCCGCGAGGGCTCCGGCGCCGGGTTGGGACAGCCGCGGGAACAGCAGGTTGAGCAGCAGGGCGAGGGCCGCGCCCGCCCAGGTGGCGAGGAGCGGCAGCGCCAGGGCCAGCGCCAGATAGCCGGCGTCCGGCCTGAGGCTGTCGTGGTGCAGGGCGCTGGACAGCGTGAGCGCGAGGGCGCCGAGCGCACTCATCACCGCCCACTGCCCCGTCGTGACGACGAGCGCGTATCCGAGCAGCCCACCCGCGATGCTCGCCGGGTTGTACGGGGCGGCGAGCATGCCCTCCAGCGCGCCGACCCCGGCCTCCGCACCGACCACGTTGCGCACCGCGAGACCGGCGCCCACGGTCCCGTGCAGGGCGACGACGCCGGGCATCAGCACGAGCAGCAGCCCGGCCGCGACCGTGTCCCCGTGTGCCCCGTACCGCAGGCCGAGCCGGGCGCTGCTCGCCGCGCCGTTCATGTCCGAGTCGTCGGCCAGCAGGGGAAGGGCGACCATCGAGGCGACCGTCAGCACGAACGGCAGGAACACCGTGGCGAAGTTCCGCAGCCGCTCCCGCCGCATCCGCCACAGCAGGGCGGACGCCAGGACCCTGGCCCGGGCCGCGTCGAAGGGGAGACTACGTCGCGTCACGGTGTGCCTCCCCGCTGCAGCTGCCGATAGACGTCCTCCAACGGGTTCCCGGCCGGCACCACTTCCCGCACGCCGATCCCCTCCCGCACCAGGTCGGCGACCAGCGTCTCCGCCGCCCCCTCGTCGGTCACCTCCACGATCACGGCGCCCCGCTGCTCCTCGTAGCGGTGGCCGAGCCGGTCGAGGACCGCCGGCACGTCGCCGGAGCCGCGGACGCGCAGCCGGTAGGCGCTGCCGAGCAGGGCGGTGCGCAGCGCGGCCGGTTCGCCCCGGCCCACGACGCGCCCCTCCTGCAGCACGGTCACGTCGTCGGCCAGGCGGTGGGCGTCGGCCAGGGCGTGCGTGGAGACGACGACCGTGTGCCCCTGGTCCGCCAGCGTGCGCAGGTGTCCGGCCAGCTGCTCCGTCGTGCTCGGGTCCAGGCCCGACATCGGCTCGTCCAGGAGCAGGATCGGCGCCCGCCCCAGGAAGGCCTTCGCCAGGCCGGCGCGCTGGTTCTGGCCGCGGCTGAGGCTGCCGATGCGGCGGTCCGCGAGAGCGGTGAGGCCGAGCAGGTCCAGGACCTCAGCTATCCGCTCCTCGCCGGGCCCTGGTGGCAGGCCGAGGACGCGTGCCCAGTACCGCAGGTTGTCCACGACGCTCAGCCGCGGCGCGAGCGCCGAGCGGTGCGTGGCCAGGGCGACCAGGGACTTGGCCTGCGTGCGGGTGTTCGGGTCGGCGCCGTTCACCAGGACGGTGCCCTCGAACGGCGCGAGAATCCCGGCGAACACCCGGAACGCCGTTGTCTTGCCGGCGCCGTTCGGGCCGAGCAGGACGTGGATTCCCGCGTCGTACTCGAGAGTGACGTCCCGCAGCACCGGACGATCCCGGTAGCCCGCGGAGACGTTCAGGACTTCCAGCTTGGCCACCGGCTCAACGTAGCACCGCCGGCGCGTGGTCAACTGAGCTGTCATCACGGCCGGTTCGGGAGGGACGCCGGCCGGCGGGAGGGCGCTCGGCCCGCCGTCACCCACCGGGGCGGCTCACGCGCGGGCCGGGCGGGGCCCAGGCTGCATATCGCCATGCAGAGCTCTTGGTGTTTGAATAGGTCATCCGGTGATCCCGCGTCCGGGCATCTGGAGGGGGAGTAGGTCATGAGCGTCGCCGAGAGCCCTGCGGCACGGTTGCAGGCACTCTTCGAGGGGCACCGCCTCACGCCGACCCAGCGGCGTATCGCGCACTGCATGGTGCGCAGGGCGGCCGACGTGCCCTTCCTGTCGAGCGTGGAGCTCGCCGAGCTCGCCGGGGTCAGCCAGCCGTCCGTCACCCGCTTCGCGGTCGCCCTCGGCTTCGACGGCTACCCCGCGCTGCGCAAGCACCTGCGTGAGGTCGCCCCCGCCGAGGAGCCCGCCCAGAGCGGCGCGCACAACGAGTACCAGCAGGCCGTGGAAGCCGAGATCGAGAACCTGAAGCACCTCGCGCGGCTGCTGGCCGACCCCGAGCCCGTGCGCAAGGCCGGCCGGATCCTCGCCGCCTCGCGCCCGCTGCCGGTGCTCGGGCTGCGGGCCGCGGCCTCCCAGGCCTACGGGTTCGCGTACTTCGGTGCCAAGGTCCACCCGGACGTCCGGCTGCTGGACGAGGCCGGCTCGATGCTCCACGACCGGGTCGACGCGGCCGTGCGGGCGGGCGCGAGCGCCCTGCTGTGCTTCGCGCTGCCACGGCACCCGAGGGAGGTCGTGGACGCGCTGGACCACGCGCGGCGGTCGGGCCTGACGGTGGTCACGGTCGCCGACTCGGCCTTCGCCCCGGTGGCGAAGGTCTCCGACCTGCTGCTCCCGGCCGCCGTGGGCACCGGGCTCGCCTTCGACACGGCCTGCGCGCCGATGCTGCTGGGCCGGGTCCTGCTGGAGGCGATGTGCGACGACCTGCCGGACGCGCAGGCCCGGCTGGAGGAGTTCGACGCGCGGGCCGCCGCGCGCGGGCTGTTCGTGGAGTAGGAGAAGCCCCTCCCCGGGCGGGCGGGCGTCTTCGGGCTCGTCTCACCACGGCGGCACGGGCGTCGCGGCCGGCGACGCGGCCCCGGGTGGGGCGCGCCGCCGTACCGTCGCGCTCGTCCAACGACAGCCCTTGGTGCCCGAGGCGGGGAAGACGCCCGGGGCGGGGAAGGTCAGACCTCCAGGTCCTCCTCGATCTTCTTCAGCTGGTGGCGCGCCATCGCCAGGTTCGCGCGCTTGGCGTCCAGCACCAGGTAGAGGAACAGCCCGTTGCCGCCGCGCCCGGTGAGCAGCCGGATCAGGTGGTACTGGTCGCTCAGGGTGATGAGGATGTCCTCGATCTGGGCCTTGAGCCCGAGGTGTTCCATGGTGCGCAGCTTGGCGCGGACGACGTCGGTGTTGCCCGCCGCCGCGACCGTGAGGTCGAAGCTCTTGCTGCCGCCGAGCGTGCCCAGCGCCATTCCGCTGGTGTAGTCGACGAGTGCGGCCGCGGTCGCGCCCTCGATCTGGGCGAGCGCTTCCTTCAGCGTGGTCTCGGTGTTCGCCATGGGATGGTGTGTCCTTTCAACTTTCCGTGGTGGTGCGCGAGTCCGCGGCCGGTCGAGGGCTCGCGGGCGGGCGCGGGGTGCGGGTCCGCAGGGGCGCGGACCAGGTGGCGGGTCGGGTGGGGAGGCCGGCGGTGGTGCCGGGCGGACGCGGCAGCGGTGGCGGCGGCGCGGGCCTGGCGGCGATCGCGTCGACCAGTTCTCCGATCCGGGAGCCCGAGCGGCGGCCCTCCAGGTGCAGCCGGCCGACGTTGACGCGGTCCCGCGCCAGCAGCGTGAGCACCGCGTTGCGGCCGGCGGCGTAGGTGGCGACATAGCCGTGCACGCCGCGGACCAGCAGTTCACGGAACTCGCCCTGGCCCGTGGCGTCCGCCAGCCGCATGGCCACGCCCAGCGCGGCGGCGGTCAGGGCGGCGACGCCCTCCGGTTCGACACCGGGGGTGTCCTGGGCGAGGACCAGTCCGTCGACGCTGGCGGCGAGGGCGCCGCTCAGCTGGGGGATGCGGGAGCGCAGCCGGCGCAGTTCGTCGAGCACTTCGGGCTCCGCTTCCATCAAGGGCCTCCTGTCCTCGGCGGGGTTTGGCCGTTCGAGCCGGTCAAAGGGCCTCCAGCGCATCCCTCAGCCTCTTCAGCAACGTGATGTGGGGGTCGGTGAACGGCGACAGCTCCGCCGCGGGGACCGTGGCGGGAGCGGGCAGGGGCACGCCGACTCCGACGGGGTCCGGGAGCGCGGGCGCGGCCAGGGGCCGTCGGGGCGCGGTCACCGCCACGCGGGGTGCGGCCGGCGGCCTGCGGGGCGCGGCGGCGGGCACGTGCGGCGGGGCCGCGGGCCGGGGCGGAGCGGTCACGGTCGCGCGGGGCGAGAGGACCCCGGCCGCGGCCAGGCGCCGTACGTCCACCAGCGTGTGGAACGCGGGCCGGCCGAGCTCGCGCGAGATGTCCGCCGCCGTCCGTACCCCGTCCACCCGGTCCAGGACCTCGCCCTGGCGGGGCGAGACCCTCGGCCCCTCCGGGCCCGGGGTGCTCCCGGTGCGGACGAGGGGGGCCTCGTCGGCGGCCGGGTCGGGCCAGATGCTGTGCAGGAGGTCGCGGCGGCGCAGCGTCTCCCGCTCCACCGCGGCCACCTGCACCGGGCGCACGGGACCGAGCCAGTGGGCGTCGCCGTAGCGGAAGCGGGCGGGGGCGCTGCTCGGGCCGAGGACGAAGTAGGCCGCGTCGTACAGGGCCCCGAGGTGGCACAGCTCCAGCGCGCCCTGGCCGATCCGGCCGCTGTCCACCAGGAAGCGGCCCACCAGTCGGCGGCCTCCCGAGTGGGCGATCGCCTCCCGCCAGCCGTCCTCGTCGATCGCGCCGCGCGCCATGAGCAGGGCGTCCAGGCCCGGGGTCGCGGGGCTCTCGGCGTACACCACATGGCCGTCGCAGAGGTGGATCATGCCGCCGTCGCGCATCAGCACACCGGTGGCCCGCTCCGCGGCGAGCCTGCTGAGCATGGGGGAGAGCCCGCCGCTCGGGATCTCGGTGCGCTGCCGCACGGGCAGCGGGGGCGGCACGGGCGTGCGCACCGTCGTCATACCAGCACCAGCCGTCCGGCCATCTCGCCCAGCCGGATGCGGGCGAGGGCGAGGTTGCCTTCCGAGCGGGCCAGCCACAGATGCAGGAAGACGCTGCTGTCGAACGTGGTCGGCACGAACCGCAGCAGGTGGTAGCTGTCGCGGTTGGCGATGATCAGGTCCTCCACCGGGCAGGCGTCGACGGACCACTCGGCGTCGCCCTCCGGGGCGAACGCCCGGTGCTCGGCGGCCAGTCGGGCCAGTTCGGCGGCCTCCGCCGCGGTCGTCTCGTGGTCACCGCCGGGCGAGTCCCCGACCGTGCCCAGGGCGAGCCCGCTGGTCCAGTCGACCACCGCGGCGCCCCGGGCACCGGGCAGTCGCATGGCTTCCAGCAGGCACTCGTCGATTCCGGGCACCGTGGCTCCCCTCCCGCCTCGGGTTCGGCTGAGTGACGCAGACGTTACGCAACGTGCACGCGCTGAGGGGAGGATCGCGGCATTTTCCGGTGGAACATGCGCCGAGCCGCTAATGTTGGTCGGCTGTCCCCGTTTACGTGCCCGGCTGAGCCCCGACCGGGCCGCCCCGCTGACCTGCGGATATGTGGCCCTGCGAGAGATGGGGTGCGGCGCGCGGAGAGGGGGTGCGCGGCCGGTCGGGCGCCGGGGTCCCGCTCAGAGCGCCGTCAGTGTCCCCGTGTGCTCCCCGCCGGATTCCGCCACGATCTCCTCAAGGCTCTGCGGCTCCCGTACGACCGCGAACCGGAGCTCGCCGTCCTCGCCCGGCGCGTAGCCGTACACCCCCGGCCGGGCGAGGGAGTTGTAGGCGTAGTGGTGGGCGAAGTAGTACGCCCCGGTGTCCAGGGCGGCCACGAGGTCCCCCTGCTCAAGGAGCGGCAGCTCCCGCTCCGTGGCCAGCAGGTCGCCCGCGAAGCACGCCGGCCCGGCCACGTCCTGCACCGCCTCGTGCCCCTCCTTCGGGCGCCCCTTGGCGTCGTACGCGGTGATGCGCAGGGGCCAGGAGGCCGGCGCGTACACCGTGCGGGTCGCGACCTGCACGCCCGCGTGGGTGACCGCGACGGCCCGGCCGCCCGCGCGCTTGACGTACTCCACCCGCGCCAGCAATGTCCCCTGCTTGGCGAGCAGCGACCGCCCGAACTCGGTGACCAGCCCGTACCGCCCGTCGAACAGCCCCGGCACCGCCTCCGAGAGCAGCCGCGCGTACTGCGCGTACGTCGGCGCCGTGGCGTCCGAGTCGAAGTTGACCGGCAGTCCGCCGCCGATGTCGATGGTGTCGATCTGCCGCCGCCCGGCCGCCTCGTTGATCTCCTCGGCCAGCGCGTGGACCTCCGCCACCCCCCGCGCCATCAGGGAGAGCGGCACCCCCTGCGAACCGGAGTGCGTGTGCAGCCGGGTCAGCCAGGGCCGCTCGACGCAGGCGCGGACCAGCCACGCGCGCGCTCCCTCGTCCCGCAGCGCCACCCCGAACTTGGAGGTGGCGGTCGCCGTGGACAGCGCCTCGATGGCGCCCGCCCCGAGCTGCGGGTTCACCCGGATCCCGAGGGGCGAGGACGTCCTCGTGGTGGGCAGCAGGGCGTCGAGCCGCTCCAGCTCCTGCGGGTTGTCCACGTTCACGGCGACGCCGAGCGCGAGGGCCTCGCGCAGTTCCCGGGGCGTCTTGGCGGGCGCGTCCAGCACGGTCCGCTCCGGTGCGATCCCGGCCGCCCCGGCCAGGGCCAGCTCGCCGGGGCTGGCGACCTCCGCGCCGATGCCCGCCTCGCCCAGCAGGGCCAGTACCGGGACCAGCGGCGTCGCCTTCACGGCGAAGGCGTGCAGCACCGGGGTGCCCGGCGCCACCACCGCGTCGAAGGCCGCCCGCAGCGAGGCCGCCGCCTCCCGGATGCCGGCGACGTCCAGGAGGCCGACGACCGGTGTTCCCGGCCCCAGCAGCCCCTGCTCGACGGCGCCGCGCACCGCGTCGTCCCGGCGGGCGACCCGCTCGTCGTCGCCCGGTCCGCTCACCCGAGCCGCCCTCGTGCCGCTCGTCTCCCGCGTGCTCCTGCCGTCCACCGTGTCCGCCTTCCCCGGGTGCCGTTCTGGCGTCATGTATTCAGCCAAACACCCTCCACTCCGACGCGCTGGCGCACGATGTATTGACTAGCTCTATTCAGATGGTCAGGATGTGAATAACCACCGCAACACTCCCCGCGCGCCCCCGGCCGCGTGCGGCCGTCACCAGGAGGCAGCCCATGTCAGGACCCCGCCCCGTCCGAGCGTCGCGCGGCACGGAACTGAACACCCTGGGATGGCAGCAGGAAGCCGCCCTGCGCATGCTGCAGAACAACCTGGACCCCGAGGTCGCCGAGCACCCCGACAAGCTCGTCGTCTACGGCGGCACCGGCAAGGCCGCGCGCGACTGGCGCTCCTTCGACGCGATGGCGCGCACGCTGAGGACCCTCAAGCAGGACGAGACGATGCTCGTCCAGTCCGGCCGCCCCGTCGGCGTCATGCAGACCCACGAGTGGGCGCCGCGCGTCCTGCTCGCCAACTCCAACCTCGTCGGCGACTGGGCCAACTGGGAGGAGTTCCGCCGCCTGGAGGCCCTCGGCCTGACCATGTACGGGCAGATGACCGCCGGCTCCTGGATCTACATCGGCACCCAGGGCATCCTCCAGGGCACCTACGAGACCTTCGCGGCCGTCGCCGCGAAGAAGTTCGGCGGCACCCTGGCCGGCACCATCACCCTGACGGCCGGACTCGGCGGCATGGGCGGCGCCCAGCCCCTCGCCGTCACCATGAACGACGGTGTCGCGATCTGCGTCGACTGCGACCCCCGCGCCATCGAGCGCCGCATCGAGCACCGGTACCTGGACGTGAAGGCCGACTCCCTGGAGCACGCCCTCCAGCTGGCCGTCGAGGCGCGCGACCAGCGCAGGCCGCTGTCGATCGGCGTGCTCGGCAACGCCGCCGACGTCCTCCCCCGGCTGCTCGCCATGAGCGCCCCCATCGACATCGTCACCGACCAGACCTCGGCCCACGACCCGCTGGCCTATCTGCCGACCGGCGTCGACTTCGCGGACATGGCCGACCAGGCGGCCAAGGACCCGGCCGGCTTCACCACGCGCGCCCGCGAGTCGATGGCCCGCCATGTGGAGGCGATGGTCGGCTTCATGGACGCCGGTGCCGAGGTCTTCGACTACGGCAACTCGATCCGCGGCGAGGCCCAGCTCGCGGGCTACGACCGGGCGTTCGCCTTCCCCGGCTTCGTCCCCGCCTACATCCGGCCGCTGTTCTGCGAGGGCAAGGGCCCCTTCCGCTGGGCGGCGCTGTCCGGCGACCCGGCCGACATCGCCAAGACCGACCGGGCGATCCTCGACCTCTTCCCGAAGAACGAGTCCCTCGCGCGCTGGATGAAGATGGCCGGGGAGCGCGTCCACTTCCAGGGCCTGCCCGCCCGCATCTGCTGGCTCGGTTACGGCGAGCGGGACAAGGCGGGCGAGCGGTTCAACGACATGGTGGCGAGTGGTGAGCTGTCCGCGCCGGTCGTCATCGGCCGCGACCACCTCGACTGCGGCTCCGTCGCCTCGCCCTACCGCGAGACCGAGGCGATGCTCGACGGCTCCGACGCCATCGCCGACTGGCCGCTGCTCAACGCCATGGTGAACGTGGCCTCGGGCGCGTCCTGGGTGTCCATCCACCACGGCGGCGGCGTCGGCATGGGCCGCTCCATCCACGCCGGCCAGGTGACCGTGGCCGACGGCACCGCGCTGGCCGGCGAGAAGATCCGCCGGGTCCTCACCAACGACCCCGGCATGGGCGTCATCCGGCACGTCGACGCCGGATACGACATCGCGGAGACCGTGGCGCAGGAGCGCGACGTCCGCGTCCCGATGCGCGAGGGTGACGACGCGTGACCTTCCACAGCATGTGGGCGGAGCTGCTGCCCATCGGCCGCAGCTCCGCCTCCGGCGGCTACCGCCGCTACGCCTGGACGTCCGCCGACGCCGAGTGCCGGGCCTGGTTCGAGGAGCAGGCCCGCGCCCGGGGCCTCGCCCACGAGGTCGACCGCAACGGCAACCAGTGGGCCTGGCTCGGTGACCCCGCGGCCGGCGACGCCGTCGTCACCGGGTCCCACCTGGACTCCGTCCCCGACGGCGGCGCCTTCGACGGCCCCCTCGGCGTCGTGTCCTCCTTCGCCGCCCTGGACGAGCTGAGGGCGCGGGGCACCGAGTTCCGCCGCCCCTTCGCCGTGGTCAACTTCGGGGACGAGGAGGGCGCCCGCTTCGGACTGGCCTGCGTCGGCTCGCGCCTGGCGGCCGGACAGCTCACCCGCGAGCAGGCGCACCGGCTGACCGACGGTGACGGCGTCACCCTGGCCCGGGCCATGGAGGCCGCCGGACACGACCCCGACACCCTCGGGCCCGACCCCGAGCGGCTCGCCCGCATCGGCGCGTTCGTGGAGCTCCACGTCGAGCAGGGCCGCGCCCTCGACCTGAGCGGCGACCCGGTGGGCGTCGCCAGCGCCATCTGGCCGCACGGCCGGTGGCGGTTCGACTTCCGCGGTGAGGCCAACCACGCCGGCACCACCCGGCTCACCGACCGCCGCGACCCCATGCTCCCCTACGCCGAGACCGTCCTCGCCGCCCGGCGCGAGGCCGAACTCGCGGGCGCCGTCGCCACCTTCGGCAAGATCGCCGTCGAGCCCAACGGGGTCAACGCCATCCCCTCGCTGGTACGGGGCTGGCTCGACTCCCGGGCTCCCGGCCAGGACGGCCTGGACACCGTCGTCGGCGCGATCGAGAAGGCGGCCCGCGAGCACGCCGAGCGGCACGGGGTCGACCTGGACGTGGCACGGGAGTCCTTCACCCCCGTCGTGGAGTTCGACCACGCCCTGCGCGACGAGCTGGCGCGCATCCTCGGCCAGGACACGCAGGGCGCCGCGGTTCCCGGCCTGACCGTGCCCGTCCTGGGCACCGGTGCCGGACACGACGCCGGAATCCTGTCCGGGAGCGTCCCGACCGCCATGCTGTTCGTGCGCAACCCCACCGGCGTCTCGCACTCCCCGGCCGAACACGCCACCGAGGACGACTGCCTGGCCGGGGTGCGGGCACTCGCCGACGTACTGGAAGGGCTGGTGTGCAGGTGACAGCGACGCAGCGGACACGCGCCTACTGGCTGGAGCACGCCTGGCTCGACACCCGTGCCGAGCCCGGTGTCCTGGTCGAGGTCGCGGACGGCCGTGTCGCCGCCGTCCGCACCGGTGTCCCCGCCCCGCCCCAGGGCGCCGAGATCCTCAGGGGGATCACCCTCCCGGGGCTCGCCAACGCGCACAGCCACGCCTTCCACCGCGCCCTGCGCGCCAGGACCCAGGTCGGCAGCGGCACCTTCTGGACCTGGCGGGAGGTCATGTACTCCTTCGCCGACCGCCTGACCCCGGACACCTACCGGGCACTCGCCCGCGCCGTGTACGCGGAGATGGCCCTGGCCGGGGTCACCTCCGTCGGCGAGTTCCACTATGTGCACCACGCCCCGGACGGCACCCCCTACGCCGACCCGAACGCCATGGGCGAGGCCCTCCTCGACGCCGCCGCCGAGGCCGGCATCCGTATCACCCTGCTGGACACCGCCTATCTCTCCTCCGGGTTCGGTGAGCCGCCCAGCGCCCACCAGCGCCGCTTCTGCGACGGCACCGCCGAGGCCTGGGCGGAACGCTGTTCAGATCTCAAGGAACGTGATCACGCGCGGATCGGGGCCGCCGTCCACTCCGTACGCGCCGTGCCCGCCGACCAGCTGGGGACGGTGGCGCGCTGGGCCGAGGAGCGGGGGGCCCCGCTCCATGTGCACCTGTCCGAGCAGACGGCGGAGAACGACGCCTGCCAGGCCGCCCACGGATGCACCCCGACCCGGCTGCTGGCCGATCACGGAGTTCTCGGCCCGCGTACCACCGGGGTGCACAACACCCATCTCACCGACGAGGACATCCGGCTGATCGGCTCCACCGGAACCGGCACCTGTATGTGCCCGACCACCGAACGGGACCTCGCCGACGGCATCGGGCCCGCCGTGGCCCTGCACGCGGCCGGCTCCCCGCTCAGCCTGGGCTCCGACAGCCACGCCGTCATCGACCTGCTCGAGGAGGCGCGGGCCATGGAGCTGGACGAGCGGCTGCGCAGCCGCACCCGCGGTCACTGGACGGCCGAGGCACTCCTGCGGGCGGCCTCCGCCGACGGGCACGCGGCGCTCGGCTGGACGGACGCCGGAACGCTCGAACCCGGAGCGCTCGCCGACTTCACGACGATCGCGCTCGACTCGGTCAGGACCGCGGGAGCGCCACCGGCCCTCGGCGCCGAGACGGCCGTATTCGCCGCGACCGCGGCCGATGTGCGCCATACGGTCGTCGCGGGCCGCCACGTCGTGCGCGACGGGGCGCACACGCTCGTCCCCGACGTACCGCGGGCGCTGGCGGACGCCGTCGAAGCCCTGCGCGCCTGACGCCCACCACCGGACCGGCCACCCACGAGGACACCATGAGCAGCACGGTCATCACCAACATCGCCAGCCTGGTCACCAACGACCCCTCCCTCGGCGACAACTCCCCTCTGGGACTGATCCAGGACGCGGCCGTCGCCATCGACGGCGACCGGGTCGTGTGGACCGGTGAGACAAGCAAAGCACCCGCCACCGACAATCGGGTCGACGCCGGGGGCCGGGCGGTCGTCCCGGGCTTCGTGGACTCCCACTCGCACCTCGTCTTCGCCGGCGACCGCACCCAGGAGTTCAACGCCCGGATGTCCGGACGCGCCTACTCGGCGGGCGGCATCCGCACCACGGTCGCCGCGACCCGGGCGGCCACGGACGCGGAACTGGAGGCGAACCTCGTCCGCTATCTCGACGAGGCGCTCCGCCAGGGCACCACCACGTTCGAGACCAAGTCCGGCTACGGCCTCACGGTCCAGGACGAGGCACGGGCCCTGCGCATCGCGTCCGCGCACACGGACGAGGTCACCTACCTCGGCGCCCACATCGTGTCCCCCGACTACGCCGACGACCCCGCCGGGTACGTCGACCTGGTCACCGGCGAGATGCTGCGGGCGTGCGCGCCGCACGCCCGGTGGATCGACGTCTTCTGCGAGAAGGGCGCCTTCGACGGCGACCAGGCCCGCGCGATCCTCACCGCGGGCAAGCGGCACGGGCTGCACCCGCGCGTCCACGCCAACCAGCTGTCCTACGGTCCCGGCGTCCAGCTCGCCGTCGAACTCGACGCGGCCAGCGCCGACCACTGCACGCACCTGACGGACGCCGACGTGGACGCGCTCGCGAACAGCGACACGGTGGCCACCCTCCTGCCCGGCGCCGAGTTCTCCACCCGGGCCCGGTGGCCCGACGCGCGCCGGCTGCTGGACGCGGGCGCCACGGTGGCTCTGTCGACCGACTGCAACCCGGGTTCGTCCTTCACGTCCTCGGTGCCGTTCTGCGTGGCGCTGGCGGTGCGGGACATGGGCATGACGCCCGACGAGGCGGTCTGGTCGGCGACGGCGGGCGGGGCCCGCGCCCTGCGCCGCACGGACATCGGCCGTCTCAGCCCGGGCGCGTACGCGGACCTGGCCGTCCTCGACGCCCCGAGCCATGTCCACCTGGCCTACCGGCCCGGCGTGCCCCTGGTCGCCGAGGTGTGGCGCAGGGGAGTACGGCAGGTCTGAGCGCGGTCCCGGCGGGGGCGGCGGCGGTGGTGGTGTCGACGGGGCGTCCGCGGTGGTGCCGACATGGCTCCGCCCGGCGCCGTAGCGGCACCGGGCGGTGGGTGGACGAGGCGACGTCGCGGAGTGACGGCCTCGCGGAGTGACGGCCGTGGAACCGCGGCGTCACCTCGGGGCCGCGGCCCCCGCCGCTGTCACTCCTCCGTCACTCCTCGGTCACTCCTCGACGGTGAGTCCCCTGCGCAGCCGCACCAGCGTGCGGGACAGCAGCCGCGACACGTGCATCTGGGAGATGCCGAGCTCGTCGCCGATCTCCGACTGGGTCATGTTGGCGACGAAGCGCAGCGAGAGGATCTGCCGGTCACGCGGCGGCAGTTCGGCGATCAGCGGCTTCAACGACTCGACGTACTCGATGCCTTCGAGCCCGTGGTCCTCGTATCCGATGCGGTCCGCGAGCGCGCCCTCGGAGTCGTCGTCCTCGGGCTGGGCGTCGAGCGAACTGGCCGTGTAGGCGTTCGACGCCGCCATGCCCTCGACGACCTGGTCGTTGGAGATGCCGAGGTGCTCGGCCAGCTCGGCCACCGTGGGGGCGCGGTCGAGCCGCTGGGCGAGGTCGTCGCCGGCCTTCGCCAGGTCCAGACGGAGTTCCTGCAGCCGTCTCGGGACACGCACGGACCACGACGTGTCGCGGAAGAAGCGCTTGATCTCACCGATGATCGTCGGCATCGCGAAGGTCGGGAACTCGACGCCGCGGCTCAGCTCGAAGCGGTCGATGGCCTTGATCAGGCCGATCGTGCCGACCTGGATGATGTCCTCCATCGGCTCGCTGCGCGAGCGGAAGCGGGAGGCGGCGAACTTCACCAGCGCGAGGTTCAGCTCCACCAGGGTGTTGCGCACGTACGAGTACTCGTACGTGCCCTCTTCCAGCGACTCGAGGCGCTCGAAGAGCGTCTTGGACAGCGCCCGGGCGTCGACCGCCTCCACCTCGTCGAACGGCGGGATCTCGGGAAGGTCCGAGAGGCCGTCGTCGAACTCGGCGGGACCGCGCGGGGCGAGGCTGTCGGCACTGTCGTGGTTCATACGGTCCAGAAGGGGTGCCGACGTCGCCCTCTGGTTCTGCGGTGTGTCGAGCCGGGGTGACATGATGTCCTCCATCGTTCTCGGCATATGGCCGCCGAAGCCGATACGTGCACTGCGGTGTGCGGCGCCTCCAAAGCCGGCCGTGTCGAATCGGTGCGTTACTAGCCCTACCTGCTTTTGTCGGCCCACCGCAAGTGCTTTCTGTTGTGATATGTCCGAATTAGTCGGGTTGTTCGGGTGCCGAGAGGTGTGAGGAAGGCGTAGTGTTCGAGAGCGTCCAATCAGACAGCCACGACGGTCGGGAGAGAGACGGCATGGACCGCGGGACGGTCGGCAGCGCACAGTCGGGCCGGCTACTGGTCGAAGTGCGGCAGGAAGGCACGAGCGCCGTGGTGACCCCGGCGGGTGAGTTGGATCACCACACCGCCGATCTGCTGCGCGAGCCCTTGGAGGACTGCCTCGAGAAGGGGCTCTCACGCTTGGTCGTGGACTGTTCACGGTTGGAGTTCTGCGACTCCACCGGGCTGAACGTGCTCCTCGGCGCCCGGCTGAAGGCCGAGGCCGCCGGTGGCGGGGTCCATCTGGCGGGAATGCTGCCCGTCGTGGCCAGGGTGTTCGAGATCACCGGGGCGGACGCCGTCTTCACCGTCCACGACCGCGTGGACGACGCGCTGGCCGAGTGATGCCGCGCGTCACCGGACCCCACCGGGTGGCACGGCGGGGAGCCCTCGGTGGTCACCGTGTGACCAGCGCGTTACAGGCGTCACAGTTCCCGGTCGAATCGGTGGGTGTTCCAGCGATCCGCCCGGGCAGGAGACATGCTGAACGTGTCCGCGGTCGGGGCGAAGCTCCCGGGCCGCCGGGCCGGGGGGGTCGGATTCGAAGGTGGAAGGCCCCCACACGCGAATGGCATGGCAGAAGACCGGCGGAAACGCCGCCCGAGCACGTATTGAGTACCGAGATTTGAATCGTGAACTGGTGAATCGGTGAGGTGAAGCGCTGATGAGCACCACCCGGCCCTACTCGCCGGGCGACCGCGGCCCCGAGCCCAGCGGCGCTTCGGCGGCGCCCGTGGAGGCCTCGCCCGCGCAGGCGATGTCCGCGCGGAGCGCCTCCGTGTCGGACGCGCCCGTGACAGGCGTGTCCGCCGTGGGCGCTCCCTCCGGCGTGCCCGAAGGCGGCGGGCCCTCCTCGGACCGGCAGGTGCGCAGGCTGAGCTTCGAGGGCGCGAGCGGCGTCGTTCCGCTCGCCCGCGATTTCACCCGTCAGGCCCTGTACGCGTGGGGCTGGCTGCCCGCCGCCACCGCCGACCGGCGGGCCGCGGCCGAGGACGTGCTGCTCGTCGTCTCCGAGCTCGTCACCAACGCCTGCCTGCACGCCGAGGGTCCCGAGGAGCTGTGGATCGCGTGCGACAGGAAGGTGCTGCGCATCGAGGTCTCGGACCGGGGCGCGGGTCAGCCCGCCCCGCGCACCCCGCATCGTGCGGGCCGCCCGGGCGGCCACGGAATGTTCATCGTGCAGCGGCTCTGCCTGGACTGGGGGGTCGTGCGCGCGCCCGGGGTCGCGGGCAAGAAGGTGTGGGCCGAGCTGGGCGCTCCCGCCTGACGCCGCCCCCTCCCGCACGGCCGCGCGGTCACGCCAGGTGACCACCGGTCACGCCCCACGTCCACCGCACCCCATGCACGCCGGATCGCCACAGATCCGGCGTGCGCTGTGTCTTCCCTCCTCAACGGCCCGGGCGTACCTTGACGGCCCGATCTGATGCGCCGTCAGGAATGAGGGGACCGTGCCGAACCACCAACGGACCGCCGTGCTCGTGTCCGCCGCCGCCCTGGCCGGCTCGGCGGTCCTGATGACCGCCCCCGTGGCCCGGGCCGAGGTCGTCGACGTCAACTACCAGTGCAGGACGCCCATCGGCGACAAGAGCGCCGTGTCCCCCATCGACATCAAGGGCGTCAGGAGCGGTGGCTCCTACCGGCTCACCATGTCCTGGCAGAAGGGCGTCTCCTCCAGCCCGGTCGAACTGGGCAAGGGGGCGATGAGCCCGAGCGCGACCATCACGGTGGGCGGCGCCGACAGCGGCAGCGTCGCGGTGACGGGCCCGGCCAACCAGGAGTCGATCCCCGCCAACACCCCCATCAAGATCAACGACTTGAGCGGCACCTACACGCCCAGGAAGTCCGGCAAGGTGACCTTCACCGCCGGGGTGCTGACCATCAAGGCGCTCGGCACGACGACCACCTGTACGCCCGCCAACACCCCGGGCCCGTCGCTGACCCTGGACGTGACGGCGGCGGGCGGCGGCTCCTCCGGTTCGTCCTCGGGCTCGTCCTCCGGTTCAACGGGTTCATCCGGTGCGTCAGGCTCGTCCGGCTCCTCGTCGGGCTCCGGGAGCGGCACGGACACCGGCGGACAGCTGCCGCAGACCGGCCCCGAGGACTCCGCGGTCGCGCTGGGCACCTTCGGCGGCACGGTGCTCCTCGCGGGCGTGGCCGGGGCGCTGTGGCTGACGCGCAGGAACCGCACGGCACGCCCCTGAGGCGCCCGCCCACGCCCCTGACGCCCGTCGCCCGCTGGGAGCCCGCCCATGCCGTACGCCCGCCGCGCCGCCCTCACCCTCCTGACCGCCCTGACGGTCCTGTGGGGTGCCGCGCCGGCCTTCGCCGACCGGGGCTGGTCGGTCCTGCCCGCGACGGGCGGCGCCGGCGGACGGCCGTACGTCTACGCGGAGGGCGCGCCCGGGACGGTGCTCCAGGACGCGGTGTCGGTGCTCAATCCGGGCACCCGGCCGCTGACCGTCCGTCTGAGCGGCGCCGACACCGAGGGCGGCCCGGCCGGACGGGGCGGGCCCACCGGGCGCGCGGAGCCGGGGGGCGCCGGGGCGTGGATCCGGTTCGCCGGTACGACCGCGGGTCGCAGAGCCCCGGTGCCCGCGCTCGGGGTGACGGTGCCCGCCCGTACCCGCGCCGACGTGCCGTTCACCGTGACGGTGCCGCCGGGTGCCGCGCCGGGGGACCGCCTCGGCGCGATCGTGGCGGACGCGGGCGCCGGCCGCACCTCGGCCGTGCCGATCCGGCTCAGGGTCGTAGGACCCTCACTGGCCGCGCTGACGGTGGAACACGTGCGGGTGCGGGGCGGGCGGATCGGCTACGAGCTGGTCAACCGGGGCACCACCGTGCTGACCCCTCGCCTCGCGGTGCGCGCGGACGGAGTGCTCGGCCGGGTCCTGGACCGGGCCCCGAGGGCACTGCCCCTGAAGCTGACGCCGGGCCGCCGGGTGCTGCTCAGCGAGCCCTGGCCGCACCACCCGGCGTTCGACGCGGTCCACGTGCGGCTCACCGTGACGGCGGCGGCCGGGGCGCACGGCTCCGCGTCCGCCTCGGCGCGCTTCGTCCCCCGGGGCACGCTGGCCGCCGCCCTGGCCGCCGTGCTGTGCGCCGCGGCGGGCGCCGGTGCGGTCCTACGGCGTCGACGGCGCCCGCCACCGCCGCCGCGGGGCGAGGACCGGGCGGGCACGCGGGCCGAGTCGAAGGGGGCGGTGCGATGAAGGGGCGCGTCTCGGCGCTGCTGGCGGCGCTCGTGCTCACCCTGGTGCCCCTGGCGACGGCCGCCTCGGGGGCGGACGGGCCGGCCGTACGGCTGTCCGCGTCCCAGGCCGGCACGGGCGGCTCGGTCACCGTCAGCGGCAGCGGCTGGCGGGCCAGGACCCTGGTGATGATCCTGGTCTGCGGACAGGCCTCGCCCTCCCGCGGAGTGATCGGCGGCACCAACTCCTGCGCCAACGCGGACGGCAGAGCCGTCACGACCGACGACCGGGGGGCGTTCCGCAGAAGCCTGCCGGTGTCCGAACCGCCGGTCCCCTGCCCCTGCGTCGTCCACGTCGCCACCGTCACCGGGGCGAGCGCCCAGGCCGACGCGGTCCTGGAGGTCGCCGGACACGCCGTACGGCCGCTTCCGCCGCAGTCCTCGGCCGGGCGCCTCGCGGTGCTGACGGACACCCGGTTCGAGGGCGGCGACGGGCTGCTCACCTGGTTCGGGGCACCGCCCTCGCGCACGCTCGTCTTCACCGTCGGCAACGTCGGATCCGGGCCGGTCGAGGACCCCGTGTTCCAGGTCGGCACCGCCCACGGTGTGTTCGCCCCGCAGTGGGACGAGCAGCAGTACCACGGCACGGTGGGGCCCGGCGGGAAGGCGCGGATCGAACTGCCCGTGGAACTGACCGCCGGGGCCCACGGCGACTACACGGTGAGCGTGCGGTACGGCGGCAAGGTGATCGCCGAGCAGCCGTGGGGCGTGGGCCGGCCCTGGGGCGTGACCCTGTTCTGGCTGCTGCTGTGCGTGGTCGTGCCGGTCGGGCTGTTCCGCGTCGGGATGGCCGTGGTGGACCGGCTGCGGCCGCGCCACCCGGGCGCCGTCCGCCACCGGCGCGCCGGTGGCCCCACCCTGCGGCTGCCCCGCCTCGGCCCCCGCCTCCCCGAGCCCGCGCCCCCCACGGCCCCGGCCCTGCCCTGGTTCGCCCCCGACTCCGCTCCGGGCGACCCGGCGGGCCGGCGCTCCGCACCGCACGAGGACAGCCCCCCGGGTCCCCCGAGTCCCGCGGACCCCGCCGGCCCCGCGACCGACGCGGGCCCGGCGCCGTCCACGACTCGGGCGACCCCGACGCCCCCCACCAGGAAGGGACGCACGTGAGGATGCGAAGGAGAGGCACGGCGGTGGGAGCCGCGCTGGTGCTGAGCGGTGCGGGTGCCCTGCTGGGCCTGGCCGCCACGCCCGCGCAGGCGGCCACGGTGGCCTACGCCACCCACTGTGTGCCGCCCGCGGGCATCAGCCCGGTCGACGGCACCACCCAGGTCGAGATCACCGCGCCGGCCACCGCCAGGGTGGGCGACACCGTCGACGTCGTATGGAAGTTCACGCAGGCCGCGTCCAGGAACCCGGACATCATCGACCTGCCCGCCAACTCGGTGCAGCCGTCCGGGGTCCTGAAGGCGGCCGGTGCGCAGAGCGCCGACATCGCGATGCGGGGCCCGCGGGAGAACCCCGCGATCCCCAAGGGCGGCGCGATGGTGCTGTCCGACATGAAGGGCAGCCTGAAGCTGACGACGGCGGGCGCGGTGACGCTGACACCGGACGCGTACACCGTCAACGCGATGTCCACGGACACCAGGTGCGCGCCGAAGGAGACCGTGGGGAAGGCGGCCACGATCCAGGTGACCGGCGCGGGCTCCAGCACGAGCCCGTCCCCGCCGCCGAGTTCGGGGACGCCCTCGCCCCCGCCCTCGTCCGCCACCCCGACCGCCACCGCCACCTCGACCGGCGGGAGCGGGCAGACCGACTTCACCGGCAAGGAGGTGCAGGTCCCGTACGCCTGCAGGACCCCGATCGGCGACAAGAGCGCCACCTCGCCGGTGCGGATCGACGCGAGGAAGGACGGCGGGAACTTCGCGCTGACCGTGCACTTCGGGAAGTCGGTGATGGACAGCCCGGCGGACATACCGGCGGGCTCGGTGAAGCCGTCCATGGAGGTCGCGCTGGGCGGCGCGGACAAGGGGACCGTGCCGGTGGAGGGCCCGGTGAACGCGAGCGCGATCAGGTCGGGCGAGCCGATCGCGATCCCGGACCTCACCGGCACCTACCGGCCCGGCGCGAGCGGCACCTCCACCCTGGCCCCGGGCGTGCTGATCATCAAGGCGCTCGGTACGACCACGACCTGCACGCCGACCGGCACGCAGGTGTCCCTCACCCTGGACACGGCCCAGCAGCCGGGCGGCGCCTCCGGCGGCACCTCGACGTCCGGGGGCTCCTCCTCGTCCGGAGGCGGCGGTGACGGCGCCGGCAGTTCGGGAGGCCTCGCGGAGACCGGCTCCAGCGACCACGGCGCTCTCAAGGCCCTGGGGCTGGTGTCGGGCACAGTGTTGCTGCTGGGCGGGGCGGTGTTCGCGTTCATGCCGGGGCGACGTACGCGCTGACCTGCGGAAACCAACCTCAAATGTTGCTCAGAATCCCCTTTCGGGGTGGCGATTGGATCTTGTGCGCGACTAGATTCCCTATCCGGAATGCGTCGTTCAACGGTGGATTCCAGCCAAGGCAGTACAGCACGACCGGCTGTCCGTCCGCGATCTCCTGACCAGAGGTGCATCCGGAGACAGCCCGGCTTTGACAGGGGAATGACCATGCGCAAGAACAAGAAGTTCACGGGAGCCGTCGCGGCTCTGGCCCTGGCGGGCGTCATCGCCCTCGGCAGCGCGGGCTCGGCCAGCGCCGCCAGCGAGGGGTTCGGCGAGCACTCGCCCGGCAAGTGGCAGAGCGGTGCCAGCGGCTACGCGCTCGGCTGCGCCGTCGCCGCGCTGTGGGGCGTGAAGTGCGGCTGACACACCGCTGAGTGTGCGAGAGGGGCGGTACGGGAAATCCCGTACCGCCCCTCTCGCGTGGGGGCCGAGGCCCCTCGGATCAGCGCACGTCACCCATGAGCGCGATGACCTTCTTGCGGTAGGCGATGAAGCCGAGGCCGCCGAGCGCCGCGATGGCGCCCTGGATGGCGAACGAGGTCGTCGACAGGAAGGCGTCCCCGATGACCAGCTGGGTCAGTGCCGCCAGGCAGTCACCGGCGGTGACCGCGAGGAACCACAGGCCCATCATCTGGCTCGCGTACTTCTGCGGCGCCAACTTGGTGGTGACCGACAGGCCGACGGGGGACAGGCACAGCTCGGCCACCGTCTGGATCAGGTAGACCATGCACAGCCACAGCGGGGTGACCTTGGCGTCACCGGAGGCGGCGCCCATGGCCATCATCATCACGCCGAAGGAGACGCCGATGCCGATGAGGCCGAGGGCGAACTTCACCGTGGTGCTGGGGTTGCGCTCGCGCAGCTTGATCCACAGGGCCGCGATCACCGGCGCGAGGGCCATGACGAACAGGGGGTTCAGCGACTGGAACCAGCTGGCCGGGAAGCCGAAGCCCCACAGCTTGTTCGCGGTGTGGTCGCTGGCGAACAGGCTCAGCGTGGAGCCGGACTGGTCGTAGATCATCCAGAAGATCGCGGCGACGACGAAGAACCAGACGTAACCGCTGATCTTGGACTTGTCGTCCGCCGTCAGTTCCTGGTCCCGGCGCATGCGGGTGAAGTAGAAGGCGGGCAGCGCCAGACCCAGCAGGGACAGGGGCCACAGGACCCAGTCGATGGTGAACGAGCCGGAGGCGGCCACGACGCCGTAGAAGACCGCGGCGGCGGCGGCCCACAGGCCGGTCTTCTTCAGCAGGGCGGTGCGCTCGGTGGCGTCCATCGGCTGCGACACCTCGTCGCTGATCGCGCTCAGATGGCGCGTGCCGAGCAGGTACTGGACCAGGCCCAGCGCCATGCCCACACCCGCGAGCGCGAAGCCGAAGTGCCAGTTGGTGACGTCGGCGACCCAGCCGATGAGCAGCGGGGCGACGAAGGCGCCCAGGTTGATGCCCATGTAGAAGACCGTGAAGGCGCCGTCGCGGCGGGCGTCGTTGCGGTCCGGGTAGAGGTGGCCCACCATCGTGGAGATGTTGGCCTTGAGCAGGCCCGAACCCACGGCGATGAAGACGAGGCCGACGAAGAAGGAGGCCTGGAGCGGGACGGCGAGCAGGAAGTGGCCGATCATGATGATCGTGCCGCCCACCGCCACGGTCTTGCGCGGACCCCACACGCGGTCGGCGAACCAGCCGCCGGGCACGGCCAGCAGATACACGGTGGCGTTGTAGACCGAGTAGATCGCCGCGCCGGTGGCCGCGGCGAACGCCAGTCCGCCCTTGGACGCCGGGGCGACCAGGTACAGGACGAGCAGGGCTCGCATGCCGTAGAAGCTGAAGCGCTCCCACATCTCGGTCATGAAGAGAGTGGCCAGTCCGCGGGGGTGGCCGAAGAAGGTCTTCTCGGAACCGGGGGTGCCCGGGCGGACCGAGTCCTTCGTCAGGCTGGACGCCATGGTCGTTCCTTGCTGGTTGGGGCATGCGGGTGGGGGCCCGCGCCCGCGGAGTCCCCTCCGCCTCGGTCGTGCCGAGAACGAGGGGGAAGCCAGGGGCTTCGAGAGTCGCACGCCCGGTGGGGGCGGCCGGCACCGGCGGTTCGGTCGTCCACCCCACGCCCCGGGGTTTCCGCTCCGGGTCACGGAGCGGTGGACGGCGACCACCGGGATCCACGCCTCCACGTGTGGAGAACACAGGAGAGGCCCGGCCCTAGGTCATTCCTTTGAAGGCCGGTCGAGACCAGCCCGCACACAAAAAAGACCTTCAGCGTCATATGCCCGCCAAAGGTCAGGTGGGTGCTACAGGCGTTTCGGTCACCATACGTCATGAGCGCGCCGGGCATGGAAGGCCTTGAGACGGGGATCACAGGTGAGAAAGGAACTGAGAACGCCCAATCGAAGGTCTCAGTCGGAATGCCACTTCGGACGGAAACGGACGGTCGCATTCTGTGATCGGGGCGAGGGTGAGCCGGGGACGGAGCCGGGTCGGGGGCGCGGTGCCCGAGGGCCGGGCCGAGGGCGGAGCCCGGGGCCGGCGCCGGTGCGTTGTGGCAGGCCAAGGTAAGAATGGCGCTCCGGCGATCACACCCCCGGTCACACCTTTGCTCCGGTCGCGGGCGGACTACCATCACCCCCATGACCCGTGTACTGCTCGCCGAGGACGACGCGTCCATCTCGGAGCCCCTGGCCCGCGCCCTGCGCCGGGAGGGCTACGAGGTCGAAGTGCGTGAGGACGGACCCACCGCGCTCGACGCCGGAATGCAGGGCGGGGTCGACCTGGTCGTGCTGGACCTCGGTCTGCCCGGCATGGACGGCCTGGAGGTGGCGCGCCGGCTGCGCGCCGAGGGGCACACCGTGCCGATCCTCATCCTGACCGCGCGTGCCGACGAGGTGGACACCGTCGTCGGTCTCGACGCGGGCGCCGACGACTACGTGACCAAGCCGTTCCGGCTCGCCGAGCTGCTCGCCCGGGTCCGGGCGCTGCTGCGGCGCGGCTCCACCGAGCCCGCGCAGCCGCCCGCGACGCACGGGGTCCGTATCGACGTCGAGTCGCACCGGGCGTGGATGGGGGACGAGGAGCTCCAGCTCACCGCGAAGGAGTTCGACCTGCTGCGGGTCCTGGTGCGGGACGCGGGCCGGGTGGTCACCCGGGACCAGTTGATGCGCGAGGTCTGGGACACCACATGGTGGTCGTCCACCAAGACGCTGGACATGCACATCTCCTGGCTGCGCAAGAAGCTGGGCGACGACGCCGCCAATCCGCGGTACATCGCCACCGTGCGGGGTGTGGGCTTCCGGTTCGAGAAGAGCTAGTTTCCGCGGGTTCCCCGCGTCCCTGATCGTCGGATCCGTCAGCGGTCGGAGGACCCGTGCGCCGTCGTCTCATCCAGTCCACCCTCGCCGTCGTCCTCGTGGTGATCGCCGTGTTCGGGGTGTCCCTCGTGATCGTCGAGACCAGGACGATCAGCAACAGCGCCCAGGAGCGCGTCGACTCCGAGGCGCTGCGGCTGGCCAGCATCGTGGACAGCCGGCTGCTCGGCGACGAGCGGGTGGCGCCCGAGATCTTCAGGGCCCAGGTCACCGGCGAGCGGTACGCCGTGATCGACATTCCCGGCCAGACCCCCATCCAGGTCGGGGTGAAGCCCGGCGGCGACGTCATCCACTCGACGGCCAAGGGCGAGGAGGGGGAGACGGTCCGGGTGGAGGAGCCCCGCTCCTCCGTCACCCGCGAGGTGGGCCGCACCCTGATGATCATCGCCTTGGTCGCGCTCCTCGCGATCATCGCCGCGGTCCTGCTCGCCGTGCGCCAGGCCAACCGCCTCGCCTCCCCGCTGACCGACCTCGCCGAGACCGCGGAGCGCCTCGGCTCCGGCGATCCGCGCCCCCGCCACAAGCGGTACGGCGTCCCCGAGCTGGACCGGGTCGCCGACGTCCTGGACGGCTCCGCCGAGCGGATCGCCCGCATGCTCACCGCGGAGCGGCGGCTCGCGGCCGACGCCTCCCACCAGCTGCGGACGCCCCTGACCGCGCTGTCCATGCGCCTGGAGGAGATCACCCTCACCGACGACCCGGACACGGTGAAGGACGAGGCGACCATCGCGCTGACGCAGGTGGAGCGGCTCACGGACGTCGTGGAGCGGCTGCTGACGAACGCGCGGGACCCGCGCACCGGCTCCGCGGTCTCCTTCGACCTGGACGAGGTCATCCAGCAGCAGATCGCCGAGTGGCGCCCCGCCTACCGCGGCGTGAACCGGGCGATCGTCAGCTCCGGCAAGCGGCATCTGCGGGCCGTGGGCACCCCGGGCGCGGTCGCCCAAGTGCTGGCCGCTCTGATCGAGAACTCCCTCATGCACGGCAGCGGCACGGTCGCCCTGCGCACCCGGGTCACCGGCAACCAGGCCGTGGTGGAGGTCACCGACGAGGGGCCGGGAGTGCCCACCGAACTGGGCTCCCGCATCTTCGAGCGCACCATCAGCGGCCGCAACTCCACGGGCATCGGCCTCGCGGTCGCCCGGGACCTCGCGGAGGCCGACGGCGGCCGGCTCGAGATGCTCCAGGCCATGCCGCCCGTCTTCGGGCTGTTCCTGTCCCGCACACCGCTGAAGGTGCCGACGGAGCCGGGCGACGACGCGGAGCCGACGGTCAGGTAGGGCGCCCGCAGCCGCCGCACCTGGAGGAGCGGGACGCGTGAGGGCGCGGGAGGCGGCGGGTCAGTGGCCCACGCGCTGGTCGTGGCGGCGCTGCCGCTCCGCTTCCTGCAGTATCGACTCCGCGCCCGCCACGGCCTGGCCGGCCGGCATCGCCTGGAAGACCCAGGTGCGGTACGACCAGAAGCGGAACAGGGTGCCGAGGCCGATGCCGAGGAACTTGAAGATGTTGCTCTGCAGCGGGCTGTCCCAGCCGAAGCCGTACGTCGCCACGAACAGCACGCCGTTCTCGATCACCAGGCCCGCCGCGCTGAACAGCAGGAACAGCGTCATCTCCCGCGCGCTGCCGTTCTTGTCGCGGTCGCGGTAGGTGAAGTAGCGGAACCCCACGTAGTTGAAGGCGATCGCGACGACGGTGGCGATGACACTGGCGCGGACCACCTGCAGGCCGGTGGCGTGCCGGACGAGGTTGAACACGAGAAGGTTGACCAGCAGCCCCGCCCCGCCGACCGCGCCGAACTTGGCGATCTCACGCACCAGCTGGTCGAACTGCCGGCGCATCGTGCTGCGGGGTTTGTCGCTCAGGCTCGTCGAACCATTGCCCATGGTGTTGCCAGCCCCTGTCGGGTCGGTGTCGTAGGTCGCTCGGATCGGCCGTGTCGGCCGTGGCGGTCGGTCGCATCGGCCCCCGGTGAGCACACCGGGCGGCTGCGTCAACCCCGCCATGCTAACCAGCGGCCGGGAAGGGTGCCGCCGGACGAGTTCATGAGGACGGAAAGAATGCTCACACCCTCGGGTGCCCCGAAGGCCTCCGGCGAGTCCCGGCGGACGCCTCGCGCGCCCGCCGCAGGGACCAGATCCGGCCGCGGTGGCGCGGCCGATACCCTAGGAGCGTGACGTTCCCGGTAGTCGGCATGGTCGGCGGTGGCCAGCTCGCTCGTATGACACACGAGGCGGGCATTCCGCTGGGCATCAAATTCAAGCTCCTCAGTGACACTCCCCAGGATTCCGCGGCGCAGGTCGTCCACGATGTCGTCATCGGCGACTATCGCGACCTGGACACGCTGCGCGCCTTCGCGCGGGGCTGCGATGTGATCACCTTCGATCACGAGCACGTCCCCACCGAGCACCTGCGGGCCCTGGAGGCGGACGGCATCCCCGTCCGCCCGGGCCCGGACGCGCTCGTGCACGCCCAGGACAAGGGCGTGATGCGCGCGAAGCTCGACGCGATCGGCGTGCCGTGTCCACGCCACCGCATCGTGAGCGACCCGGCGGACGTGGTGGCCTTCGCGGCCGAGGGCGAGGGCTTCCCCGTCGTCCTGAAGACCGTCCGCGGCGGCTACGACGGCAAGGGCGTCTGGGTGGTCGAGACCGCCGAGGAGGCCGCCGAGCCGTTCCGCGCCGGGGTCCCGGTCCTCGCCGAGGAGAAGGTCGACTTCCTGCGGGAGCTCGCCGCCAACGTCGTGCGCTCGCCGCACGGCCAGGCCGTCGCCTACCCCGTCGTGGAGTCGCGGCAGGTCGCCGGGGTCTGCGACACCGTGATCGCGCCCGCGCCCGGCCTGGACGAGGAGATCGCGCTGGCGGCCGAGGAACTGGCCCTGACCGTCGCGAAGGAACTCGGGGTCGTCGGTCATCTCGCCGTGGAGCTGTTCCAGACGCGCGACGGCCGCATCCTCGTCAACGAGCTCGCGATGCGCCCGCACAACTCGGGCCACTGGAGCCAGGACGGCGCGATCACCTCGCAGTTCGCCAACCACGTGCGGGCCGTCCTGGACCTCCCGCTCGGCGACCCGCGCCCGCGCGCCAAGTGGACCGTCATGGTCAACGTCCTGGGCGGCGACTACCCCGACATGTACTCCGCGTACCTGCACTGCATGGCCCGGGACCCGCAGCTCAAGATCCATATGTACGGCAAGGACGTGAAGCCCGGCCGCAAGGTCGGTCACGTCAACACCTACGGCGACGACCTGGACGACGTGCTGGAGCGCGCACGTCACGCTGCCGGCTACCTGAGAGGCACCATCACCGAATGAGCCCCGTTGTTGGCATCGTCATGGGGTCGGACTCCGACTGGCCCGTCATGGAGGCGGCCGCCAAGGCACTCGACGAGTTCGAGATCGCCTACGAGGTCGACGTCGTCTCCGCGCACCGCATGCCCCGCGAGATGATCGCCTACGGTGAGCAGGCCGCGGACCGCGGTCTGAAGGCGATCATCGCGGGCGCCGGAGGTGCCGCGCACCTGCCCGGCATGCTCGCCTCGGTCACCCCGCTGCCCGTCATCGGCGTCCCGGTCCCGCTGAAGTACCTGGACGGCATGGACTCGCTGCTGTCGATCGTGCAGATGCCCGCCGGTGTCCCGGTGGCGACGGTCTCGGTGGGCGGCGCCCGCAACGCCGGCCTGCTCGCCGCCCGCATCCTGGCCGCGCACGACGAGGAACTCCTCGGCCGCATGCGCGAGTTCCAGCAGGACCTGGGTGACCAGGCCAAGGAGAAGGGCAAGCGTCTGCGCGCCAAGGCCGAGGGGTCGGCGGCCAACTTCGGCTTCGGGAAGTGACGCCGGTGGCCTCCCCCTCCCTCGACGCGGCCCGGGAACTGCTGCGCGCGTACCCGGTCGTGGACGGGCACAACGACCTGCCCTGGGCCCTGCGCGAGCAGGTCGGCTACGACCTCACCGCCCGTGACGTCTCCGTCCACCAGGGCGCCCACCTCCACACCGACCTGCCGCGCCTGCGCGAGGGCGGCGTGGGCGCGCAGTTCTGGTCGGTGTACGTGCGCAGCGACCTGCCCGACCCGGTGCCCGCGACGCTCGAACAGATCGACTGCGTACGGCAGCTGATCGACCGCTACCCGGCCGAGCTGCGCCGGGCGCTGACCGCCGCCGACATGGCGCAGGCGCGCGCGGACGGCCGGATAGCGTCCCTGATGGGCGCGGAGGGCGGCCACTCGATCGCCAACTCGCTGGGCACGCTGCGCGGGCTGTACGAGCTGGGCGTGCGGTACATGACGCTCACCCACAACGACAACGTCGCGTGGGCGGACTCGGCGACCGACAAGCCGGTGGCGGGCGGTCTGACGGAGTTCGGCCGCGAGGTCGTACGGGAGATGAACCGCCTCGGCATGCTGGTCGACCTCTCGCACGTCGCGGCGACGACGATGCGGGACGCGCTGGACACCTCCGACGCGCCGGTGATCTTCTCGCACTCCTCGGCCCGGGCGGTGTGCGACCACCCGCGCAACATCCCGGACGACGTCCTGGAACGGCTGCCCGCCAACGGCGGTGTCGCGATGGTGACGTTCGTGCCGAAGTTCGTCCTCCAGGCCGCGGTCGACTGGACCGCCGCGGCGGACGCGAACATGCGGGCCCACGGCCTGCACCACCTGGCCACGACGCCCGAGGCGATGAAGGTCCACCAGGCCTTCGAGGAGCGCGAGCCGCGGCCGGTCGCCACCGTCGCGACGGTCGCCGACCACCTGGACCACATGCGCGAGGTGGCGGGCGTCGACCACCTCGGCATCGGCGGCGACTACGACGGCACGGCCTTCACCCCCGACGGCCTGGACGACGTCGCGGGCTACCCGAACCTGATCGCGGAACTCATGGACCGCGGCTGGTCGACCTCCGATCTGGCCAAGCTGACCTGGCAGAACGCGGTCCGGGTGCTCGGCGCGGCCGAGGACGTGGCCCGCGACCTGCGCGGCCGCCGGAGCCCGTCGAACGCGACGCTGGAGCAGCTCGACGGCTGAGGGAGCGTGAACGCGAGGACGGGGCGCGGGCCGAGGCCCGCGCCCCGTCCCCACGTCCGCGTCAGGTGAAGGCCGCGTACGCCAGGTGCCGGGCGCAGGTGCGGCAGCGGAACAGATACGCGGTGGGCTGCCCGTCGGCGTCCAGGGAGGCGTAGAACGTCTCGCCCAGGGTCTCGCGCAGGCTCCGCGCCGCCTCCGGATGCTCCGCCAGCTCCCTGGCCCCCGCCCGCCCCAGGTAGGCCGCCGCGTCACCGCAGTGCGTGAGCCAGCGCTCCTGCTGCCAGCCGGCGAAGCCGGGCGTGCGGTGCTCCACGGCGCGCACCACCGACCTCGGCGCCTCCCCCGTCACCTCGGTGAACCGGGCCCGGAAGCGCGCCGCCGCGCTCCCGTCCGCGATGCACCACGGGCACAGCTCGGCCCGGACGTCGGCCACCGCGTGCACCGGCCCCACGTACACATGGCCGCGCCGCAGCCCGCAGCACAGGCACTCGGTGTCCGCGGCGACCACGGAGCCGGTGGCCAAGGGGTCCGGGTGGTAGGGGAAGGACGGCAACCGCACCGCCGGCAGCGGATCACTCATCCCCTCAGCCTGCCGCAGCACGCGAAGGGGCACCCCGAAGGATGCCCCTGAACGTCCCGCGCGTCGAGGCACCGCCCCGCGCACTACGGCAGGTTGCGCGCCATCACGATCCGCTGGACCTGGTTCGTGCCGTGCAGGAACGGGTCAGGTGACGTGGTTTCCCGTTCTGTCAACCGTGATCGCTTGACCGGTGCGCCCGGCCCTCGGGAGCATCAACCCGGATGCGGGGCACTGGCAGCGGTACGGGAGAGGGGAACCCAGACCATGAAGGTCACCAAGCTGGTCAGCACGTGCGACATCAAGGACTGCCCGACGATCTACGCCACGGATCGTGGCACTTTCCTGGTGCAGGGCGAGACACCGACCGACCACGGGCTTCAGATTCCCGCCCACGAAACCCTGGTCGAGATCCCGACGGAACTGATCCAGAAGGCCATCCGTGACAACCTCATCTAGGACCCTCGGCGACCTTTTTGACGCATTCGAGCGGGAGGCATTCCGACTGGAGACCCTGGACGACTACAGCAGGTCCGGGAGCGTCGACGCCTACCAGGTATTCCTGGCCGGGGAGCCGCAGCCGGGCGACTACAACGCGGGATGGGTCAAAGAAGTACGCTCGCACACCGAGAAGGGGAAGCGGGTGTACCGGGTCCATGTCCTGTCCCGCCCGCTGACGGACTATCTCAGGTTCGAACTCGGCTGGGGATACCACAAGAACGTGAGCGGGGGCGAGGAGTTCTTCATCCTCGACATCACCGACAAACCAAACCCCTTGGAGAACGTTCCAGATTTCTGGTTCTTCGACTCCGAATCCGTAGCCGTGATGAACTACGACGGAGACGGAAAATTCCTGGGTTCGGAAGTGCTACCGCCGGAACGAACAGCAGAATTCACGCGGTACCGTGACGCGGCACTCGCGCATGCGGAGCCGTTCACCGAATGGTGGGCCAAGTACAGGGCGTGAACAGGGCACAGCTTGGAGCCGCGCTGCGGGCGCTGCGAGTGGCATCCGGCAAGGAAGCCAAAGCGGTGGCCCGCAGCGCCCTCATGTCTCCGTCCAAGCTGTCCAAGATCGAGAATGCGAAGCTGGCACCCAGCGCCACGGACGTAGAGCGCATCCTGACCGCCATCGGCGTCTCGGACGAGGCGAAGGCGGAGTACGCGGAGGCCGCACGCGCGTCAGCGACAGAGGCGACGGCGTGGCGCCTGCTCAAGCGGATCGGAGTCCACAAGGGCCAACAGGCCGCCAAGGCCCTGGAAGCCCAGATGTCCGTACTGCGGCTGTTTCAACCCGCGCTTGTTCCGGGCCTGCTCCAGACTCCCGAGTACATCCGGGCCATTCTGCAACGCCACAATCTGAGTGAAGACGCACTCACGCGAACGATCAACGGGCGACTCGAACGGCAAGCGGTTCTCTACGACAACGCAAAGTCGCTTCGGTTCGTCATCACCGAACCTGTTCTGCGCTGGCGTATCGTGCGACCGCAGATGATGGCTGCTCAGCTTGATCGCATCGTCTCCATTTCACGGCTCTCCCACGTGGACATCCGGATAGTCCCTCTGCGGGTTCAGCAACACGACATCGCAAATCACGCCTTCGTCATCCGTGATGACCGCATGGTGACCGTTGAAACCGTCCACGCCGAAGTCGTCGTTACGGACCCGCGAGATGTGAGTCTTTACGTTGACAAGTTCGAAGGATTCGAGCGAGCCGCGCTGGCCGGTGAAGAAATGCGGGACCTGATCGAAGGTGTCCGCGACGACTTTTTGCGGGAACAGGAAACAGGCTAGAAGCTCAGCCCTGGACCTCAGAAGATGAGCGCCATGGTGAGCGACAGCAGGGCGCATGGGACCGAAGAGGCTGATCACCTGGGCAGCAGTGAAGCCCGGCAGTTTCTCTCACGTCTCTCCGGAGCATTCGGCGTGGACGGTGTGCTCACGGTCCAGAAGAGCAACCACGGCCCCGAGGGGGCGGACCTGGCACCCAACTCGGCCTTGCGCTGGCCCCGGTGCGAGTGCGGTAGCCCCAAGTGCCCTGACTACAAAGCCCCGCCGAGCGGGCCGACAGAGGGACTGAGCGGCAAGGTCGCTGAGGCCAACGCGCGGAGCCGTAGGAGTGGGCTGTGAGCATCAGAGCGGCTATGCGGTACGTGATGCACAGGATCACCGAGCATCCCGACACCGATGTGACGTTCGAGGCCGAGTGTCTGTACTGCGGCTGGAAGGCCACTCCCGCCGATGACTCGGCGCCCGTCGACGTGGAGTGCATGAGCCACACCGGCCGATCGGGTCACGCCGGCTTCCGGCGCATCCGGACCTCGTTCGCGATGGTGGTTCGCGCCGAGTAGAACCCCGGTTCCAGGAGGGGAACCCCTGAACTCCCGCCCGGTACGGGCGGCGGCGGTCAGCCATGACCGCGATGAGTTGAGCAGAAAGGTGCAGAGATGCAGAACGGAACCGGCCTGTACGCGCTCGACATCAGCGGGGCCTCGTTCGTGAAGGCGTGCGGGGGAAACACTCACCCGGACGGCGAGTCGTGCGTGACCCTGGCCCGGATCGGTGACGACGCCTGGGCACTCGGTGACAGCAAGCAGCCCGACGCGCAGCCGCTGCGGTTCACCACGGAGGAACTGGGCGCGGCCGGGATCGACCCCGCGCGCTTCGGGCTGAGTGCCTGACCCTCCGGTCTCTCTCCAACCGGCTCCGGTCCACCCCTCCACAGGGTCGGGGCCGGTTGGTCTTTCGACCGACAACACGAATCGGGAACGACAGGTGCACCACCACGGCTATCTATGGACCGGCCTGAAAGCGCGCTTCGACCAAGAGGCGCTACGACGGCCCCCGCATCCTGAGCCGCCCCCTGCCGGAAGCAGACCGGAGCTGATCCAGCGGTACCGCGAGGTGGCGGCAGAGTTCCCGACCGTCGACCTGCCACCCCTGGAAACGACGTACTGGCTCATCAAGCCCCGTTCCCTCCTGCGTGGCACATGGGGCGAGGCGAAGGAGGCCTCATCATGGCTCGGTGAACGGCTGGCCGAGTACGCGCCCCGGTTCGCTTCCGAGAGGGAGCGCGACACGACCCGTCTAGTACGGCTGGTGAACAGTGCTGCCGAACAACTGCGCTCGGGTGCTGACGTGTCGTACGGCTTCTACCTGGAACACCCCTCGTATCTGTCCCTGGCAGTGGTGACCTGCTCCCCGAATCGCTCGAATACTGAACTGGCCTGCCCAGCCGCATAGCCGAAGCAACGAAACGCCCCGGCCCGAAAGGGACCGAGGCCTGTCTGGTTTGGCTGGAGCAGCGCGAGGAAGGGATTCACGTCCCCGAGCGGCTCCAGCCGCCTTGGTTCGAGTACAGGCTTCGGGGTCGGCTTGGGGGCAGGGCGGTAAGCGTCCAGGCGGACGACCGTTGCCCGGTTCTCTTCACGCTCCGCGCTGGCCGGCTGCGGCGCAGAGTCCCCAGAACTGTCACCGCGGATTGTGAAAACGGTGGCCGGTCGACCGCTCTTCCCCGATCGCTCCACAGTCACGACGATTCCGGGCAGTTGCTTGACCTCAGAGGCCGTCGCCCCCACGTACGGGAGCACCTGCGAGGACGTGGCCCGTCCGCCGTGCATCTCGATCCGGGCCCGGACCTTGTCCTCAAGGCTGAGCGGCTGACGCTTCACCTTCGGGGAGGCTGCTCCCTTGGTGATGCGGATGGCGTCCTGGACCGACCGGCGAACCAGGCTGAAGGCGGCCGACAACACCTCTTCCGTTACCGCGTCCGAGCACTCGGAGGCAGCGAGGCAGGCCGCAACCCTGAGCGTCTGTTCTGCGGTCCGTTCGATGAAAACGGCCTGTCCCTCGGGCAAGGTCTCACCCGGGATGCGGGCGTATCGGCGCACGATCCGCCCCAGCGACCGGGCATCCTCCGCAAGCGTGATCACACGCGGCCGGGCCTTGGCCCAGCCGTAAGGGTCGGCCAGCTCTCGCCCGTCCACCTCGGGCAGACTCACCCGGTCGTCATTCAAGAGCGGCACCGACCCGAGCAGGAAGGGAAGGATGCGGTTGTACGAGCCACCCGCCGCTTCCGACTTCCCGACATACTTGGCCCAGTCAGAGGGCGTGACGGGACAGTGCAGAGCCATGGCGGGGTCGCGTACTTCCTGCGCCTCATCCTTGGTGGTGTTCCGCAGAGTCGCACCGTCCCATGCGGTCCGCAGCTTGGTCGTGAACGACGGATCCCGCTTCACCCTGCGGAGCACTTCCGACCACTCTTCCCCGACCACCAGAGTCCGCTACGCGTCGTACTTGAGGGAGCACTGCCACTACATCTTCGAAGGAGCCGAGCAGCGCGGCCGGGCCGCAATCGCAACTATGTTGACCCCCGGTGCCGACGACCCTGCAGAGGCGTCAGAGGTCGCCTGATACGCGTACGACGACAGCCCCCGGCGTCGCGCCGGGGGCTGTGTTGTTCGTACAGGTCAGTGGCTGTTTTCAGCCCGGCATCTGCCCAGGATTCCCCCAGCATGACGCCCAGGAACGGCCCTCGTCGGGCCGCGACGGACGGAAAACCGAGGGTGCCCCTCCGGACCGTCGAAACAGCTTCTGACCTGCAAAAACCCTGCTACGGCAGGTTGCGCGCCATCACGATCCGCTGGACCTGGTTCGTGCCCTCGTAGATCTGCGTGATCTTCGCGTCGCGCATCATGCGCTCCACCGGGTAGTCGCGCGTGTAGCCGTAGCCGCCGAGGAGCTGGACCGCGTCCGTGGTGACCTCCATGGCCACGTCCGAGGCGAAGCACTTGGCGGCGGCGCCCTGGAAGGTCAGGTCGCTGTCGCCGCGCTCGGACTTGGCCGCCGCCGCGTACGTCAGCTGGCGGGCCGCCTCGATCTTCATCGCCATGTCGGCCAGCATGAACTGCACGCCCTGGAAGTCGCCGATCGGCTTGCCGAACTGCTTGCGCTCGCGCACGTAGCCCTTGGCGTAGTCGAGGGCGCCCTGGGCGACACCGAGCGCCTGGGCGGCGATGGTGATGCGGGTGTGGTCGAGGGTCTTCATCGCGGTCGCGAAGCCCGTGCCCTCCGCGCCGATCATGCGGTCGGCGGGGATGCGGACGTTGTCGAAGTAGACCTCGCGGGTCGGGGAGCCCTTGATGCCGAGCTTCTTCTCCGGGGCGCCGAAGGAGACGCCCGGGTCGGACTTCTCGACCACGAAGGCCGATATGCCCTTGGAGCGCTTCTCGGGGTCGGTCACGGCCATGACCGTGTAGTACTCGGAGACGCCCGCGTTGGTGATCCAGCGCTTCACGCCGTTGAGGATCCAGTGGTCGCCGTCGCGGACCGCCTTGGTCTTCATGCCGGCCGCGTCCGAGCCCGCCTCGGGCTCGGAGAGGCAGTACGAGAACATGGCGTCGCCCTTGGCGAGCGGTCCCAGGTACTTCTTCTTCAGCTCCTCGGAGCCGGAGAGGATCACCGGCAGGGAGCCGAGCTTGTTGACGGCCGGGATCAGCGAGGACGACACGCACACGCGCGCCACCTCCTCGATCACGATGACCGTGGCGAGCGCGTCGGCGCCCGCGCCGCCGTACTCCTCGGGCACGTGCACCGCGTGCAGGTCGCCCGCGACCAGCGCGTCCAGCGCCTCCTGGGGGAAGCGCGCCTCCTCGTCCACCGCTGCGGCGTGCGGCGCGATCTTCGCCTCGGACAGCGAGCGGATCGCGTCGCGGAGCATGTCGTGCTCCTCGGACGGGCGGTACAGGTCGAAGTCAGCCGATCCGGCCAAGGTCTCTCACGCTCCATAACACTGCGGTGCCGACGCTAATTACCGTTAAGTAACTCAAATTTTAGAGGCACGCCGACCCGTCTCGTACGTGAGCTTGGCGACAGCGGGAAACCTGCCCGTCCGTGAGCCCGGCTATGCTCGGGCACCGATTCACAGCCGTAATCCCTGGAGCAGATTCCATGAGCCTCAAGATCACCGTGATCGGTACCGGCTACCTGGGCGCGACGCACGCCGCGGCCATGGCCGAGCTGGGGTTCGAGGTGCTGGGACTCGATGTCGCCCCCGAGAAGATCGAGATGCTCCAACGGGGCCAGGTCCCCATGTACGAGCCCGGCCTCGAGGAGCTGCTCCGCAAGCACGTGGCGGGCATCGAGGGTTCCACCGGGCGGCTGCGCTTCACCATGGACTGGGCCGAGCTGGCGGACTTCGGCGACATCCACTTCGTGTGTGTGAACACTCCGCAGAGGCACGGCGAGTACGCGTGTGACATGTCCTACGTCGACGCCGCGATCGCCTCGCTGGCCCCGCACCTGACGGAGCCCGCCCTGGTCGTCGGCAAGTCGACCGTGCCCGTCGGCTCCGCCGACCGCCTGGCCGCCTACCTCGCCGAGCACGCGCCCGCCGGCCGGGACGCCGAGCTCGCCTGGAACCCGGAGTTCCTGCGCGAGGGCTTCGCCGTCCAGGACACGCTGCACCCGGACCGCATCGTCGTCGGGGTGCGCGGCGAGCGCGCCGAGAAGCTGCTGCGCGAGGTGTACGCCACACCCGTCGCCGAGGGGTCGCCCTTCGTCGTCACCGACTTCCCGACCGCCGAGCTGGTGAAGACCTCGGCGAACTCCTTCCTCGCCACCAAGATCTCCTTCATCAACGCGATGGCGGAGGTCTGCGAGGCGGCGGGCGGTGACGTCGCCAAGCTGGCGGAGGCCATCGGGCACGACGACCGGATCGGGAAGAAGTTCCTGCGGGCGGGCATCGGCTTCGGCGGCGGCTGCCTGCCCAAGGACATCCGGGCCTTCATGGCCCGGGCGGGCGAGCTGGGTGCCGACCAGGCGCTGACCTTCCTGCGCGAGATCGACTCGATCAACATGCGCCGCCGCGGCCAGATGGTCGAGATGGCGCGCGAGGCGCTGGGCGGCGACTCCTTCCTCGGCAAGCGGGTCGCGGTCCTCGGCGCGACCTTCAAGCCCGACTCGGACGACGTGCGCGACTCGCCCGCGCTGAACGTCGCCGGACAGATACACCTCCAGGGCGGCCAGGTCACCGTCTACGACCCCAAGGGCATGGACAACGCCCGGCGGCTCTTCCCCACCCTCGGATACGCCGCCTCGGCCCTCGAAGCGGTGCGCGGCGCCGATGTCGTCCTGCACCTGACGGAGTGGCGGGAGTTCCGCGAGCTGGACCCGGAGGAGCTGGGCGCGGCCGCCGCCTCCCGTGTGCTGCTCGACGGCCGCAACGCGCTCGACCCCGAGCTGTGGCGAGCGGCGGGCTGGACGTACCGCGCGATGGGCCGCCCGACGGCCTGACCCGGGCGCGGCCGGAAAACCGGAACCGGAAAAGGGGGACGGCGGTCCGGCCGAGGCTCAGTCGGCCGGACCGGCGTCCGGGGCCCATTGTAGGCGCGGCTCAGTTGCCCGAGACCGTCACCGGCTGGTCGTTCTTCAGCTCGTCGACCAGCGTCTTGACCTTGGCCTTGTCCCACACCAGGTTGCCGCCCGTGGAACCGGAGATCGGCATGTTCAGCGACTTCCCGTCGCCGCCAGAGACGCCCTTCATCGCGAAGAACATCGAGCCGAGGTCCCAGAGGTTCATGTCCTTGTCGACGATGAGGGAGTCCAGCCCCGCGCTCATCGTCGGGTAGAGGGCGAACGGGTTGAGGACGGTCGAGGGCGTCGCGACCTCGTGGGCCAGCGCGGAGAGGAACTTCTGCTGGTTCTTGGTGCGTTCGAGGTCGCTGGCCGCGAAGGCGTGCCGGGTGCGGACGAAGGCCAGGGCCTGCTCGCCGTTCAGCGTCTGCGTGCCCGCCTTGAAGTCGGCACCCGAGTACTTGTCCTTGAAGCCCTTGTCGATGGTGATGTCGACCCCGCCCACCGCGTCCACGATGTTGGCGAAGCCGGCGAAGCCGATCTCCACGTAGTGGTCGATGTGCAGCCCGGTGTTGTACTCGACCGTGCGCACCAGCAGTTCGGGACCGTCCTCGGCGTAGGCCGCGTTCAGCTTCGTGTGGCGGCCGGTGCCCTTGTAGGTCTTCCCGGACGTCGAGCCCTGGTACGTGGGTATCTCCACGTCCGAGTCACGCGGCAGCGAGACGAGGGTGTCGCCGTTGTCGCCGACGTGCAGGATCATCATCGAGTCCGTGCGCTTGCCCTCGGCGGACCCGGTGTGCAGCTTCCTCTTGTCCGCGTCGGACAGTCCCGCCCGGCTGTCGGAGCCGACGATCAGGTAGTTGGTCCCCTCGCCCGCCGCGGGCCGGTCGATGACCTTGGAGAGGTCGACGTCCCGGTGGAGTTTGGAGTCCGCCCAGAAGTACGTGGCCACCGACGTCACCGCGAGCAGCGTGACCAGCGTGATCGCGGTCCACTTGATCCGGCGCCCCCAGTTCGGGCGCGGACGGTAGCGCTGCGCGTCCGGTCCGTCACCGTCGCCCGGCGGACGGCCGCCGGGGCGGGGGTCGCCGTAGACCTGCCCGGTGTTGTAACCGCTGTCGTACCCGTCGTGACCGTCCTGGTAGGTCGGCTGCTGAGGCACCCCGCGCGGCGGTGCGCCCTGAGGGCCGCCCGGAGCGCCGGGCGCGCGCCTGACCTGCCGCATCACACGCGCGCCCTCAGGCTGCGTGTTGCTGCTGCCGCGTCCGTAGCGGTCGCCGCCGCGGTTCGCGTCGGACCATCCCTCGGGCCAATCGTTCATGCGCCCCAGTGTGCAGGGTCGAGGTAGGGGCCCGACAAGGGGCGGCGAAGAACGGGGTCAGGGCTGTTGCGAAGCTGACACAAATGCCAGGGAACGCACCACGGCGCGGACGGGCGTGTGGCGCGGCATATGGTGGACGCCATGACAGACCAGGCCTCTGCTCCGGAATCAGCGATTTCGGACGGCATAGCGGGTGAACTCCCCGGGAAGCCCACCTCCGCGTCCCGGACCACCCTGAGCCACATCATGACCCACGCCGACACCAATCTGCTGGGCACGGTGCACGGCGGTGTGATCATGAAACTCGTGGACGACGCGGCCGGTGCCGTGGCGGGCCGGCACTCCGGCGGCCCGGCCGTCACCGCCTCCATGGACGAGATGGCGTTCCTGGCACCCGTCAGGGTCGGCGACCTCGTGCATGTGAAGGCCCAGGTCAACTGGACCGGGCGGACCTCGATGGAGGTCGGCGTACGGGTCCTGGCCGAGCGCTGGAACGAGTCGACGCCGCCCACCCAGGTCGGTTCCGCCTATCTCGTCTTCGCCGCCGTGGACGCCGACGGCAAGCCCCGGGCGGTGCCGCCGGTCATGCCGGAGACGGACCGCGACCAGCGCCGCTACCAGGAAGCCCAGATCCGCCGCACCCACCGCCTCGCCCGCCGCCGCGCGATCATGGAACTGCGGGAGCAGCGGGCCGCGAGGGGCCAGGAGGACTGACCTCCGGGCCCGGCCCGCGGCCGGGTCCGATCCGCCGGCGCCGGTGGTTCACGGGCACACCACCTGATCCCCGGTCGTCACCTCGTCCGGCTTCTGCGGCTGGTCCGCCCGCACCGGGTGCACCTGCGTGAAGTCGCTGCCCGCGACCACCTTCAGCAGCTCCCCCTGCCCCGGAGCGGGACGCAGCTCACTGCCCGGCAGGGCCGCCGCCAGGGAGCGGGCCGAGCGGTCCCAGCGCGGGTCGTAGAGGATCACCGTGTGCCGGGTCGAACGGTCCGCCGCGTCCGCCGGCTGCCCGGTCGTGCGGAACCCGGTGGCCGCGAGCTGGTCGTCCACGCGCTTGCCGAGCCCGGACTCCGGCGTCCCGTTCTGGACCTGCACCCGGATCTGCTGCGGGGGCACCGCCACGACCGCCGGTGCGGGCGCCTTCGCCCGGTGGCGGGGGGCGGCGGGCGTCAGGGGCCTGTCGTCGCGCAGCGACCGGAACAGCGCCCGCGCCCTGGCGTCGTCCCACTTCACCGTCGAGCCCAGGCCGTCGACGTGGAAGGTGGTGTCGGCCAGGGGCACGGTCGTGAACTCGGACGAGCGCGGGGAGAACGTCCGCATCGCGCGGCTCAGGTCGAGCAGCTCGTTCGCCCCGAAGTCCGGGTCCGCGCGGACCGAGCCGAGGACGGCCCCGGTCACCTCCCGGAACCTGATCGGGTTCAGCAGGACGCCCGAGGACGTCGCCCGGTCGATCAGCGCCGCCAGGAACCGCTGCTGGCGCTGCATGCGGCTCATGTCGGACGCCGCGTCCACATGCCGTGACCGTACGTACTGCAGCGCCTGCCCGCCGTTCAGCAGATGGGTGCCGGGCGCCAGGTCGAGGCCGGTGTAGCCGTCCTTGAGCGGGGTCGCGGTGCAGACCCGGACACCGCCGAGCGCGTCCACCGTCTTCATGAAGCTGACGAAGTCGACCTCCATGTAGTGGTCGATCTTCAGCTGCGTCATGGCCTCGACCGTCCGCACCGTCAGCCCGGGACCGCCCTCCGCGTACGCCGCGTTCAGCCGCAGCGCCTGCGCCGGGTGCCGCACCCCCGTCGCACGGTCGGTGAACGCGGGCGCCTGCGCGTAGGAGTCCCGCGGCAGACTGACCACGCTCGCCCGCTCCCGGTCCGCCGAGATGTGCACGATCATGACCGTGTCGGTGCAGTGGCAGGGAGCACCGCCCAGGTGGAACGCGTGCCGCTCCTGCTCGGTGACCCCGTCCCGCCCGTCGGTGCCCACCAGCAGGATGTTCATCCCGTGGCCCCCTGCGGGGCGGTCCTTCATGTCCCTGAAGGGGTCGATACGGGAGATGTCCGCGTCGACCCCGGCGATCACCGCGTGCCCGATACCGGCCGCGGCGAGCACGCTCACCGACAGCGCGGTGAGCATCCGTGCGGCCCAGCGCGGCCTCCTGCGCCGGGCGGGGTGGCGGCGGGCGGGGGACCGGCGGGACGGATGGGGGCGCGCGGGCGCGCGGGGCGGCGTGGGCACCGGGCAGACCTCCGCGGGACGGGGCGTGGATCCCTGAGCACCGTAGGCCGCCGTGATCGGCGCCCCCCGGTGCCGCCCCGGGGGGCGCGCACCGGTGTCCCCCGTTCGCGGTAACGTGAGGCTCCTATGAACGCCACTCCCGACATGCAGCTCCCCGCCGTGTCCGTGATCATGCCGGTCCTCAACGAGGAACGGCATCTGCGCGGCGCCGTCCAAGCGATCCTCGCCCAGGAGTACGCCGGCGAGATGGAGGTCGTGATCGCCCTCGGTCCGTCCACGGACCGCACGGACGAGATCGCGGCCGAGCTGGTGCGGGAGGACGCGCGCGTCCACACCGTCCCGAACCCGACCGGCCGCACGCCCGCCGCGCTCAACGCCGCGATCAAGGCCTCCCGGCACCCGGTCGTGGTCCGCGTCGACGGCCACGGCATGCTGTCGCCCAACTACATCGCGACCGCCGTGCGCCTCCTCGGCGAGACCGGCGCGCAGAACGTCGGCGGGATCATGCACGCCGAGGGCGAGAACGCGTGGGAGCACGCGGTCGCCGCCGCGATGACCTCGAAGATAGGTGTTGGCAACGCCGCCTTCCACACCGGCGGCCAGGCCGGCGCCGCCGACACGGTCTACCTCGGCGTCTTCCGGCGCGAGGCCCTGGAGCAGCAGGGCGGCTACAACGAGGAGTTCATCCGCGCCCAGGACTGGGAGCTGAACTTCCGCATCCGCGAGGCCGGCGGCCTCATCTGGTTCTCGCCCGAACTCAGGGTGTCCTACCGCCCCCGTCCCTCGGTGCGCGCTCTGGCCAAGCAGTACAAGGACTACGGGCGCTGGCGGCATGTGGTCGCCCGCTACCACGAGGGCTCCATCAACCTGCGCTACCTCGCTCCGCCGGCCGCGGTGTGCGCGATCGCGGCGGGCGTCGTGGTGGGTGCGGCGCTGACCCCGTGGGGCCTCGTGGTCCCCGGCGGCTATCTCGCGGCGATCCTCCTCGGCTCGCTGCCGGCGGGCCGGGGCCTGCCCCTGGCGGCGCGCCTGCGGATCCCCGTCGCCCTCGCGACGATGCACATGTCCTGGGGCTGGGGCTTCCTGACCAGCCCTAAGACCCTGGCGAAGAAGGTCATCGCCTCGCGGCGCCCGGCGGTCCTCGCCGCCCGCTGACGCGGCGGCTTCGGCGCGGTCGGCTTCCTCGGCGCGCGGGGCCTGCCCGTACGGTTCTTCTTCGGGGCCCTCTCCGATCGGGGAGGGCCCCGCTCACACGGTCACCAGCTGTAGGCCGGGTCCACCGTCATGCACTTCTGCTCCGCGCCGTTGAGGATGTTCGCGGACGCCGGGGTCCGGTCGCTCTGCTTCGGCGCCTTGTAGGTCCCGCCCGTGCGCCAGTCCGCGCCCACGACCAGGGTGACGCCGGAGACGTCGGTCGAGCGCTGCACCGAACCGGCCGGAATGCCCAGGACCTTGGCGACGCGCTCGGCGTCCCCCTTCAGGTCCGCGCTCGGGTAGCGGACCAGCGTCCGCTGCTCGGAGGGCAGCGTCGAGGAGTCGGACCCGGCCCGGCTGAAGCCCTTGCCGACGAGGAGCTGCGCCACCTCGGTCGCCCGCCCCCGGGCCGGCGCCGACTCGTCGGTGCGGGTGCCGTTCTGCACCTGGACCGCGATCCTGTCGTCGCTGTCGGCCGGGACCGCCGTCGCCTCGGGCGCCGGCTTCCTGGTGCTCCGGGTGCCCTTGCCGTCCAGCGGGATGTCCTCGCGGACCAGCCGGAACAGCTGGTCCGCGTCACCCGGCTTGGGCAGGACGCGCTCCCCGGAGTACACGAAAGGCATCGTCGTCATCGTGATGCGGTCGGTGGGCACCTTCTTCAGCTCGGTGCTCAGGTCGTAGAGCCGGGCGACCGTGCCGAGCCCCCGGTCCACGGTCAGCGCCGAGGTGGCGGTCTCGGCGAGCCCCCGCAGCTTGTCCGGGTTGCCGAGCGTGGCGTTCGCGCGCAGCTCGCGCACCATGGCGCTCATGTACTGGTGCTGGGCCTTCGTCCGGGCGATGTCGCTGCCGTCCTCGAAGCCGTACCGCGTGCGCAGCCACTGCAGCGCCTGCGTGCCCTTGACGTAGGTGGTGCCCTTCTTCAGCTTCAGGCCCGAGCCGTGTCCGGAGGAGGTGTGGGAGTAGATGTTCCTGTCCACGCACACCGGGACGCCGCCGATCGCGTCCGCCATCGACACCACACCCGCGAAGTCGACCATCATGAAGTGGTCGATGTGGATGTCGGTGAGCTTCTCCCAGGTCGCGACGGTGCAGCCGGGGCCGCCTCGGCCCAGGGAGTCGTTCGTGATCCGCAGCGAGGTCGTCGCCGGGTAGACCTGCCGGGTCTCGGGGTCGGTGCACTCGGGGAACTGGAGCAGTGTGTCGCGCGGCATGCTCACCACGGACATGTTGGTGCGGTCGGCCGAGACGTGCAGCAGCATCTGGACGTCGGCGCGGGGCGGGGAGTTGAAGGTGTCCTTCGCGCCGCCGAGCTCCTGGTCCTCCTTGGAGTTGCGGCCGTCGGACCCGATGAGAAGGATGTTCAGCGGGGTCTGGCCCGCCGCGTTCGGCGTGGGTGCCGCGGCCCGGTCCTTCGGGTCGCCGATGTTGAGGTCCTCCTTCTTCAGGTTGTCGTTGAGGTGCTGGTAGTAGAGGCAGCCCGCGCCGGCGGTGCCGAGCACGACCACCGCGAGCACCGTCGCCGACCAGCGCAGGACCCGACGCCTGCGGCGCGCGGGGACTTCTCCCGTGTCGGCGTCACCGGGCGGCTGCTCGCCGCCCCGACCGGCGCCCTCGCCGTCACCGCTTCGCTGCGCACCCTCGTCGTCCGGCCCGTGCGGATCCTCGTCCGCGCTTCGGTCACCGGCCTGTCCGTCGGGTATTCGTGTCCCTTTGTCGCCCCGCACGCTGCCCTGCACCACGTCCCTGCCCTCCCCGCCCGCGCCCGGCGCACCGGGCCGTGCTCCGTGCCGTGGCCTCACACGCCACCGGAACCCAAACACTTCCGCTAGCTAGACGTTCGACACGCCCGGGGGGATGCATCCCCCCGGGCGTGTTCGTGTCCTGTTACACGGACGTGTTCCGTTTCGCGTGCCTCAGGCCGTCACGTCGAGCACACCTGCTTGTCCGCGGTGGCCTTCTGGATGTCCGAGGGAGCCTTGGACGGTGCCGTCAGGGGAACGCCCGCCCCCTTGAAGTCCCGGCCGAGGGTCAGCACGATCGCGGGCAGCCCCTGGTCGTTCGTCTCGCTCTTGCCCGGCTTCATCGCCGAGGCGGGCAGCCCCATGAGATCCGCCAGCTTGCGCGCCTGGTCGGCCTGGTCGGGCGCGTACTCGAGGGACGTCTTGGCCAGGGGAGCGGGCGCGTTGCCGCGCTGGGCGGACTTGAGGACGCCCTCCTGGTTCTGCAGCCAGCTGAGGGTCTGCTGCGCGCTGCCGGCCGGGGCGCCGCCGTTGTAGATGTCGACCCGGACGTCGGAGGCGGCCGAACGGGAGCCCTTGAGACGGGCGGCCACCGCCGCGCTCTCCTTCTTCTTCTGCTGCTTGACCGCCGTCAGAGAGACGTCGCTGTTGATCGTCTGGAACAGCTGCTGCGCCGCCGGCTGCTGGAGGACCACCGTGGCGCGGACCTTCTCGGCGGGGTTGTCCATCACGGGCACCGTCGTGAAGGCGATGTTCTTCGGCGGCACCTTCTTCAGCTCCAGGGCGACGTCCTTGAGCGTGCTCACCTTGCCGATGCCGGTGTCGACGGTGAGCGCCTTGGTGGCCGCCTCCGCCAGGTCCAGCAGCTTGCCCGGGTCGGTCAGCGTGTCGCTGGAGGTCATCTTGCGGGCCAGCGCGCCGAGGAACTGCTGCTGCACCTTGATCCGGTCCAGGTCGCCCTGGTTGCCGAAGCTGTGCCGGGTGCGGACGAAGGCGAGGGCCTGCTCACCCTCGACCTTGGACACGCCCTTGGGCAGCTTGAGATGCGATTCCTTGTCGTCGACCGGCTTGCCCACGCAGACGTCGACGCCGCCGACGGCCGAGGTCAGCGTCTTGACCGCGTTGAAGTCGGCCATCATGAAGTGGTCCGGTGCTATGCCGGTGACCGCCTTGACCGTGCGCATGGTGCAGCCCGGGTCCCGGCCGTCCTGGCCGAGGCTCGTGTTGAAGCGGACGTTGTCCGTGCCCGGGATGTCCTTGGTGCTGCCGTCGGGCTGCTTGGTCGGGCAGTCGGGGACGTTGACGATCAGATCGCGGGGGATGCTGAGCGCGGTCGCGTTCGTCCGGTCCTTGGACACGTGCAGCAGGATGTTGGTGTCGGCGTGCCCGACGCTGCCCGAGTCGCCGTAGCCGGTGTTTCCCTTGCCGGTGCGCTTGTCCGTGCCGATGATCAGCAGGTTGAACGCCTCGTCCTTGCTGAAGCCCTGCTTGCCCGCGCTGCCGACGTCCGTCGTCGTGACGTTGCCCTCCAGGTGCTGGAGGTAGAGGTATCCGGCACCGGTGACCGCGATCAGGACGAAGGCCATACTGCCGCCGGTCCACAGCAGTATCTTCTTCGCCTTCCCCTTCCTGGGTTTCGTACGGCCCCGCCGGCGCCCCGGTGGAGGCTCGGGCTCCGACCGGCGTCGGCGAGGACCCGGCAGGGTGTCGGGAGCCGGCGTCCCGGGGCCCGGCGCGGTGCGCGTGCCCCCCTGTCCGTCCGCGCCGGACGCACCGGTGGGATTTCCCCGCCGGGGTCTCGGTACGGCCGACTGCGGTGCGGAAGGGCTCAGTCGCAGTTCGTATTCGCCGGTGTTCGGGTTGCGTACCCATTGATCTGCGGGGTCCATGTTGTTCGCCCGCCCACGGCCTTGCGCGTCCACGGTTGTCCGAATCCTCCGTCGGGGCCACGCGGCGCCTTCCCCTCAAGGCGCTCGGGTCTCTTTGGCCAGTGCGCGACCCAGGACGGACCTCGGGGGCATGGCACCGGATCGCTCACACTATCCGCCCAGTTCAGCGTTGAGCGACGGCGGTGACAAATTCCACTCCCCTACAACCGGGCAATCCGCCCTATTTCCCGGAGAGTTCTTAGCTCACGCGTTCCCCGCCTTGGTGTTCTCTTTACCTGCGGACGCGCGGCGCGGGGGAGTTTCCGCGGAATGCGGGCACGGGTTCGGGGGATCACCGGGAGACAGAAGCAGGGCGAGGGACCGCTTTTCCGGGGACATTCCGTTGCCGTGTGACTGCTCACCGTCATCAATGCCCGGCGTCGTATCCCGTATTGTCGGACGCCGCCGCTCTTCTTTCCGGTGGATCTCCGCACGGTCGGGCGAAAGCCTCGCCGGGAACCGGTCGGCCGCCGCTCAGTGCGCGGTGGCCGACACCCGCTCGCTGTCGATCCGCCGGGCGAGCGCGTCCTGTCCGAGCCGCTCCAGATGGCGGCACAGCACCACCGAACCGCCGGAGGCCAGGGGGGCGTACAGTCCGGCGCTGACGCCCTCCCAGGAGTCGTACGCCCGTCCGGACAGCAGTCGTGAGCCGGGTCCCGTCAGGCCGAGGTCGGGCGCGTCGGCGCGGGCCCGCTCCACCACCTCCGCACCCGTGTACTCCGCTCCGGCGACGATCAGCGCGGGCTCCTCCGGGTCGACGGGGGCGAACGGCTGGAAGCGGTCGCCCTGGCCCGGCACCTCGACCGCGTAGTCGAGGAAGCCGTCCGGGGTCTGCGGGAAGCGCCCGCCCAGGGGGCGCAGGGCGAGGGCGACGCGCTCGCCGGAGCAGGCGCGTGCGGCGTCCAGGGTGTCGGGGCCGCTGACGACGAGATCCGCGGCGCCGGGGTCGCCGCCCAGGTCCGCGACGACTCCCGTGGACGCGCACGCGAGCAGCCAGACCGCCGTCTGCCAGTGCGCGGGCAGCAGCAGCGCGAGCCGGTCGCCGGGCTCCGCCGCGAGGTCGCCCTGGAGCAGATTGGCGGTCTTGGCCACCCAATTGGCGAAGGTGGCCACGGAGAGTTCGACGCGTTCCCCCGTGGCGTCGTCGTAGAAGGTCACCAGGGGGCGTGCGGGATCCGCGGCGAGCGCGGATCGCAGCAGGTCGGCAGCGGTGCGGTCGGTGGCGTTCACGCGCGCAAGGGTACGCGGCGCGCCGGGCGGGGGCTCATCGGCGGGTGCGGGGGCGCGCCACCGGTTCGGGCGAGCGGAGCCGACGAACCGTCAGTTCCCAGATGGACATATATGTCTGACTATGTCCAAGATCATGGGCATGCGTGCATACCTTGCTTCCTCGACCGGTCTCGCCACCTCGGTGGGCCTCGCCTGCGCGACGGTCCTGACCCTGGCCTCGGCCCCGCCCGCCGTGGCGGCCGGGTCCGACCTCACGCCCGGGCGGAACGCGCCGCCCGCCGGCGTGTCCGCCGGATCCCTCCCCGGGGCGGAGATCCCCGGCAGCACCCAGTCCCTGCCCCTGGAGCCAGTGGGCGACGCCCGGCGCACCGGCGGGGCGGCCGAACGGGGCCTGAGGGCCACCGCGGTGCGCTCCTTCTCCCTGGCCGGGGTGGTCTGGGACGACCCCGGGGCCGAACTGCGCGGCCAGGTCCAGATCCGTACCCGGGCGAGCCGTACACGTGTGTGGTCGGCCTGGCAGTCGCTGGAGACGCGCAACGACGGCCACGGCCCCGACCCGGCGACCAGGGAGGGGCGTTCGACCCGGATGCGCGGGTCGACGGCGCCGCTGTGGGTCGGCGACTCGGACGGGGTCGAGGTGCGGGTGCGCGCGGAGGCGGACCAGGCGGGCGGAACCCGCGCGCCGCTCCTGCCCGACGGCCTGCGGGTGGAACTGGTCGACCCCGGCGCCGACCCGCGCCTCGACGCCGCACGGGAGGGGCAGGGCGCGTCGGCCGGGCGGGACGCGCGGGCGGAGGCGGACGCGCAGGACGTGTCCGCCTCGTCCTGGAGCGGGATCGCGGCGTCGGCAGCGGCCTCGGTGTCCGCGGCCGCCTCGGCGTCCACCTGGGCGTGGCGCGGGGGAGCGTACGGCGCGAGCGCGCACGAGGAGGACGGTTACGAGGGGGACGGGTACGAGGAGGGCGCGTCCGACCCGGACGCGTACGGCCGAGGCACGTACGGCCACGGCGCGTACGGTGGTGAGTCCAGCGCACGACTCGCCGCGTCCGCCGCCAACGCGCGCCTCGCGCCCCTGAATGCCGCCGTGATCCCGGCGCTGTCCGCGCAGGCGACGAGGAAAGCCGCGCTGCGGCAGGAGCATCTGGTGTCCCGCAAGGGCGGCCCCGGAGCGGCGGGCCCGTTCATCGGCCCGCGGCCGCGGATCGTCACCCGCGCCGGCTGGGGAGCCGACGAGAGCCTGCGCGAGTCGGGCTTCGTCTACACGGGCGCGGTGAAGGTCGCGTTCGTGCACCACACGGCCTCGGGCAACAACTACTCCTGCTCGCAGGCCCCTTCGGTCATCCGCAGCATCTACCGCTACCACGTGGTGAGCAGCGGCTGGCGGGACATCGGCTACAACTTCCTCATCGACAAGTGCGGCACCATCTACGAGGGCCGGGCCGGCGGCGTGGACAAGCCGGTGATGGGCGCCCACACCCTCGGGTTCAACACGAACAGCACGGGCATCGCCGTGCTCGGCACCTTCACCGGCAGCGCCCCCTCGGCCGCCTCCGTGAACGCCATCGCGTCGCTCACCGCGTGGAAGCTCGGCCTCTCCGGCATGGACCCGCGCGCCAAGACCTACCTCACGTCGGGCGGGGGGAACCGCTTCCCCAAGGGGGAGGACGCGCACCTGAACGTGATCTCGGGCCACCGAGACGGCTTCGCCACCGAGTGCCCGGGAGCCATGCTGTACGGCAGACTCGGCGCGGCCCGCACCGCGGCGGCCCGCCTGCAGGGCCGCTGAGGGGCGGGGCCGGGCCACGAGTACGGGACGGAACCTCGACGCGCCGTCTCTCACGGTCCTCATAACGCCCTTACCCAACGCCCTACCCGGGCTGCGTACACTGGCCCGCCGATCGACAGCACGGCCGTTCCCGGCAGGAAGCAGAGACGACAGGTGACAGAAGCGATCCTCCTGGTCGGCGGCAGAGGCACCCGGCTGCGCCCGCTCACGGTGCACACGCCCAAGCCCATGGTCCCGGCGGCAGGGGTTCCATTCCTCACACACCAGCTGGCGCGGGCGAGGGCGGCGGGGGTGGAGCACATCGTGCTCGCCACCTCCTACCTCGCAGAGGTGTTCGAGCCGTACTTCGGCGACGGCTCCGCCCTCGGCCTGCGGCTGGAGTACGTCACGGAGGAGGAGCCCCTCGGCACGGGCGGTGCCATCCGCAACGTGGCGAGCCGGCTCCACTCCGGACCGGACGAACCCGTCCTGATCTTCAACGGGGACATCCTCACGGGCCTGGACATCCCGGCCCTGGTCGACACCCACCGCTCGACGGGCGCGGATGTCTCCCTGCACCTGACGAAGGTGACGGACCCGAGGGCGTTCGGCCTCGTGCCCACGGACGGGACGGGCAGGGTCACGGCCTTCCTGGAGAAGCCGCAGACCCCCGAGGAGATCGTCACCGACCAGATCAACGCCGGCGCCTATGTGTTCCGGCGCTCGGTCATCGACTCCATCCCCGCCGGCAGGCCGGTCTCGGTGGAACGGGAGACCTTCCCGGACCTGCTGGCCGCCGGCGCCCATCTGCAGGGCATGGTGGACTCGACCTACTGGCTGGACCTCGGCACCCCGGCGGCCTTCGTGCGCGGCTCGGCGGACCTGGTCCTCGGACGCGCCCCGTCCCCGGCGGTGCCCGGCCGCTGCGGCGACCGCCTGGTCCTGCCGACCGCGTCGGTGGCCCCGGACGCCAAGCTCACGGGCGGCACGGTGGTCGGCGAGGGCGCGGTCGTGGGCGAGGGCGCGCGGATCTGCGGCAGCACCCTTCTCGCGGGCGCGGTGGTGGAGCCGGGCGCGGTGGTCACCGACTCGCTGATCGGCGCCCGGTCCCGCATCGGCGAGCGCACGGTGCTCACCGGTGCGGTGGTGGGCGACGGCGCGGTGGTCGGCGCGGACAACGAACTCCGCGACGGCGTACGGATCTGGTGCGACGCGCGCATCCCGGCGGGCGCGGTGCGCTTCTCCTCCGACCAGTAGCCCGCACCCGGCGATCGGTCCGGGCAAGGCCCCTGGGGCCTTGCCCGTCCGGGCCGACCGGAGCCCTACAGGCGTCCGATGTCGCCCCGCCGCATCCGCGGTGCGCGGCGGGCCGGTACCTGGCCGCTCAGCAGGATCAGCCGCGCCGCCCGATGGCGCTGCCCCGCATAGGGCTCCAGCAGCGCCAGCATCGCCTCGTCGTCCGCGTCGCGGTCCCCGGCGAGGGCGTACCCGACGATCCCCGGCAGATGCAGATCGCCGACGGTCACCGAGTCCGCCGCCCCGTGGCTGCGCTGCACGGTCTCCGCCGAGGTCCACGGGCCGATCCCGGGCACCACCTCCAGCCGTGCCCGCGCCGCCGCCGGGTCCATCGTGCACGACTCCTCCAGCCGCGCGGCGACCCGCACGGCCCGCAGGATCGTGGACGCCCTCTTGTCGTCGACACCGGCCCTGTGCCATTCCCAGGACGGGATCAGCGCCCAGGTGCGCGGCGCCGGCATCACCCACAGCCGGTCCGGTGCGGGTCCCGGCGCGGGCTCGCCGAACCTCCGCACCAGCAGGCGCCAGGCCCGGTACGCCTCGTCCGTCGTGACCTTCTGCTCCAGGACCGACGGGATCAGCGACTCCAGCACCAGCCCGGTCCGCGTCAGGCGCAGCCCGGGCCGGTGGTGCCGCGCCAGGGCGAGCAGCCGGTGCCGGGGCTCGAAGGCGTCGGGGTCGTCGGACGCGCCGAGAAGGTCGGGGAGCTGGTGCAGCAGCCAGTCGGCCCCGGGCCCCCAGGCCTCCGCCTCGGCGACCGTGCCCCGCAGCGCGACCCGCAGGGTGCCGGGGCCCGTCGGCGTCCGGCTGGCCCGCCACACCGATCCGTCCGGGGCGGCCCGGAACGTGGGGTCCGCGGGGCCGCGCCGCAGCGGCCCGAGCACCAGCCCGAGGTCCAGGGGGCCGGGCGGGGTCCAGCTCCGCCGCCGCCCCGGTGCCGGGGCCGGCCGCGGCACCCCCGCGGGCACGGCGACATGCCCACCGCGCGCGGTCGTGGGGGTGGGGCGCTGGGGAAATCGTCCGGCCACGGGAGAGGTCCTGGGTGAGGGGGTGTCCCTACGAGGTGAGGTGTTCCCTACGAGGTTACGGGGGAGAGCGGGGAGCGCGGACGGATTCCCGATGCGCGCTCCCCGGGCCGAGGTCAGCGGACCTCGATGAACCCCTGCGCGTCACGCTCCGGCCGGGGCCGCGGCTCCTCGGCGGGATGCCCCACCGCTACGGCCCCCATCGGCTCCCAGTTCCCCGGCAGCCCGAGCACCTCGCGCACGACGTCCCGGCAGAACATCGTGGACGACACCCACGCCGAGCCCAGCCGTTCCCCGGCGAGCGCGACCAGCAGGTTCTGCACGCCCGCGCCGGTGGCGACGACGAACATCTCGCGCTCGGCCGCGTCCCGCCGGGCGTCGCCGTAGGTGTGGGACCCGTCCATGACCATGCAGGGCACGACGAGATACGGCGCGTGGCGCAGCACGTCGCCACGGCGGACGCGCTTGGCGATCGACTCCTCGGACTTCCCGTCCCGCCGCAGATCGGCGATCCAGGCCTCCCGCATCGCGTCCAGCAGCCGGGCCCGCGCGGCGGCGGACTCCAGCAGCACGAACCGCCACGGGGTGGTGTGGTGCGGTGCGGGAGCGGTCACGGCGGCGGCCACCGCGCGGCGCACGGCACCGGCGTCGACGGGCTCGTCGGTGAACGCCCGCACCGTACGCCGCTGGGTCACCGCCTCCCGTACCGCCTCCGAGGTGCCCAGCCGGAACATGTCGTCGCGGGCGTCGCGCACCAGCGCGCGCGCCCCCTCACCGTCATCCCGGGCCACCACGTGCCCGAGCCCGCGCACCACGGCCACGGGCAGCCCGGCGGCCTTGCCCTTGACCAGGTCGCCGGCGGCGGCCAGCTCGTCGGCGGTGGCCACGACGGTCGCGCTCAGCGGATTGCCGTACGCGTCCGTGCCGCCTCGCAGATCGTCGACGACCCGTACGCCGGCCGCGCCGATGGCCACATCGGTCAGCCCCGCGCGCCACGGCCTGCCGAAGGTGTCCGTCACGATCACCCCGACCCGTACACCGAGCGTGTCCCGCAGGCCGTCCCTGAGGGCACGCGCGGAGGCGTCGGGGTCCTCGGGCAGCAACAGCACGGTCCCCGAGGGGGTGTTCGAGGCGTCGACCCCGGCGGCGGCCATGACCAGCCCCTGCCGGTTCTCCACGATCCTGAGCGGACCGCGCCGGGCCACGACCCGCACGGTCTCGGCGTCGATGGCGGCCTCCCGGTCGTCCGCCCGCACGACGCGCCCCTCGGCCTTGGACACGATCTTCGACGTGACGAGCAGCACGTCCCCGTCCACGAGCCCGGGCTCGGCGGCGGCGATCAGCTTGGCCAGGTCGTCGCCGGCCGCGACCTCGGGCAGACCGGGCAGGGCCCAGACCCGGTAGCCGGGTGCCTCGCTCACGTGGTCCGCACCTCTTCCGCGAGCGCCAGCGCCTCCTGGGCCATCCGGGCCGTCGCCTCCAGGTCGGTCATCATCAGCGGCACCGCGCGGCAGCGGATGCCCGCGGCCTCCACGCGCTCCACCGCCGCCGCGTCGGCCGTGTCCACGAGCCAGCCGTCCAGCAGCCCCGAGCCGTAGTGCTCGGCGACCGCCGCGGCGTTCGACTCGACCCCGACCGCCGCGAGCACCTTGTCCGCCATCCCGCGCACGGGCGCGTCACCGATGATGGGGGACAGGCCCACCACCGGAACTCCCGCGTCGGCGAGGGCCTCGCGGATGCCGGGCACGGCCAGGATCGTGCCGATGGAGACGACCGGGTTGGACGGCGGGAAGAGGATCACGTCCGCCCGCCCGATGGACTCCAGCACACCCGGTGCCGGCGTGGCCTGCTCCGCGCCGACCGGCACGACCGCCTCGGCGGGCACCGACGCCCTCAACCGCACCCAGTACTCCTGGAAGTGGATGACCTTGCGCTCGCTGGAACTCTGGGAGGTGTCGTCGTCGGGCAGGGTCACGGCGACATGGGTCTCGACGCGGTCGTCCGACATGGGGATGAGCCGGACCCCGGGTTTCCACCGCTCGCACAGCGCCTCGGTGACCGAGCTGAGCGGATAGCCCGCGCTCAGCATCTGCGTCCGCACGATGTGCGTGGCGAAGTCCCGGTCGCCGAGCCCGAACCAGTCCGGTCCGACGCCGTACGCCGCGAGTTCCTCCTTGAGGTGGAAGGTCTCGTCGGCCCGCCCCCAGCCCTGCTCCTCGTTGATGCCGTCGCCGAGCGTGTACATCACCGTGTCGAGGTCCGGGCAGACCTTCAGTCCGAAGAGATGGATGTCGTCCCCGGTGTTCCCGATGACGGTGATGTCCGCGGCGGGCACGGCCCGCTTCAGACCACGCAGAAACCGGGCACCACCGATGCCCCCTGCCAGAACCACAATGCGCATGGCGCCCAGTCTCGCAGGCCCCCACGGCAACGACCGCCCCGACCGCCCGACCGGGGGGCGCGCGCTCAACCGTGTCGCGCGGCCTCCACCATGGAGCGCCCCCGCGCGGAGCGCGCCCGCATGGGCATGTCGGTGAGTCCCGGGTAGTACACGTGCAGGCTGACCGCGGGTTCCAGCGCGTCGTTCACCACCTCGTGCACATATCCGGGCGCGAACACCCGCTGCGTGCCCGCCCCCAGCGCACGCTCCCCGCGCTCCGTGCGCTCGGTCAGCGCGCCGTCCAGGACCGTCAGCACGCCGGACGAGCGCCCGTGGTCGTGCGTCCCGCTGCCCTGCCCGGGCACCCAGGACAGCAGCCAGACCTCGTACCCGGGCCCGGTCCGCAGACGGTGGTACCACCGGGACGTCGCGTCGAACCGGACCAGCGGCTCCCAGTGGGAGCGGTCGGTGGCGATGGCGCGGGCGAGACCCGCGAACTCGGCCACGGTGGCCGGGTGCTCGCGCGGCGGCTGGAGCAGGTGCGGTACTTCGAGGATGTCGCCGGCGATCTGGAGGTCGCTGTCGCTGTTCATGGGGTGCGGTGTTCCTCGGCAGGAGATGAGCGGTGCGGTGGGGGAGGCGGCGAAGGTCTCGCGAGCCGTGCCGGGCGCCCGGATCGCGGGCGTGGCGCGTACGCGGGCCCTGATGCGGGCGGGGGGAACGGCGGCCGAGCCGGATGGGCTCAGATACGGCTGGAGCGCGGGGGAAGGCTCAACAGCTCGAACAGCGACAGCTACAGCGAGCGCGGGCAGCACCGAGGGACCCGACGGGGCGGGTCTGGGTGGGCACCGAGTACGCGAGCATGCCCCCTAGGAGATCGGGTCACACCCGCGCTGTCAACTTCAGCACCGGTATGTGCGACCTGATTCACCTCATCCGGTTCATCTGACAGGCGAAAGGTTTGTTCATAGGGAGACGGGGACACATGGAGCGCACCGCGGGTGAACGGAGCCCGTCGTGATTCCGTGATCCGACTGTGATCAGGTTCGCTCCGCGGCGCGCGACGGAACGGGATCGAACGTGTGGGCGTCCTCCCCCTTGAGGGGTCGGAGGCCCGCGGGGGCCTCGATGACTGTCAGGGTTTATGCCGATTTGAACACTTTCCGCATAGCCTTGGTTCCGCAGAGTGAATAAGGGGCCCAATAGCAGATCTCGGCTTGACTGGCCCGGATCGGCACACTTGTAATTTCACTCGTGTCGTTCAGCCGGAATCGGTAACGGCTACATCACGGGGACGCGAAAGACTGACGAGGGGCGCACATGACCGAGCTGGTGCAGCAACTGCTGGTCGACGACGCGGACGAGGAACTCGGCTGGCAGGAGCGCGCGCTGTGCGCCCAGACCGACCCCGAGTCCTTCTTCCCGGAGAAGGGCGGCTCCACCCGCGAGGCCAAGAAGGTCTGCCTCGCCTGCGAGGTCCGCTCGGAGTGCCTCGAGTACGCGCTGGCCAACGACGAGCGCTTCGGGATCTGGGGCGGTCTGTCCGAGCGTGAGCGCCGCCGCCTGAAGAAGGCCGCGATCTGAAGCATCGCCGGCCGGCGGGTCCGGCCCGTGGCGAAAAGGTGCACATCGCCAGGTAACGAACGGCCCGGTGCTGGTGGGTTGTCCACAGGCGGCGGGCCGTGATCTTGTCCAGCCGTTAGTGTGGGGCTCCGTCCGAGACGTCCCGCTGCCCCCTCGGGGCACAGGCGTCCACCGCAGTCCAGCGAACCGGGGCCCGTACCTCGATGTCCGTGCACAGCCATTCGGCGGCCCAACACGACGCCGCCACGCCAGAGTTCCCGCGTCACGTGGTCACCGCGGTGCTCGTCTCCCATGACGGAGCCCGCTGGCTGCCCGACGCGCTCACCGGGCTGCTCGGCCAGGAGCGCCCCGTGCAGAACGCCGTGGCGGCCGACACCGGCAGCGCGGACGACTCCGCCCGACTGCTCGCCGACGCGCTCGGCGACGACCGCGTCCTGCACCTCGCCCGCCGCACCGGCTTCGGCCAGGCCGTGGACGAGGCGAACCGCGCGGCGCCCGCCCTGTCACCGGACGACCTGCCCTATCTCAAGCGCCCCAGCGGCTGGGACCCCGCCACCCGCAGCTGGCGCGACGACGCCTACGACCTGCCGGCACTGCCGCACGGCGAACCCGTCCAGTGGCTGTGGCTGCTCCACGACGACTGCGCGCCCGAACCCGGGGCCCTGGCCGAGCTGCTGCGCGTCGTGGAGAACGAGGCGGAGCTCGGCCGCGACGACGTGGCGGTCGTCGGCCCCAAGCTGCACGGCTGGTACGACCGCCGCCAGCTCCTCGAGGTCGGCGTCACCATCGCCAACTCCGGCCGCCGCTGGACCGGACTCGACCGCCGCGAGCAGGACCAGGGGCAGCACGACCACATCCGATCCGTGCTCTCCGTCTCCACGGCCGGCATGCTCGTGCGCCGGGACGTCTTCGAGGCCCTCGGGGGCTTCGACCCCCATCTGCCGCTGATGCGCGACGACGTCGACCTGTGCTGGCGCGCCCACACCGCGGGCCACCGCGTGCTCATCGCCCCCGACGCGGTCGTACGGCACGCCGAGGCCGCCTCCCGCGAGCGCCGCACGGTCGACTGCGTGGGCCGCACCACGGCCTCCCCGCACAAGGTCGACAAGGCCGGCGCCGTCTACGCCCTGCTCGCCAACGCCCGTACGGCACAGCTGCCGTGGATCCTCGTCCGCCTCGTCCTGGGCACCGTGCTGCGCACCGTGGCCTACCTCGTCGGGAAGGTCCCCGGACAGGCGGTGGACGAGATCCGCGGCCTGCTGGGAACGCTGCTGCGGCCCGAGCGGATCATCGCCGCCCGGCGCAGGCGCGGTAGCCCGCAGATCGGCAAGGAGGAGCTGCGTCCGCTCTTCCCGCCCCCCGGGGCGACCGTGCGGGCCACCGTCGAACAGGTCGCGGGCAACGTGGTGGGCCGGTCCGACCCCGAGGTCTCCTCGGCCGGCCGGCACGGCGGCAGCACGGAGTCGGGGCCCGGCGGCGACGACGCCGACTTCCTCGAGGTCGAGCAGTTCGCCCGCCTCAAGCGCGTCGCCCGCAAGCCCGGCCCGGTGCTCTTCCTCGTCCTCCTGCTCGTCTCCCTCGCCGCCTGCCGCGCCCTGCTCGGAGGCGGTGCCCTCGCGGGCGGCGCGCTGCTGCCCGCACCCGCCGACACCTCCGACCTGTGGGCGCGCTACCTGGACGCCTGGCACCCGGTCGGCGCGGGCGGCACCGGCTCCGCGCCGCCCTACGTCGCCCTCGTCGCCCTGTTCGCGAGCATCCTGTTCGGCTCCACCGGACTCGCGGTCACCCTGCTGCTCGTCTGCTCGGTGCCGCTGGCCGGGTTCACCGCCTACTTCGCCTCGCGCCCCCTGGTCGAGTCGCGGCTGCTGCGCGCCTGGGCGTCCGTCGCGTACGCCTTCCTGCCCGCCACCACCGGAGCCCTGGCGGGCGGCCACATCGGCACCGCCGTCCTCGCCGTCCTTCTCCCGCTGATCGCGCGCGCGGGCGTCGCGGCGGCCGGCCTCACCCGCGCGCCCGGCACCCGCGGCAGCTGGCGCGCCACCTGGGCGTACGCCCTGCTGCTGACGATCACCACCGCGTTCACGCCCATCGTGTGGCCGATCGCCCTGGTCCTCGGCCTCGCCCTGCTCGTGGTGCGCAGGAACGACGCCGTCGCCCACCTCTCGCGCCTGGTCGCCGCCGTGGGCACCCCGCTCCTGGTCCTCGCCCCCTGGTCCCTGTCGCTGCTGCCCTTCGGCTTCTTCAAGGAGGCCGGACTCACCTTCGACGCGAGCGCGGCCTCCGCCGCCGACCTGTTCGGCGCGAGCCCGGGCGGCTCCGGCACCGTCAGCGGACTGATGCTCACCGGTGTGGTCCTCGCGGCCCTGGCCGCGCTGCTGCGCTCCGGGCGCCAGGCGGGCGTCTGGACGGCGTGGGGCGTCGCCCTGACCGCGCTCGTCTTCGCCGTCCTGTCCAACCACTCCGCCTGGGCCGGACCCGCGACCCTCGTCTACGGCCTCGCGCTGATCACGGCCGCCGCCATCGGCGCGGAGGGCGCACGCGCGCGCGTCGCCGAGCAGAACTTCGGCTGGCGCCAGCCGGTCGCCGCCCTCATCGCCTTCGCCTGCATGGCGGGCCCCCTGCTCATCGCCGCGGGCTGGATGATCCGGGGCGCCGACGGCCCGCTGGAACGCCGGAACCCCGTCCAGGTCCCCGCGTTCGTCGCCGAGGAGGGCGGCACCAGCGACCAGGCCCGCACCCTCGTCCTGGACGGGCAGTCCACCGCGCGCGTCGGCTACACCCTGGTCCGCGGCTCCGGCGCCCGCCTCGGCGACGGCGAACTCGCCGGGCGAGACGGCCAGAACAAGCAGCTCGACAAGGTCGTCGCCAACCTCGTGGCGGGCTCGGGAGCCGACCAGGGCGACGAACTGGGCGGCTTCGCCGTGCGCTACGTCCTCGTACGCCGCGGCGCTCCGCACGAGATCGGCCGCGTCCTGGACGCCACACCGGGACTGTCCCGGCTCAGCCAGCAGGACGGCAGCGCCCTGTGGCGCGTGGACCGGCAGGTCTCCCGGGCCGCGATCGTCGGCGGTACCGGCGCGCCGGTGTCCGTCCCGGCCGGACCCGTGGAGATCCACACCACGATCCCGACCGGCCAGGCGGGCCGCGTCCTGCGCATCGCCGACACCGCCGACCCCGGCTGGACCGCCACCCTGAACGGAAAGGCCCTGACCCGCACCACGGTCGACGGCTGGGCCCAGGGCTTCCAACTGCCCGCCGAGGGCGGCACGCTGGCCGTCACCCACGAGGCGCCGCTCACCCACACCGCCTGGCTGTGGACTCAAGGCGCCCTCGCCGTCGTCCTCGTGGTCCTCGCCCTGCCCGGCCGCCGCCGGGACGTGGACGACGACCTGCCCGAGGAGGCCGCCGTGCCCGCCCAGGACACCACCGGCGAGGGCCGCCGGGCCCGCAGGCTGCGCGCCGCCCAGGCCGAGGCCGAGGCAGCCGGTCGGGCCGACGGCCAGGAACCGGAGCAGCCCGCCTGGCAGGAGACCCCGTCGCAGGAGACCGGTCAGGACGCCGGCGACCCGCCGCCCTTCCCGCAGGCCGCCGTACCGCAGCAGGGGGCCTACGGGGAGTGGGACCGGACGGGCTACCCGGGCGGCGGGGAGTGGGACGCCTTCGCCGGCCCGCAGCAGTACCCGGACGCGCAGCAGCAGTACGCGCAGGGTGCCTACGAGCAGCAGCCCTACCAGCCGGACCCCTACCAGGGCGCACCGTACGACCCGTACGCCTACGGGGCCTCGGCCCCCTACGACCCGACGTACCAGCAGGGCTACGCCACGCCGTACGACCTGGCGCACGACCCGGCCCACGGCACCGACAGCGAGCGCCCCGACGGGAGCCAGCAGTGAACCGCACGACCCTGTCCCTGATCGCCGGCACGACCGCGCTCGCCGCCGTCACCGGCTTCGCGGCGCTCACCGCACCGTCCGCGTCGGGCGACAACACCGACAAGGCGGCCGCCCGGCTGCCCGTGGAGCAGACCCGGCTGCTGTGCCCGGAGCCGAGCACCTCGGACCTCGCCGAGACCTCCTACACGTCGTACACGCCCCTGTCCAAGGGCACGGGCGAGGGCGGCAAGGCGGAACTGGGCGCGGCCGGCGAGCAGTCGGGGGACGGCACGGACACGACCGGGTCCGGCAAGGCGGACGGGACGTCCGGAAAGGGCAAGGCGGGTGGGAAGGGCACGGCCAAGAAGCAGTCCGACGCGCCCAGCATCACCCCCAAGCAGCCGGGCACCCCGGCCACGGGCGACAGCTCCGGCTCCGACACGCCCGCGCTGCTGGGCACGGCGACGGGCGGACTCGCCCCCGGGTGGACGGTCCAGGAGACGACCGAGGTCAGCGCCGGCACCGGACGAGGCCTGCTCGGAACCGCCTGCACGGCACCGGACACCGACTTCTGGTTCCCGGGGGCGGCCACCTCCGCCTCCCGCACCGACTACGTGCACCTGACCAACCCCGATGACTCCGCCGCGGTGGTCGACATCGAGCTGTACGGCAAGGACGGCGACCTCAAGTCGACGGTGGGCGAGGGCATCACCGTCCAGCCGCACGCCAGCGAGCCCGTGCTGCTGCCCACCCTCACCAACGCGAAGCAGGACGACCTCACGGTCCACGTCAGCGTCCGCACCGGGCGGGTGTCGGCCGCCGTCCAGGCGCTGGACGACAGGTCGGGCGGCGACTGGCTGGACGCCGCGGCGGACCCCGCGCCGTCCCTGGTGCTGCCCGGCATCCCCAAGGACGCCACGGACGTCCGCCTGATCGCCTTCGCGCCCGGAGACCAGGACGCCGACCTCAAGGTGCACCTGGCCTCCCCCACCGGCTCCCTCACCCCGGCCGGCAACGAGACGCTGCACGTGAAGGGCGGCATGACCACCGCGGTGGACCTCGGCGACGTCACACGCGGCGAGGCGGGCTCGCTGGTGCTGACCCCCGGCGACAGCCACGTGCCGGTGGTCGCCGCCCTGCGGGTGCTGCGGGGCAAGGGCGACAAGCAGGAGACGGCGTTCATCCCGGCCACCGCGCCGGTCGGCGCGCGCGCGTCCGCCGCCGGGAACAGCAGCGCCAAGGACACGACGCTCACGCTGGCCGCCCCGGCCGGCGCGGCCACGGTGAAGGTCACCGCCTCCGCGGGCAGCGAGGGCGGCACCGCGCTGACGAAGCAGTACACGATCAAGGGCGGGACGACACAGGACGTGGACGCCCCCGTGCCGAGCGGCCTGAAGGGCACGTACGCGCTCACCGTCGAGCCGGTCTCCGGCGGCCCCGTCTACGCCGCCCGCACCCTGAGGGCGGACGCCGACGGCGTGCCGGGGTTCACCGTGCAGCCCCTGCCGGACGACCGGGGGACGGTCGCGGTACCCGAGGCGGACCAGGACCTGTCGGTCCTGCTGACGAAGTGACAGCCCGAGGACGGTGAGGGTGACGGCCGGCCGGGCTTCGGGAGCCGGTCCGGTCAGTCCTCGCCGTAGCGCGGGTCCACCGTCTCCGGGGTGAGCCCGAGCAGTTCCGCCACCTGCTCCACGACGACCTCGTGGACCAGGGCGGCGCGCTCGTCGCGGCCCTTGGTGCGGATCTCGACCGGCCGCCGGTAGACCACCACACGCGCCCGCCGGCCGTCGCGGGCCTCGATCGTGCCCCCCAGGGGCACCGTCTCGTCGCTCCAGCCCTCGCCGGGCGCGTCCAGACGCGGCACCTCCAGGACCATGAAGTCGATCTCGGCGAGCTGCGGCCAGTGCCGCTCCAGGCGCTCCACGGAGTCCTGCACCAGATCCGCGAACACCTCGGCGCGGCTCGCGGCGAGCGGCACCTGGGGCGGCGCGACGGGTCCGCGCATGCCTCGGCCATGGCGGTCACGGCGGCGCGGGCCGGGCGCGGCGGGGCGGGGCGGTACGGGGCTGTCCATCACTGACGAAGCGTAATCCCCGAGGGGGCCCTGCGCCCGGCCCCCTCCGGCCGATCGCCCGGGCGGGGGAGGCGCCGACGCCGTACGGCGTGTCGCAGGATGACCATTCCAGCCAAGTTGGGCTCGATTCCGCGCCGCTGCGAGACCGTCGACCGCACGGCGATTGGCGGTGTTTGTGCCAAGTGATGACCGGTCGCGGCGGCGCGCGCGACCGCCGCGACCGGTGTCCACGCAGGTCAGCAGGGTGGGTCAAGAAGGACATGTGGGGCGCCGCACGGCACGACACGGTGGGGTGACCTGGGGGAGAGTCGTCGCGGCCCGCTCAAGAGTGCGGTACCGTCCAACGTCGTGAGCCCTGTACGTCGCTGTTCGCGCACCGCTTGCGGCCGACCCGCCGTCGCGACGCTGACGTACGTCTACGCCGACTCGACCGCGGTCCTCGGCCCGCTCGCCACCTACGCCGAACCCCACTGCTACGACCTGTGCGCCGAGCACTCCGAGCGCCTGACCGCCCCGCGCGGCTGGGAAGTCGTCCGACTGCTCGACGGCTCGGCCCCGGCGCACCCGAGCGGGGACGATCTCGAAGCCCTCGCCAACGCGGTGCGGGAGGCGGCCCGCCCGCAGCAGCGCGCGGCGGAGGCGGGCGGCGGCGGCCGCACGGCGGACCCGATGGAGGTCGCACGCCGCGGCCACCTGCGCGTCCTTCGCTCACCGGACAACTGAGCGACCCGCTCACCCGGGCGGGCCCGATCGCCCGACGGGGCCCGGCGGAGCACGGTATGAACTCCGTGGGAACTGTTCACCCGGACAGCGCGATCACAGCCCGGTGCCGGTTCCGCCAGGTACGTTGACCCCATCGTTGAGCTTTTCCAGGAGGGTTGCCCGTGTCTGCCGACCTGTCGCAGATCGTGAAGGCGTACGACGTACGCGGAGTGGTTCCGGACCAGTGGGACGAGTCGCTCGCCGAGCTCTTCGGCGCGGCCTTCGCCCAGGTGACCGGAGCGGACGCGATCGTGATCGGTCACGACATGCGGCCCTCGTCCCCGGGCCTGGCGCACGCCTTCGCGCGCGGCGCGTCCGCACGCGGGGTGAACGTCACCGAGATCGGCCTGTGTTCGACGGACCAGCTCTACTACGCGTCGGGCGCGCTCGGCCTGCCGGGCGCCATGTTCACCGCGTCCCACAACCCGGCGCAGTACAACGGCATCAAGATGTGCCGTGCCGGCGCCGCCCCGATCGGCCAGGACACGGGACTCACCGAGATCCGTGAACTCGTCGAGGAATGGCTGGATTCGGGCGCCCCCCGGCCCGAGGCCGCGGCCCCCGGAGAGGTCACCCGGCGCGACACGCTGAAGGACTACGCGGCGCACCTGCGCTCCCTGGTGGACGTCGCCTCCATCCGCCCCCTCAAGGTCGTGGTCGACGCCGGCAACGGCATGGGCGGCCACACCGTGCCCACCGTGTTCGAGGGCCTGCCCCTGGACGTCGTACCGATGTACTTCGAACTGGACGGGACCTTCCCGAACCACGAGGCCAACCCACTCGACCCGAAGAACATCGTGGACCTGCAGCAGCGGGTGCGCCAGGAGCACGCCGACCTCGGCATCGCCTTCGACGGCGACGCGGACCGCTGCTTCGTCGTGGACGAGAACGGCGACCCGGTCTCCCCGTCCGCGATCACCGCCCTGGTGGCCGCGCGCGAACTGGCCAAGCACGGCGGCAAGGGCACGATCATCCACAACCTGATCACCTCCTGGTCGGTGCCCGAGGTCGTACGGGAGAACGGCGGCACGCCGGTCCGCACCCGGGTGGGCCACTCCTTCATCAAGGGCGAGATGGCCCGCTCCCAGGCGATCTTTGGTGGCGAGCACTCCGCGCACTACTACTTCAAGGACTTCTGGAACGCCGACACGGGCATGCTGGCCGCCCTCCACGTCCTCGCCGCCCTGGGCGGCCAGGACGAGCCGCTGTCGCAGCTGGTCGCCGAGTACGACCGGTACGTGGGATCCGGCGAGATCAACTCCACGGTCGCCGACCAGCAGGCCCGCCTCGCCGCGATCAGGGCGGCCTACGAGGGCCGCGACGGCGTCGAGCTGGACGACCTGGACGGCCTGACCGTCTCCAGCGCCGACTGGTGGTTCAACGTCCGCCCCTCCAACACCGAACCGCTGCTGCGCCTGAACGCGGAGGCGCGCGACGAGGCGACCATGGCCAAGGTCCGGGACGAGGCGCTGGAGATCATCCGGGGCTGACCCTCCCACCGCGCGGGCCGCCGCCGGCCGGGCAGTCGCGAGCGACGTGTCCGGCCCGCCCAACCCCCGCACGCCGCGCCCCGCGGCGGTACTCTGACCAGGCCAAGCGCCATTCGCCCCGAAGGGACCTGTCATGCCGCTCGAAGCCGGCCTCCTGGAGATCCTCGCCTGCCCGGCGTGCCACGCCCCGCTCAAGGAGGAGGAGAGCGAGCTGGTCTGCACGGGCCAGGGCTGCGGGCTCGCCTACCCGGTCCGGGACGGCATCCCGGTCCTGCTGGTCGACGAGGCCCGCCGCCCCGCCTGACGGACCTGACCCGGCGAATCGGAGGCTGCCGCCCATGCTCGACGAATCGCTGCTCGACGACCCCGAGGCGCTCGCCCGCGCCGACCGCCGCGCGCTGCTGCGCGGCGCCGCCGAGGCAGGCGCCCGGGTGCGCTCCGCCGTGCGGCACGCCGCCGAGGCGGGGGTCAACGACCTCAAGCCCGACGGACGCCCCCGCGGCGTCCTCATCGCGGGCCCCGGCACCGCCTCGGTGGGCGTGGCCGAACTGATCGGCAGCCTCGCGGGCACCGCGTGCCCGGTCACCAGGATCCACCCCACCGGCGTCGCCCCGGCTCCCGGCGCCCTGCGCTGGGACCTGCCCGGCTGGGCGGGTCCCGTCGACCTCCTGCTGATCGCGACGCCGGACGGCACCGAGCCGGGCCTGTCGCTCCTGGTCGAGCAGGCCTACCGCCGTGGCTGCACGGTCGTGGCCGTGGCGCCCGCCCGCTCACCGATCACGGACGCGGTGCTCGGCGCCCACGGACTGTTCGTTCCCATGGCCACCGCCCCCTACGAGCAGGACGAACCCCTCACCGCGTCCGCTCCCGGCGTCCTGTGGGCCCTGCTCACCCCCCTGCTCGTGCTCCTGGACCGCACCGGCCTGCTCTTCGCGGGCCCCGACGTCCTGGAGAAGGTCGCGAACCGCCTGGACCAGGTCGCCGAACGCTGCGGTCCGGCCATCGCCACCTACGGGAACCCGGCGAAGACCCTCGCCGCCGAGCTGGCCGAGTCCCTTCCCGTGATCTGGACGGAGGGCGTCTCGGCCGCCCCGACCGGCCAGCGGTTCGCCGCCGCGCTCGCCGAACTCGCCGGCCGCCCCGCCCTCACCGCGCCGCTGCCCGAGGCCCTCGCCTCGCACCGCGTCCTGCTCTCCGGCGCCTTCGCCGCCGGCGCCGACCCCGACGACTTCTTCCGGGACCGCGTCGAGGAGGCACAGGCCCTGCACGCGCGCGTGGTGCTGCTGCGGGACCGTCCCATCGGCGGCCTGAGCGCCGCACCGGCCGCCCGTGAACTGGCCCTCGGCCACGACACGGCGATCAGCGAGCTCGAACCGGAGGACGGCGACGATCTGGAGACCCTCGCGGAACTGATCGCCATCACAGATTTCGCCGCTGTTTACGTGGCGCTCGCTTCGGGGGCCTGATCTTGGCTCGCGCCCTGTGAAGAGCGCCCGCAGCGCCGCGTACGTATGGAGAAAAGACACCCATGGACCGCCTCGTCAACACCGTCCGCCCCTACGCCTGGGGTTCGACCACCGCCATCCCCCGGCTCCTCGGCGTGGAGCCGACCGGTGAACCGCAGGCCGAGATGTGGATGGGCGCCCACCCGGGCGCTCCCTCGCGCACCGAGCGCGGTCCTCTCCACGAGGTGATCGACAGGGCGCCGGAAGAGGCCCTGGGCAGCGCGGCGGTCGCCCGGTTCGGTCCCCGGCTGCCCTTCCTGCTGAAGATCCTCGCCGCCGGCGCCCCGCTCTCCCTCCAGGTGCACCCGGACCTGGCGCAGGCGAAGGCGGGCTACGCCGACGAGGAGCGCCGGGGCGTCCCGGTCGGCGCCCCGCACCGCAACTACAAGGACGCCAACCACAAGCCCGAGCTGATCTGCGCCCTCACCGAGTTCGACGGCCTGTGCGGCTTCCGCGCGCCCGACGACGCCGCCGAGCTGATCGCGGGCCTCCAGGTCGACTCGCTGAAGCCGTACGTCGACCTGCTGCACGCGCGCCCCGAGGAGGCCGCCCTGCGCGAGGTCCTCACGGCCGTGCTGAGCGCCGACCCCGAGGAGATGGCCCACACGGTCGCCGAGGCCGCGGCCGCCTGCGCCCGCCTCGGCGGCGCCTACGCCCCCTACGCCGACCTCGCCCACCACTTCCCCGGCGACCCCGGCGTCATCGCGGCCATGCTGCTCAACCACGTACGGCTCCAGCCCGGCGAGGCGCTCTTCCTGGGCGCGGGCATCCCGCACGCGTACCTGAACGGCCTGGGCGTCGAGATCATGGCCAACTCCGACAACGTCCTGCGCTGCGGACTGACCCCCAAGCACGTCGACGTGCCCGAACTGCTGAAGGTCGTGCGCTTCGAGGCGAGCGACCCCGGCATCCTGCGCCCGGAGGCGTCCCCCGACGGCGAGGAGGTCTACGAGACCCCCATCGACGAGTTCCGCCTCTCCCGCCACGTCCTGTCGGCGAGCGCCGCCCCGCACGATCTCACCCGGTCCACCCCGCAGATCCTCCTGTGCACCGCGGGCACGGTCCGCGCGGGCGACGAGGTGCTCGCCCCCGGTGAGTCGGTCTTCGTACCGGCGGACGAGAAGACCGAAGTGTCCGGGGACGGTACGGTCTTCCGCGCCACGGTCGTCGCCTGACCGGCAGCGGTACGGGCCCTCGAGCCGGTCCGGCGTGGCGCCGCCGGACCCGGCTGCAAGAATGTCCCACCGGCAAAGCACGTGCAAAGCCCCGGACGGCATGCGCGACGTGCGAACACCCGGGGCTGGACGGCGACGAAGGGACAACGCGAACACATGAGCGCGTCAGGCGGCACCAGGGCGATCGTGGCGGCACTCGGCGCCAACCTCGCGATCGCGGCATCGAAGTTCGTGGCGTTCGCCTTCAGCGGCTCCTCGTCGATGCTCGCCGAGGGCGTCCACTCCCTCGCCGACTCCGGCAACCAGTTCCTGCTGCTGGTCGGCGGCAAGCGCGCCCAGCGCGAGGCGACGCCCCAGCACCCCTTCGGCTACGGCCGTGAACGGTTCATCTACGCCTTCCTCGTCTCGATCGTCCTCTTCTCGGTCGGCGGCATGTTCGCCATCTACGAGGGCGTCGAGAAGATCGAGCACCCCCACGAGCTGGACAACTGGTACTGGCCGGTCGGCGTGCTCCTCTTCGCGATCATCGCGGAGGGCTTCTCCTTCCGCACGGCCATCAAGGAATCCAACGAACTGCGCGGCAAGCTGTCCTGGGCGCAGTTCATCCGCCGCGCCAAGGCGCCCGAGCTGCCCGTGGTCCTCCTGGAGGACTTCGGCGCGCTCATCGGCCTGGCCCTCGCCCTCGGCGGGGTCGGCCTCTCGATCCTGACCGGCGACGGCATCTGGGACGGCGTCGGCACCGTCTGCATCGGCGCGCTCCTCGTGCTGATCGCCCTCGTCCTCGCCGCCGAGACCAAGTCCCTCCTCCTCGGCGAGGCCGCGGGCATCGACGTGGTCAGGAAGATCGAGGCCGCGATGGTCGACGGCGACACGGTCCCCGGCATCATCCACATGCGCACGCTCCACCTCGGCCCCGAGGAACTGCTGATCGCCGCCAAGATCGCGGTGCGGCACGACGACACGGCCGCGCAGGTCGCCGCGGCCATCGACGCCGCCGAGGCCCGCGTCCGCGACGCCGTCCCGATCGCCCGCGTCATCTACCTGGAACCGGACATCTACAGCGAGACGGAAGCGGCGAAGGGCCCGGACCCCAAGGCCACCCCCGGCGGCCCCGTCCCCGCCTCCTAGGGCCCAAAACCCGCCCCGCCCGCGCCCGCGACTGTGGTCCCGCCCTTCCCCCGGTGTAGCTTGGATCCCGAGCCAGACGTCGCTGCTGATGGCGGTCGGGCGGTCCCGGCAGGGACCGACCGAGGGAGAGAGGGCCTCCGACGGACTGCGCTGCGCGCACGTGGGCCCGCCCGTGCCCTTCAGGGCACTCGCTCCCGCCGCCGCGCAGACCAGCCGTACCCACCTCGACCCAACCCCCGAGGAGCAGCTCGCAATGACGACTGTCGACAAGCGACAGGACTTCAAGGTCGCCGACCTCTCCCTGGCCGACTTCGGCCGCAAGGAGATCACCCTCGCCGAGCACGAGATGCCCGGCCTGATGGCGATCCGCAAGGAGCACGCCGAGACGCAGCCGCTTGCCGGCGCCCGCGTCACCGGTTCCCTGCACATGACCGTCCAGACCGCCGTGCTCATCGAGACGCTGGTCGCCCTGGGCGCGCAGGTCCGCTGGGCGTCCTGCAACATCTTCTCCACCCAGGACCACGCGGCCGCCGCCATCGCCGTGGGCCCGAACGGCACCGCCGACAACCCGCAGGGTGTCCCGGTCTTCGCCTGGAAGGGCGAGACGCTCGAGGAGTACTGGTGGTGCACGGAGCAGGCGCTGACCTGGCCGGACAGCCCCACCGGCGGCCCGAACATGATCCTGGACGACGGCGGTGACGCCACCCTCCTCGTCCACAAGGGCGTCGAGTACGAGAAGGACGGCAAGGTCCCCTCGGTCGACACCGCGGAGTCCGACGAGCACCGCGTCATCCTGGAACTCCTGCACCGCACCATCACGGACGGCTCGCAGAAGTGGACCCAGCTGGCCTCCGAGATCCGTGGCGTCACGGAGGAGACCACGACGGGCGTGCACCGCCTGTACGAGATGCAGCGCGACGGCGTCCTCCTGTTCCCGGCGATCAACGTCAACGACGCGGTCACCAAGTCGAAGTTCGACAACAAGTACGGCTGCCGCCACTCCCTGATCGACGGCATCAACCGCGCCACCGACGTGCTCATCGGCGGCAAGACCGCGGTCGTCTGCGGCTACGGCGACGTGGGCAAGGGCTGCGCGGAGTCCCTGCGCGGACAGGGCGCCCGCGTGATCGTCACCGAGATCGACCCGATCTGCGCCCTCCAGGCGGCGATGGACGGCTACCAGGTCACGACCCTCGACGAGGTCGTCGACAAGGCCGACATCTTCATCACCACGACCGGCAACAAGGACATCATCATGGCCTCGGACATGGCCAAGATGAAGCACCAGGCGATCGTCGGCAACATCGGCCACTTCGACAACGAGATCGACATGGCCGGCCTCGCCAAGCTCCCGGGCATCGTCAAGGACGAGGTCAAGCCGCAGGTCCACACCTGGACCTTCCCCGACGGCAAGGTGCTCATCGTCCTGTCCGAGGGCCGCCTGCTGAACCTGGGCAACGCCACCGGTCACCCGTCGTTCGTGATGTCCAACTCCTTCGCGGACCAGACGCTGGCCCAGATCGAGCTGTTCACCAAGCCCGACGCGTACCCGACCGACGTGTACACGCTGCCCAAGCACCTGGACGAGAAGGTCGCCCGCCTCCACCTGGACGCACTCGGCGTGAAGCTCACCCAGCTCCGCCCCGAGCAGGCCTCGTACATCGGCGTCGAGGTCGACGGCCCGTACAAGTCGGACCACTACCGCTACTGATCCAGACAGCAGTACCGGTCAGGCAGCAGGTACCGAGAGACAGGCCCCCGCACCCCCCGTGCCGGGGGCCTGTCCCCTTGGCCGGGTCGGCGACCGCCGGCCCGCCCAGCCCCATCACCACCCAGGACCCTCATGCCCCGCGGCCGATATTCGCTCCACGATCCGCACGACCACACCCTCCTCGCCGAAGAACACTTCCACTGCGCGCCCGGCCCCGCCGGCTGGCGCTACGTCTCGCAGCTCACCACTCCGTCCGGCGAACACGCCGGTTCCGTCGACCTCGCCCTCGACGAGCTCGGCCGCCCCATCCGCCTCGAACTGCACGCCGCGAGCTGGCAGGTGCGAGGCGCCGCGCTCGACGGCGTGACCTGGGTCCGCACCGACCCGTCCGGCACCCACGCCACCGAAGGCAACGTCCGCGCACACGCCTTCACCGGCACATCCCCCGCCTTCCTGATCGCCACCGCTCGTCTGCTCCGCCTCACCACCCCCTCCTCCGTGACCCGGGTACGCCTCGTCGCCTTCACGGACCCGGTCCTCGCCCCCCGCACCGTGGACCAGTCCTGGGCTCTGGTGGACACAGAAACACACACCACTGACAACGCCCCCCTGATCGTGGAGACGTACCAGGTCACAGCCCTGGACACCGGGGAACAGCACACCGTCCACCTCAGCGGAGACGTGGTGCTCGCCGCGCCCGGCGTCGAGCTGGAGCACCTGGAGACACCCCCGTCGGTGTTCCCCTGAGGCGTTCCTCCGAGGTGATCCCGCCGATCACACCGGCGGCGCGAACCCGGTCGCGGCCCGGCCCGACGGATCGGCCGGCGGACCCGGGGGCTGCCGCTCCGGCGGCGGCGCGACGGGTGGCCCGGCCGCAGGAGCCCAACCGGGATTCCCCTCGGCGGCCCGGACGGGCGCGGCAGGCGCCCCCGCCGCACCGGCACCGCTCCCGGCCTGACCGGCGAGCGACCGCCGCGTCTCCCTGACCTGACGCTCATGCACCACCGCCGCCAGGTACGCGACCGGTGGAACGCCCTGCGGTGCCGGCGCCCCCGTGCACGCGACGAGATCCGAGGCCAGACGTACCGCCATCGCCGAGCCCACCTGGGGATCCAGCTGATGCAGGCGGGTCAGGTACTGCCGGACGGCCAGCCACAGCCCGTCCGGGACAGCGGACAGGTCCAGCCCGGAGAACCGCCCCGCGAGCCAGGGCGGCGGCGGTGGCGCGAAGCCCGTGCGCCCGACGGGCACCCGTTCCCGTACGACCAGCGTCCCCGCGAACACGTCGCCGAGCCGCCGACCGCGGGCGGAGACGAGTGAGGCGATCGTGGCGACGACGCCGAACGTCATCAGAATCTCGATCACCCCGACCGCGCCCCGGACCAGCGCGTGCCGGAACCGGATCGGTCCACCGTCGTCCCGCACCACCCGCAGTCCGCAGGCCAGCTTCCCCAGCGAGCGGCCATGGCTCAACGACTCCACCGCGATCGGTCCGCCCACCAGCACGAGCACGAAGGCCGAGATCGACAGCGCGATCTGCGCGGCTTCGTCGAGCCCGCCCGCGGACAGCACCAGGACGATCATCACGATGACGTAGGCCGTGACGGACACGGCCAGGTCGAGCAACACGGCGAGTGCCCGGCTCGGGAGCTTCGCCGGGCTCACCTCCAGCGACACCGCCTCGCCCGTTGTCAGCCCACTCACGTCATCAGTCCTTCCCATGGCCCACCCCTGTGCATGACAGTCTGCCAAGCTGAGGGCACATCGCGCCGTCGCAGTACGACAAGCCGATGCACAGAACGAGAGGCGAGGAGCAGCACACCCCATGGACCTCGACGTGTTCGTGTCCACCCATCGCGCCGAGTGGGACCGACTCGCCGCCCTGCTGCGCCGGCAGCGCCGTCTCACCGGAGCCGAGGCCGACGAGCTCGTCTCTCTCTACCAGCGCACCGCGACCCATCTCTCGGTGATCCAGTCCAGTGCGCCGGATCCGCAGCTCACCGGCTGGCTCAGCCAGCTCGTGGCCCGCGCGCGCAGTGCCGTGACCGGCACGCGCCGCGCCTCCTGGCACGACGTCGTCCGCTTCCTCACTCAGGGCTTCCCCGCCGCGGTCTACCGTTCGCGCCGCTGGTGGATACCGACGGCCCTGATCTCGACGGCGGTGGGAGCGGTCCTCGGATGGTGGATCGCCACCCATCCGGAGGTTCAGGCGTCGATCGCGGCCCCCGGCCAGCTGCGCAGCCTGACCCGTCCCGGCGGCGAGTACGAGACCTACTACTCCAGCCATCCCGCCGCCGCCTTCGCCGCCCAGGTGTGGACGAACAACGCCCAGGCCGCCGCGCTGTGCCTGGTCCTCGGCGTCTTCCTCGGCATCCCGGTCCTGTGGGTCCTCTTCGAGAACATGCTCAACCTGGGCGTGGGCGTCGGCCTGATGTCCTCGGCCGGTCGCCTCGACACGTTCCTGGGCCTGATCCTGCCGCACGGTCTCCTCGAACTGACGGCCGTCTTCGTCGCGGCCGGCACGGGCCTACGACTCGGCTGGACCGTCATCGACCCGGGTCCCCGCACCCGGCGCACCGCCCTGGCCGAGGAGGGAAGGGGTGCACTCGGCATGGCGATCGGGCTCGCCCTCGTCCTGTTCGTGTCGGGCGCCATCGAAGGCTTCGTGACACCGTCCGGTCTTCCGACATGGGCTCGCGTCGGCATAGGCGTTCTCGCCGAGCTGGCGTTCCTCAGCTATGTCTACGTCCTGGGCGGACGGGCGGTACGCGCCGGCGACACCGGGGACGTGGAGGCGGACGAGCGCAGCGCCACGGTCCCGATGGCCGCGTGACGCGACGCCCACTCCGTCGGCTCCGCTCGATGTGCGTTTCCCGGCGTTGACCTGCTAGTCTCCTCTTCGCCCCACGGGAGCCGTTGACACGGGTCGCGCGGGGAGGTAGATTCGAACAGTTGCCTAGAGGTGGGTCAGCCCACCGGCGACAGTGAGCATCTATCCGCTCCTGAAGCCTCGCTTCCGAGGAGCATCACCCGATGATTCAGAAATTGGGCGCCGGTCAATCGGCCTCAGAATCTCTGATAAAGTCGGAACCGCCGGAAAGGGAAAGCGCGGAAGCGCAGAACTGGAAAGCGCCGAGGAAATCGGATCGGAAAAAGATCTGATAGAGTCGGAAACGCAAGACCGAAGGGAAGAAGCCCGGAGGAAAGCCTGAGAGAGTCTCTCGGGTGAGTACAAAGGAAGCGTCCGTTCCTTGAGAACTCAACAGCGTGCCAAAAGTCAACGCCAGATATGTTGATACCCCGTCCGTCGGACTTGTTCCGATGGTCGAGGTTCCTTTGAAAAAACACAGCGAGGACGCTGTGAACCGGAAGGACTATTCCTCCTTCTGGTTCCGCTCTCGTGGTGTTGCACCGGATCACCGGTAAACATTCACGGAGAGTTTGATCCTGGCTCAGGACGAACGCTGGCGGCGTGCTTAACACATGCAAGTCGAACGATGAACCACTTCGGTG
>NZ_JBEZHK010000010.1:0-256951 GCF_040650555.1 Streptomyces sp. NPDC048664 | reverse complement strand
ACATGTTCAGACGAAGGCCGTTTCCACGTACGGCAGTTACCGAACCGAGTGATCAAGTACGACGCACCGTTCGACAGCACACGTTAAAGATCAAGTTAGGCTGGACCTCGCTTCGGGGGCCACGTCGCGCGGGCCATCCAGACACCTGGGGGAAGACATGTCCGACACAGACCGCCCCGGCGCGAGCGGGCACGGCAGCGGCCACGAGCAGGTGCCGGGCCGGCGGCGCAGGCGCTTCCCGCGGATCTCCTCGCGGGCGTACGAGCATCCGGCGGACCGGTCGGCCCTGGTCGCCCTGCGCAGGCTCAGCGGCTTCGACGTGGTCTTCAAGGCCCTCAGCGGACTGCTGCCCGAACGCAGCCTCAGGCTGCTGTACCTCTCCGACTCGGTGCGGGTGTCGGAGAGGCAGTTCGCGCATCTGCACGCGATGCTGCGGGACGCCTGCCACATCCTGGACCTGGAGAAGGTCCCGCCGATGTACGTCACCCAGGACCCGCAGCCGAACGCGATGTGCGTCGGCCTCGACGAGCCGATCATCGTCGTGACGACCGGGCTGGTGGAGCTCCTCGACGAGGAGGAGATGCGGGCCGTCGTCGGGCACGAGGTCGGGCACGCGCTGTCCGGGCACGCGGTGTACCGCACCGTCCTGCTGTTCCTGACCGACCTGGCCGTACGGGTGTCCTGGATCCCGCTGGGCAACCTCGCGGTCATGGCGATCGTGACCGCGCTGCGGGAGTGGTTCCGCAAGTCGGAGCTGTCCGCCGACCGGGCCGGGCTGCTGGTCGGCCAGGACGTCCAGGCCTCGATGCGGGGCCTGATGAAGATCGCGGGCGGCAACCACCTGCACGAGATGAACGTGGACGCCTTCCTCGAGCAGGCCGAGGAGTACGAGGCCGGGGGCGATCTGCGCGACTCGGTGCTCAAGATCCTCAACCTGCTGCCGCGCAGCCATCCCTTCACCGCGGTGCGCGCCGCCGAGCTGAGGAGGTGGGCCTCCTCGCGCGACCACCAGCGCATCATGGACGGCCACTATCCGCGGCGGGACGAGGACCAGGACACCTCGGTCTCCGGCTCGTTCCGGGACTCGGCGGCCAGCTACGTGAACGACGTGAAGGAGTCCAGGGACCCGCTGATGAAGCTGGTCGGGGACCTCGCCGGCGGCGCGAGCGACCTCGGCGGCAGGGTGCGTCGCGGCTTCACGGGCTTCACGGGCGGCGCCCCCGAGGACACCGGGGGCCGGCCGCCCGGCACCGAGCCGGACGACGAGGGCACCGACGACGGCGCCTGATGCCGCGGGCCGTCGGTCGGCCGGCCCCGTCGGGGGTCACCGGGTCGTGAGGGCGCCGCACAGCGCCTCGGGCGTGGTGGCGCTGTAGGGGTTCGTGGCGGGGGGCGGGGCCGTGTCGGGGGTGTGGCCCGCCAACAGCGGGCGCAGATGGGTCGTCGAGTCCTCGGCGCAGGCGAGCGGGCCGGCCTGGAGGTACGAGGTGAGCAGCTGAGCCTGGTGCAGGCGCAGGTCGTCGCGGTCGAAGCGGAACGTCAGCCCGCGGCGGACGGTGAACAGGGAGGCTTGCGCCCTCGCGTCCGCGCCGGTCGGCTTCAGGGCGTACACCAGGACGTGGTCGGCCGTGACCTCCAGGGTCTCGGGGCCACTCTCCGCCACTCGCAGCGTGCCCCGCACCCGGATGCCGCGGTCGGCCAGCTGGGCGTGGGACGGGTCGAAGCGGACCAGCCAGCCGGTGGGCAGGTGCCGTCCGTCCGCGGCCGGCCGCTGGAAACTCCGGTCGAACTGGTCGAGCTGCCCCGCGTCGACCAGGACCCGTACCGGGCGCACGGCGCCGCCGGTGAGCACGGCCGGGTCGAGCGAGGACTCGACGACGTAGTCCTTCGCGGTGGCCAGGGCGGCGATCACCTGGCCTTCGGAGAAGTGCGTGGTGCGCCGGGTGGACGGCAGGGTGACGCCCTCGGCACCCACCCGGAACCGGGCGGCGGGGCTGGCCGCGTACAGCGCCTCGGCGTCGGTGGAGCCCGGCACGGCGGTGCGCGGGGCGAGGGGTATGACGGTCATGCGGGCCGGATCGACGGGCTGCGCCCGGGGGTCCTGGTACGGGTGGCGCATTCCCATGTAGATCGCGGTGCCGAAGGCGACGGCTATCAGCAGGACCAGGGCCAGGACCTGCCGGGACAGCCCGCGGTGGATCGCGGGGCGCCGGCGTACGGCCGGTGAGTGGTCGGTCATCCGCTCGTGCGCGGAGTACTCCTTGAGGCGGGCAGCCCGGACGAACGATTCGTCGAACACGACGGAGCGGTACTCGTATTCGTCCTCGCCGCCACCGGAGGCACCCTCGGGGGTCCCCTCGGGTGGGTCTCCAGGCCTGCCCATACCTTCAGGGTAGGTCCCCGGAGCCTTGGGTAAACGCCCTGTCGCACGACAAGTTTTGACAGGTTCTCACCACACCGGACAGGTGTCGAACATCCTCGCCCCCGGCCTTGCCCAGGGGGTCATCGGCCTCGGGGGGTCAGGGCCTCAGAGGGTCAGGGCCTCAGGGCGTCCGCGGCACCGCCGGGTGGGCGCGGGACGAGGAGGTGGCCGGTGCGGAGGGCCCCGTACTGCTCGCGCCCGTCTCCCTGCCCTGCTCCAGTCCGGTCGTGGCCGGTGGCGGGATCTGCTCCTGCCGGCCCGAGGAAGCGCCCCGGTACACGGCGGTGAACGCCAGCGCGACCATGCCTATGCCCATCACGAGGGCGAGCATCCAGGCGACCGGGCGGTGCCAGCGGGCGCCCGTGCCGTACCCCCGGTAGGTGCCCGGCGCGCCGTACCGCCCGCCCGGGTGGTCGTCGTCGTCCAGGTCGTCGAGGTCGTCCGGGTCGCCGAGGCCGAGCCCGCGGCCGAACGCGTCGGGCCCGAAGCCGTCCTCGTGGCGCTCGTCGTCGCCTCGCGTGCCTCTGGCGTGGGCCCGGCGCGCCTCGGCCTCCTGGGCCTCCGCGCGGGCCTGGGCGGCGGCGACGAGTCTCTCCACCGCCGTCGGCTCATGGACCACCGCGGCCCGTACGAAGGCCTCGTCGAAGACCACGGAGGCGAACTCTTCGTCCCTACCTCCGCGGTCGCGGTCGTCGTCGGGCTCCTGACCGTCGTGAAACGGCATGCCCCCCACGTCCTCCGGCACGGATCCAGAGTAGACCTGGGGGGTCAATTTGGGCAGACGGTACGGAAATTCGTCCGGCCCCCTCCGCCCGGTGGGACCGGGGCCGGACGCCGGGCGCCGGATCAGCGCCGTACGTGCCCGTCCCCGGTCACGATGTACTTCGTGCTGGTCAGTTCCGGCAGGCCCATCGGGCCCCTGGCGTGCAGTTTCTGGGTGGAGATGCCGATCTCCGCGCCGAAGCCGAACTGGCCGCCGTCGGTGAAGCGCGTGGACGCGTTCACGGCCACCGTGGTCGAATCGACCAGTCGGGTGAACAGGCGGGCGGCCTGCTGCGAGGTGGTGACGATCGCCTCGGTGTGCCCGGAGCTCCACAGCCGGATGTGCTGCACGGCCCGCTCCAGGGAGTCCACGACGGCGGCCGCGATGTCGTACGACAGGTACTCGGTGTCCCAGTCCTCCGGCGTGGCCTCCACCACCGTCGCCCGGGAGCCCTCGGCGTACTCCCGCACGCGCTCGTCGGCGTGCACGGTGACCCCGGCGTCCGCGAGGGCGTCCAGGGCGCGCGGCAGGAACTCGGCCGCGATGTCCTGGTGGACCAGGAGCGTCTCGGCGGCGTTGCACACGCTCACCCGGTGGGCCTTGGAGTTGATCAGGATCTCGACCGCCATGTCGATGTCCGCCTGGGCGTCCACGTAGACATGGCAGTTGCCGGTGCCGGTCTCGATCACGGGGACCGTGGACTCCTCCACGACCGTGCGGATCAGGGAGGCGCCGCCGCGCGGGATGAGCACGTCGACCAGGCCCCGGGCCCGCATCAGCTCGCGCACCGACTCGCGGCTCTCGCCGGGCACGAGCTGCACCGCGTCGGCGGGCAGCCCGGCGCCGCCCACGGCGTCGCGCAGGACCCGCACGAGGGCGCTGTTGGACTCGTACGCGGAGGACGAGCCGCGCAGCAGCACCGCGTTGCCCGACTTCAGGCACAGGGCCGCGGCGTCGACGGTCACGTTCGGCCGGGCCTCGTAGATGATCCCGACGACGCCGAGGGGCACGCGCACCTGCCGCAGGTCGATGCCGTTGGGGAGGGTGGAGCCGCGGACGACCTCGCCGACCGGGTCGGGCAGGGCCGCGACGTCCCGGACGTCGGAGGCGATGGCCCGGATCCGCTCGGGTGTGAGCGTGAGCCGGTCGACGATCGCCTCGCTGGTGCCGGCCTCGCGCGCCTTGGCGATGTCCTTGGCGTTGGCCTGGACGATCTCGCTCGTCCTGACCTCCAGCGCGTCCGCGACGGCCAGCAGCGCGTCGTCCTTCTCGGCCCGCGGCAGCGGCGCGAGGTCGGCGGCGGCGGCCTGGGCGCGATAGGCGGCCTGGGTGACCGGGGACATCGAGTCGTACGGCGAGAGCGTGGTCATGAAGGAAGCGTAGTGCGCCGCTCCGGCCCCTTACGGCACGTCCCAGGGAACGAGACGTCCGCGGGCCGGGGCGGCTCAGAAGGGGTGGACGCCCACCGGCGTCGCCCGCGCCGGACCGTATCCCTCGGCCACCCGCTGGTGGTACGTCTCGCGGTCGATGACCTCGAGGCCGACGATCTCCCAGGGCGGCAGCCCCGCGCTCTGGCGGTGCTCGCCCCACAGGCGCAGGGCGAGGGCGGCGGCGTCGTGCAGGTCGCGGGCCTCCTCCCAGTAGCGGATCTCCGCGTGGTCGCCCGCGTAGCGGCTGGTCAGCAGGAAGGGGTGGTCGTGGGCGAGCTGCTCCAGGGCCCGCCGCACCTCCTCCACCGGCGCCTGGCGCCCGGAGACGCTGAGGGTGACGTGCCACAGCCGGGGCACGTCACCGGGCTCCTCGTAGGAGTCACCGGCCCTGACGCTGGTCAGGGCGCGTTCCTCCCCCACCGTGCGCGGGGTGCCGCCGTCGCGGGAGGCACCGGAGGTGCCGCGACCGCGGAACGCCGCCGCCCCAGGTCGCACTCGTCTCACGACGGCCTCCTTCACGCAGAACGCGGTAGCAGTGGGTGCCCCGGGGCGACCTTCCCCGGGGCACGTCCCCCAGGGAAAGTGGAGCAGGCCGCAGCGCTTCATGGGGCGGTTTTACGGAACGTCTGCCCCCGGGGGCAGACGGGGAGCGGTCGGAAAACCGCTGGAGGACCGCCGCGGAACCGGCGCGGCCGGGTCACGGGTGCAGGAGGACCAGGTCGTCCCGGTGGACGACCTCGCGCTCGTAGGCGGGCCCCAGGTCACGTGCCAGCTCCCGGGTCGAGCGGCCGATCAGCCGGGGGATCTCCTTGGCGTCGAAGTTGACGAGCCCGCGTGCCACCGCCCGGCCCGTGCCGTCGCGCAGCTCGACCGGGTCGCCGGCGGCGAAGTCGCCCTCGACCGCCGCGATACCGGCGGGCAGCAGCGAGGTACGGCGTTCGACGACCGCGCGCACGGCCCCGTCGTCCAGCGTGAGCGCGCCCTGCGGCGCCGAGGCGTGCTGGAGCCACAGCAGCCGGCCCGCGGAGCGCTTGCCGGTGGTGTGGAAGTACGTGCCGGTGTCGCGGCCCGCGAGGGCGTCGGCGGCGTGGACGGCGGAGGTGAGCACCACCGGGATGCCGGCGGCCGCCGCGATCCGGGCCGCCTCGACCTTGGTGACCATGCCCCCGGTGCCGACACCGGCCCTGCCCGCGCTGCCGATCTCGACCTGCGCGAGATCCTCCGGCCGCCGGACCTCCGCTATCCGGGAGGTACCGGGCTTGCCGGGGTCCCCGTCGTAGACGCCGTCCACGTCGGAGAGCAGGACCAGCAGGTCGGCGTGGACCAGATGGGCGACGAGGGCGGCGAGGCGGTCGTTGTCGCCGAAGCGGATCTCGTCCGTGGCGACGGTGTCGTTCTCGTTGACGATCGGGAAGGCACCCATCGCGAGCAGCTTGTCGAGGGTGCGGGAGGCGTTGCGGTGGTGGGCGCGGCGGCTGGTGTCGTCGGAGGTCAGCAGCACCTGGCCGACGCGTACGCCGTAGCGGGCGAAGGAGGCGGTGTAGCGGGCCACGAGCAGGCCCTGGCCGACGCTGGCGGCGGCCTGCTGCCGGGCGAGGTCGGTGGGGCGGCGGCGCAGGCCCAGCGGGGCGAGACCGGCGGCGATGGCTCCGGAGGAGACGAGGACGATCTCCCGCTCGCCCCCGCCGCGGGCCTTGGCGAGGACGTCGACCAGGGCGTCGACACGGTCCGCGTCGAGTCCGCCCGCCGCGGTCGTCAGGGACGAGGAACCGACCTTGACGACGATCCTGCGGGCCTTCGCCACACTCTTCCTGGCCCCTGACACTGCCCCTGACACCTGCGGCCGTCCCCTTCGCCTGCGCTCACCGACGGCCGGCGGAGAGCCGGCTGCCTGGTGCGCAATCTACGCGAAGGGGCTCGGCGGCCGCAGGGCCGCGGGACGCGCCCCGCGGCCCCGTCGGACCTCAGCGGTGGTGGTGGCGCCAGCCCTGCCAGGCCGACTCGATCATCTCGTCCAGGTCGTGGCGCGCGGACCAGCCCAGTTCCCCGCGGATGCGGTCCGCCGAGGCCACCACACGGGCGGGGTCGCCCGGGCGGCGGTCGGTCACCTCCGGGGCGCTCTGCTCGTTCCCGGTGACCTTGAGGATGCGGTCCACCATCTGCTGTACCGAACTGCCCTCGCCACGGCCGATGTTGAGGGTGAGCGCGGTGCCCTCGGGGGCCTCTGCCAGGCGCCGCGCGGCGGCCAGGTGGGCGGAGGCGATGTCCTGGACGTGGATGTAGTCGCGCACGCAGGTGCCGTCGGGCGTGCTGTAGTCGTCGCCGAAGATCCGGGGTGCCTCGCCCGCCTCCAGGCGCTCGAACACCATGGGGATGAGGTTGAAGACACCGGTGTCGGCGAGTTCGGGAGCGGCGGCCCCGGCCACGTTGAAGTAGCGCAGGCTGGCGCCCCGCACCCCGTGGGCGCGCGCGGCGGCGGCGATCAGCCACTCACCGACCAGCTTGGTCTCGCCGTAGGGGCTCATCGGCTCGCAGGGGGTGTCCTCCGTGACGAGGTCCACATCCGGCATGCCGTAGACGGCGGCGGAGGAGGAGAAGACGATCCGGCCGACGCCGGCGGCCTCCATCGCCTCCAGGAGGGTCTGCAGTCCGGTGACGTTCTCCCGGTAGTAGTGGAGCGGGCGCTCCACCGACTCCCCCACCTGCTTCTTGGCCGCGATGTGCACCACACCCGTCACGGCGTGGTCGCGCAGGGCCTGCTCCAGCAGGGGCCCGTCCAGCACACTGCCCACGATCAGCGGCACCCCCGAGGGCACCCGGGCGGCGTCTCCCGTGGAGAGGTCGTCGTACACGACCACACTCTCGCCGCCCTCGACCATGGCGCGCACCACGTGTGCTCCGATGTATCCGGCGCCGCCCGTGACCAGCCAGCTCATCCTCATGCCTCCCGGGTCTTCGTCACTGGAACAGCAGACTCTGCCATGCGCCGCAATAAATCGAGTCCGGCATATGGGGCACACCGGCAAAGCAGGCAGGTGCGCCCAACTGTGAGGAAGTTCTCCAGCAGGGCGCAAATCCCCTACAGGAGCCCGGATCAGAAGTTCGTGACTATGGCGACCGATTAACCAACTTCGCACCGCCCCCACGGAAACTTCTAGTGAATCCCTTACGCTGATGCGGCGGCGCGCCGCTTGCCGCTCCCCCGGCAAGCACGCTCCGGCCCCGCTCACGCTCGCGTGGTCAGCCCCCGGAACAGGTTGTAAGGATGCCCCGACTCTCCCTCGTCGTCCCTGCATACAAAGTGCAGGGATACCTGCCCGAGTGTCTCGACTCGATTCTCGGACAGGACTACGCGGACTTCGAAGTCATCGCGGTGGACGACTGCTCCCCGGACGCTTCGGGAGCGATTTTCGACGAGTACGCGGAGCGCGACCCGCGCGTTCATGTGATGCACCTCACCGAGAACGTGGGGCTCGGACGCGCGCGCAACGCCGGCCTGGAGAAGGCCCAGGGCGACTACGTGCTGTTCCTGGACAGTGACGACACGCTGACCGACGGTGCGCTCAAGGCGATAGCCGACCGCCTCGACGCGACCGGGGACCCCGAGATACTCGTCTACGACTACGCGCGCAGCTACTGGGACGGGCGTGTCCGCCCCAACCAGCGGGCGGACCTCCTGGGGAGCGACGGACCGGAGGTGTTCGCGCTCACCGAGCGGCCGCAGCTGCTCGACCTGCTCCAGATCGTCTGGAACAAGGCCTACCGCCGGGACTTCGTCACCCGCCACGGCCTCACCTTCCCGCCGGGGTACTACGAGGACGCGCCCTGGACGTTCTGCTCCATGATCAGCGCGGAGCGCATCGCCCTGCTGGACCGGGTCTGCGTGATGTACCGGCAGCGGCGCGAGGGCGGCAACATCCTCAAGACCGTCAGCCGCAAGCACTTCGACGTCTTCGACCAGTACCGCCGCGTCTTCGACTACGTCGACTCCCGCCCCGAACTGGCGATCTGGCGGGCCCCGCTGTTCCGCAAGATGAGCGACCACTACCTGACGGTGCTGGAGCGCCCCGAGCGCCTGCCGCAGGACGCGCGGGCCGAGTTCTTCCACCGCGCCGCCCAGGACTACCGCGCGCGCCTGCCCGAGGACTTCCAGCGCCCGGCCGGCGGCCGCGGCCACAAGTACGCCCTGCTGGAGCGGGACGCGTACACCGCGATGGCCGGCGCCGCGGCGGCGATACGGCTGCGCAAGGCCGTCAGGACCCGCACGCGCACCGCGATCAACCGCTCCAAGCGCAGCGCGATGGGCGTCTTCTACCAGTCCCAGCTGAAGCTGCCGCTGGACGAGAACCTGGCGCTGTTCTCCGCCTACTGGAGCCGCAGCGTCTCCTGCAACCCGGCGGCCATCGACGCCGAACTCGCCCGTCTGGCCCCGCACGTCCGCCGGGTGTGGGCGGTGCGGCCGGACGCGGTGGCCGGCGTGCCCAAGGGCGTGGAGTACGTGCGGGTGGGCTCGCGCGAGTACTGGTCCGCCCTCGCCCGCGCCAAGTACCTCGTGAACAACGTCAACTTCGCCGACGCGGTCGTCAAGCGCGAGGGCCAGATCCATCTCCAGACCCATCACGGCACGCCGCTGAAGACCATGGGCCTGGACCAGCGCAAGTACCCGGCCTCCACGGCGATGGACTTCGACAAGCTCCTGGAGCGCTGCGACCGCTGGGACTTCAGCCTCAGCGCCAACCGGTTCTCCACCGCCGTGTGGGAGCGGGTGTACCCGTGCTCGTACACCTCCCTGGAGAGCGGCTACCCGCGCAACGACGCCCTCGTGAACGCCACCGCCGACGACGTGCGCGCGGCACGCGCCGCGCTCGGACTGGCCGAGGGCACCCGGGCGTTCCTGTACATGCCCACACACCGCGAGTACCAGCCGGGCTTCACCCCGGCCCTCGACCTCGCCCGCCTCGCCGACGACCTGGGGCCCGACGTGACCCTGCTGGTGCGGGGCCACTACTTCTACGGCTCGTCCCCGCACGTGGCCGAGCTGCGCCGCAGCGGACGGATCGTGGACGTCTCGGGGCACGCCCGGGTGGAGGAGCTGTACCTCGCCGCGGACGCGCTCGTCACGGACTACTCCTCCGCGATGTTCGACTACGCGGTCCTGGACCGGCCCATCGTGATCTACGCCCCCGACTGGGACATCTACTCGGCGGTGCGCGGCACCTACTTCGACCTGCTCCAGCAGCCGCCCGGCGCGGTGGCGAGAACGCAGACCGAGCTGATCGGACTGCTCGGATCGCAGGAGTACGACAGCCCCCGGGCCGCTGCGCACCGGGAGGCGTTCCGCCGTCGCTACTGCGAGTTCGACGACGGCCGGGCGGCCGAGCGCGTGGTGCGGCGGGTCTTCCTCGGCGAGAGGACCCCGCTGCCGTTCATCCCGTTCGCCGACCGTCCCCACGCACCGAACCCCGCCCAGGCGCTCGCGCCGGCCGCGCGGGCCTGAACCTGGATAGGAGATCCCCCACGCCATGGCCCCTCGGCTCAGCGTCATCGTCCCGATCTACAACGTGGAGCGGTATCTGCCCGCCTGCCTCGACTCGCTGGCGGCGCAGACCTTCCGCGACATCGAAGTGCTGATGGTGGACGACGGTTCGCCCGACGACTCCGCCGCCATCGCGGCCGAGTACGCCGCCCGCGACGCGCGGTTCAAGCTGATCCGCAAGGAGAACGCCGGACTCGGCGCCGCCCGCAACACGGGCATCGCCCACATGTCCCCCGAGGCGGAGTTCCTGACCTTCGTGGACAGCGACGACGTCATCCCGCCGGACGCCTACCGGCTGATGGTCACCAGCCTGGACGGATCGGGCTCGGACCTCGCCACCGGCAACGTCTTCCACCTCAAGGGCGAGAAGTCCTGGCAGGTGCCGCTGCTGAAGATGCTCGCCGGCGAGGCCCGCAAGCGCACCCACATCTCGAAGAACCCCAAGCTGGTCGCCGACCGCATCGCCTGCAACAAGGTCTTCCGGCGCACCTTCTGGGAGGGCGAGGGCTTCGCCTTCCCCGAGGGCATCCTGCACGAGGACATCCCCGTCGTGCTGCCCGCCCACTACAAGGCGCAGGCCATCGACATCATCGGTGAGCCGACGTACTTCTGGCGGCTGCGCGAGGGCGAGTCGGCGCCCTCGATCACCCAGCGCCGCAAGGAGCCGCAGGCGATCCGCGACCGCGTCACCGCCGTGAGCATGGTCAGCGACTTCCTCGCCCAGGAGCAGGACCCCGAGTTCGCCGAGTACAAGCGCCAGTACGACGACCGGGTCCTGCGCGACGACCTGCGCCTGTTCCTGCGTGTCCTGCCCGACGCCACGGCCGAGTTCCACGAGGCGTTCCTGGAGGCGGCCAACCGCTACCTCGACACCATCGACCCGAAGATCGTCATGGCGCTGCCGACGGATCTGCGGGTGCAGTGGCTCCTGGTGCGCAAGCACGCCATGCCCGAGCTGATCGCGCTCCTGGCCTCCCAGCGCCGCAAGGACCCCGTCGAGGTCTCCGGCACGTTCCGCAAGTACGCCAGCTTCCGCACCCTCGAGGAGAGCGGGTTCGAGCTGCCCAAGGCGGCCCTGCGCATCGACGGCGACCTCGGCCTGCGCGCCCCGCTGCGCTCGGTCACCTGGCAGGACGGCAAGCTGCTGCTGTCCGGTGACGCCTGGATCGACAAGGTCGACATGGCCTCCAAGCGCGCCAGCCTCAAGGTCCTCCAGCTCAAGCGCGAGGGCTCCCGCCGCCGTATGTTCCTGACGGCCAAGAACGCCTACCACCCCGAGTGCACCACCGACTCGGGCCAGAAGCGCTACAACTACGACTGGGCGGGCTGGGAGCTGGAGTTCGACCCGGCGAAGCTGCGCAAGGGCGGCGCCTGGCAGGAAGGCCTGTGGCACGTCGGCGTCAACGTCTACGCCTCCGGTCTGGTCCGGCGCAGCGGCGTCTGGGCCCGGGGCGGCTCCGCGGCCAACTTCCCGCCCTACCAGTGGCTGGACGACGACTTCCGGCTGCTGCCGAGCGTCGAGCGCGGCGCGTTCAAGCTGCGGGTCGAGCGGGTGCGCGCGCTGGTCACCGACCGCGCTCTGGACGGCGACGCGCTGTCCGTCGGCGGCGAGATACGCACCGACCTCCTGCCCGGTGAGACGGTGACGCTGCGTCTGAGCAACGCCAAGGGCGGCGAGGTGCGCACCTACCCCGTCGAGGTCACGCGGGACGGCGCGAGGACGGCCTTCCGGGCCCGTGTGCCGCTGACCGACGTGGCCCTGCTCGGCGACGAGAGCGTGGACGGCAAGGCGCAGCCCGAGCGCCGCCTGTGGAGCACGGTCCTGCTGGCCACCTCCGCGGACGGCAAGGAGCGCCAGTTCAGCAGTGTCATGAGCGAGAGCCTCGAGGACGTCAGCTTCGATCTGCCGGCGTCCTTCGGCGAGGCGGGCGCCCACCGGGAGATCGCCCTGGTCGGCGGCCACAACGGCTACCTCAAGATCATCGGCCGCAAGCGCCGCGCCATGATCACCGGGATCGGCCTGGAGAACGACCGGATCGTGGTGCGCGGCCACGCCAGCCCGGAGCTGATCGGCTCCGAGCTCGTCCTCAAGGCCGGCAACCGCTTCGACGAGCGCCGGACACCGGTGGAGTGGTCCAAGGACGCCACGTTCACGGTGGCCTTCGACCCGTCCGTGATGGGCGGCTCCGGCCAGGTACCGCTGAAGGCCGGCCGCTGGAACCTGCTGCTGCGCGCCGCGGACACCCGGGTGCCGGACACCGAGTTCGTCGTGGACCGGCTCGCCGCCGCGCAGTTCCCGCTGCGCGCCGAGCTGAGCGACCGCCGCTACTGGTTCGAGAACCGCTGGGGCGACTTCCCGCAGCTCAACTGCCGCTCGGAGCTGAGCGACCTGGAGCGCGGCCCCTACCGGCAGCTCCAGCTGCGCCGCGAGGTGTACGAGCCGCTGCGCCAGGAGCCTTTGCGCGAGCAGGTGTTCTTCCTCAGCTACAACGGCAAGCAGTACTCCGACAGCCCGCGCGCCATGCACGAGGAACTCCTGCGCCGCGGCAGCGACATGAAGTTCCTGTGGGCGGTGCGCGACGGCCAGGTGACCCTGCCGCCGACCGCCGAGAAGGTCCGCATGTGGGGCCGCGAGTGGTTCGAGGCGCTGGCCACGTCCAAGTACATCGTCACCAACGGGCATCTGCCCGAGTGGGTGGAGCGCCGCCCCGGCCAGGTGATCGTGCAGACCTGGCACGGCACCATGCTGAAGAAGATCGGCCACGACATCGAGACCCTGTACTTCGACCGCGAGTACCAGAACCGTCTGGCGCTGGAGGCGAAGAACTGGAGCCTGCTCGTCTCGTCCAACCGGTTCTCCACGCCCATCCTCAAGCGCGCCTTCTCCTACGACGGGGAGGTCCTCGAAGCCGGCTACCCGCGCAACGACTACCTCTACTCCCCGGACCGGGACAAGATCGCCGAAAAGGTGCGCCAGGAACTGGGCGTGCCCAGCGACAAGAAGATCGTGCTGTACGCGCCGACCTGGCGTGACGACCAGTCGCACAGCGCCGGCCAGTACCTCTTCGACCTGCGGATCGACCTGGAGGACGCGCAGAAGCGGCTGGGCGAGGACCACGTCCTGCTCATCCGGCGCCACTCCAACGTGGTGGACGCGGTGCCGGGCGCGGGCAACGGGTTCGTGTACGACGCCTCGGAGTACCCGGACATCGCGGACCTGTACGTCGCGGCCGACATCATGATCACGGACTACTCGTCGGTCATGTTCGACTACGCGCACCTCAAGCGGCCCATGCTCTTCTTCACCTACGACCTGGAGCACTACCGGGACAAGCTGCGCGGGTTCTACTTCGACTTCGAACAGGACTCGCCCGGCCCGCTGGTCTTCACCTCGGAGGAACTGGTGAGCTCGATCCGCGACATCGACCAGGTGTCGGCGGACTACCAGGACCGCTTCGACCGCTTCCACCACCTGTTCTGCGACCTGGACGACGGCCACGCCTCGTCCCGGGTGGTGGACCGCATGCTGGAGCAGTCGAAGGAGCTGTGACGCACAGGACGGGCCGGAGGCGGGCAGAGCCTCCGGCCCGTCCCCGAGTCCCCGTCCCCCGCGGCGGCACGGCATGCGCGGCGCGCGCTACCCGGGGAGCAGGAGGCGGCGCAGAAGCCGCCGCGCCGCCCGCAGTCGCCGGCGCGCCCAGGCCGCCCCCCGCCGGGGACCGCGCCGAGGCGCGGCCGGGGTCCGCGCCTCGGCCATCAGTGCCGTCACCGAGGTGAGTTCGTCGACCAGCCCCTGTTCCAGCAGGAGGCACCGCGCCCGCGCCAGCGGATCCAGCCGCGCGACGACCTCGGCCGGGAAGAAGTCCCGCACCAGCTCCCCGGCGAGCTTCACACACAGCGCCCGCGTCTCCTCGGGCAGTTCCGCGAACCGCTCGTCGAAGCGCCCCACCACCTCCAGCGTGAGCCACCGGATCAGCAGCCCGTCGCGCCGCGCGCCCGGCGGCACCCGCTCCACCACGACGCCCAGCACGTCGCGCACGACGCCGTAGAACGGCACCGGGTCGGGCATCTGCTGCGTCAGATGGGGGAAGCCCTCACGCCGCACCAGGTAGTAGCAGTCGTAGTCGGCCACGACGGAGATCGAGCGGGCCAGCAGATACGCGGAGACGACGAAGACCTGCTCCTCCGCCAGCCGCACCCCCTCGGTGAAGCACAGCCCGTGCTCCAGGACGAGGGAGCGCCTGAAGAGCTTGTGCGCGGTGAGCGACCAGACGGCCTTGGTGGTGAAGACGTCGCCGCCCTCGACACTGCGCCGAAAGGGCGTGATGGGCGCCTTGCGGCCCACCCCCTTGATCCGGCCGAGCACCACGTCGCTGCCGTCGCGCTCGGCCGCGGCCAGCATGCGTTCCAGCGCCTCGGCGCCCAGGTAGTCGTCCGGATCCGCGAAGAACAGGAACTCGCCCTCGGCCATCGCGACGGCCCGGTTGCGGGGCCCGCCCGGTGCTCCGGAGTTCTCCTGGTGCACCACGCGGACGCGGCCGGGGTGGCGTGCGGCCCAGGCGTCCAGGACCGCGGCGCTGCCGTCGGTGGAGCCGTCGTCCACCGCGACGACCTCGATGTGCTCGAACCCCAGCGACTGCTCGGCGATCGACCGGAGGCACCCCTCCAGGTGGACGCCCGCGTCGTGGACCGGGACGAGCACGGAGACCTTCGGACGGTGTGAGGGCGCGCAGCCCATATGACTCCCCCATGGAGCACGGATCATCAAAGGACGGCGGGGGCGCCGCAGGACGGCACCCCCACTCCTATGGATCACGTAGCGCGCCCACCCTCCGTTCACCCGGAGGGGGGTCCGACTGTCAGAAGGGTTCGAAGTCGTCGAAGTCGCGCTGCGCCTCGTCGCGCGCCGCGTCCCGGTCCCGGCGGCGCTGCGCGGCGGGCCGTACGCCCTCGAAGCGGTGGTCCTCGCCGCGCCGGCCGAGCATCTCCGCGCCCGCCATCGCCGTGGGCTCCCAGTCGAAGACCACGGCGTTGTCCTCGGGGCCGATGGCCACGCCGTCGCCGTTGCGGGCGCCCGCCTTCATCAGCGCCTGCTCGATGCCGAGGCGGTTCAGGCGGTCGGCGAGGTAGCCGACGGCCTCGTCGTTGTTGAAGTCGGTCTGGCGCACCCAGCGCTCGGGCTTCTCGCCGCGCACGCGGAACAGCGGCTCGCCGCCGGCCTCCTCGCGGGTGACGGTGAAGCCCGCGTCGTCCACGGCCTTGGGCCGGATGACGATCCGGGTCGCCTCCTCCTTCGGCTTGGCCCCGCGCGCGGTGGCGACCAGCTCGGCGAGGGCGAAGGACAGCTCCTTCAGGCCGAGGTGGGCCACGGCGGACACCTCGAAGACGCGGTATCCGCGCGCCTCCAGATCGGGCCGCACCATCTCGGCGAGGTCCTTGCCGTCGGGCACGTCGATCTTGTTGAGGACGACGAGCCGCGGACGGTCGCCGAGTCCGCCGTACTGCCGCAGCTCCTCCTCGATGATGTCGAGGTCGGAGACCGGGTCGCGCTCGGACTCCAGCGTGGCCGTGTCCAGGACGTGCACGAGGACGCTGCACCGCTCGACATGGCGCAGGAACTCCAGGCCCAGGCCCTTGCCCTGGCTCGCGCCCGGGATGAGCCCGGGGACGTCGGCGACGGTGTACACGGTGGAGCCCGCGGTGACCACGCCCAGGTTGGGGACGAGGGTGGTGAAGGGGTAGTCGGCGATCTTCGGCTTGGCGGCGGACAGCACGGAGATCAGGGAGGACTTGCCGGCGCTCGGGTAGCCGACCAGGGCCACGTCCGCGACCGTCTTCAGCTCCAGCACGATGTCCTGGAGGTCGCCGGGCACGCCGAGGAGCGCGAAGCCGGGCGCCTTGCGGCGGGCGGAGGCCAGCGCCGCGTTGCCGAGGCCGCCGCGGCCGCCCTGGGCGGCGATGTACGAGGTGCCCTCGCCGACCAGGTCGGCCAGCACGTTGCCCGCCTTGTCGAGCACGACCGTGCCGTCCGGGACCGTCAGGACCAGGTCCTGGCCGTCCTTGCCGGCCCGGAAGCCGCCCTCGCCGGGCTTGCCGTTGGTGGCCTTGCGGTGCGGGGAGTGGTGGTAGTCGATCAGCGTGGTCACCGACTGGTCGACGGTGAGGATCACATCGCCGCCGCGGCCGCCGTTGCCGCCGTCGGGGCCGCCGAGCGGCTTGAACTTCTCACGGTGGACGGAGGCACAGCCGTGGCCTCCGCTACCCGCGGCGACATGCAGTTCGACGCGGTCCACGAAGGTGGTCATCTTGGTGCCTCCTGCCAGTTCCCCCGGCCGGGCGGCTGGGGGATACGGAATACATGGTGCTCAACAAGCGAAAGGCGGACCCGCCTTCCCGACCGGGAAGTGAGGTCCGCCTCACGCGAGGATCTCGCGATTCACTCGCGAAGTCTCTGCCGTGTGTGCAGCGTTCGGTCAGGCGACCGGAACGATGTTCACGACCTTGCGGCCACGGTGGGAGCCGAACTCCACCGCACCGGGCTGCAGGGCGAACAGCGTGTCGTCGCCGCCACGGCCGACACCGGCGCCCGGGTGGAAGTGGGTGCCACGCTGGCGGACCAGGATCTCACCCGCGTTGACGACCTGACCGCCGAAGCGCTTCACGCCGAGCCGCTGGGCATTGGAGTCGCGACCGTTCCGGGTGGACGATGCGCCCTTCTTGTGTGCCATCTGTTCTCAGTCCCTTACTTCGCAGCCGTGGGGATCGACGTGACCTTGATCGCCGTGTACTGCTGGCGGTGGCCCTGACGACGGCGGTAGCCGGTCTTGTTCTTGTAGCGCAGAATGTCGATCTTCTGCCCCTTGTGGTGGTCCACGATCTCGGCCTGGACCTTGATGCCCGCCAGGACCCACGGGTCGCTGGTCACGGCGTCGCCGTCGACAACGAGCAGGGTCGAGAGCTCGACCGTGTCGCCAACCTTGGCAGTGGAAATCTTGTCAACCTCAACGATGTCGCCGACAGCAACCTTGTGCTGGCGACCACCGCTGCGCACGATGGCGTACACGCGGATCTCACTCTCTCGCTCGGGACGGCATCCCCGCAGTCCAGCCGCCCGGCACACGGGCGGCCTCTCCGGAACACCCAGTGCTCCGAAGGAAGAGGTTTACGGGGATGGGGCGCGCCAATACCTATGGACACGCCGACGGTCAAGGTTACGGGGCGGTGGCCTGGAGGGTCAAACCGGACCGGGCCCCGCGCCTGTGCGGCCGGTCACGTGGACCGGCCGCACAGGGCGATCAGGCAGGTGCCTCGAGGACGGTCAGTCCTCGTCGGCGGCGGACGCGGAGACCGTGGTCTTCTTCGCCGCCGACTTGGCCGCGACGGTCGTCTTGGCGGTCTTCGCCGCCTTCTTGGCCGTCGTCTTCTTCGCCGCCGTCGTCTTCTTGGCGGCGACCTTCTTGGTGGCGGCCTTCTTCGCCGTCGCCTTCTTGGCGGTCTTGCGGGCCGCCTTCTTGGCGGGCGCCGCCTCCTCGGCCTCGGCCTGCGCGGGCTCGGCCTCGGCCTCGGCCGGGGTCTCCGCCGCGGGGACGACCGTGACGGCCGTCTCCTCGGAGGAGGTCGGTGCCGTCGCCTTGCGCACGGCACGGCGGCGCGGACGGGCCGGGGCCGCCTCGCTCTCGGCCGGGGCCTCGGCCTTCGGCGCGGGCTCGGCCTCGGGCTCGGTGGCGACCGGCGCCGGCGCGGTCTCGGCCACCGTCAGCACGGCCTCGGCGGGCGCACCGGCGGGCGCCGACACCTTGCGGGTCGCACGGCGGCGCGTACGGCCCTTGGGCGCGGCGTCCTCCTCGACGGGCGCGGGTACCGCCTCGACCACCGGGTCCTCGGCGGCCATCGGCTCGGCCTCCGCCTCCACCCGGGACTTGGGGGCACGCTCGTCCTTACGCGACTTCGGGGCACGCTCCTCGGCCCGCGGCGCGCCCGCGGGGGCGGACGCCCTGCGGGTGGCGCGGCGGCGCGAACGGCCTCGGGACGCGGCGGCCTCGGCCTCGGCGACGCTGCTGAACAGCTCCTCGTCGGGCTCGAACGCCGGCTCGGGAAGCGCGGCGGGCGCGGCGACCTCGGCGGCGACCTCGGCCGCGCTCTCGGTGCGGCGCTCCGCGACGGCGGCCTCGGAGGTCTCCTCGACCTCGGCGGCCACGCTCTCGTGCGTCTCGTGCTCGTGGGTGTCGTGCTCGTGCTCGGCGCCGCCCCGGCCCCGCTTGCGGCGCTTGCCGCCACCGCCGGAGGCGGAGGCCTGCTCCATGTGCACGATCACACCGCGCCCGTTGCAGTGGACGCAGGTCTCGGAGAACGACTCCAGCAGGCCCTGTCCGACCCGCTTGCGGGTCATCTGGACGAGGCCCAGCGAGGTCACCTCGGCGACCTGGTGCTTCGTACGGTCCCGGCCCAGGCATTCCAGCAGGCGCCGCAGCACCAGGTCCCGGTTGGACTCCAGCACCATGTCGATGAAGTCGACGACGATGATGCCGCCGAGGTCGCGCAGCCGCAGCTGGCGCACGATCTCCTCGGCCGCCTCCAGGTTGTTCCTGGTGACGGTCTCCTCCAGGTTGCCGCCCTGGCCGGTGAACTTGCCGGTGTTGACGTCGACGACGACCATCGCCTCGGTGCGGTCGATCACCAGCGAACCGCCGCTGGGCAGCCAGACCTTGCGATCCAGCGCCTTGGCGAGCTGCTCGTCGATCCGGTACGTGGCGAAGACGTCGACCTCACTGGTCCAGCGCTGGAGGCGGCCGGCCAGGTCGGGGGCGACATGGGAGACGTATCCGTGGATCGTCTGCCACGCCTCGTCACCGCTGACGATGACCTTGGAGAAGTCCTCGTTGAAGATGTCGCGCACGACCCGGACGGTCATGTCCGGCTCGCCGTAGAGCAGCGTCGGGGCGTTGCCGCTCTTCGCCTTCTTCTGGATGTCCTCCCACTGCGCCTGGAGGCGCTCGACGTCCCGGCGCAGCTCGTCCTCGCTGGCGCCCTCGGCCGCGGTGCGCACGATGACGCCCGCGTCCTCGGGGACGATCTTCTTGAGGATGGTCTTCAGCCGGGACCGCTCGGTGTCGGGCAGCTTGCGGCTGATGCCGGTCATCGAGCCCTCGGGCACGTAGACCAGGTAACGGCCGGGGAGGGAGACCTGGCTGGTCAGGCGCGCGCCCTTGTGCCCGATCGGGTCCTTGGTGACCTGGACGAGCACGGACTGGCCGGACTTCAGGGCGGATTCGATGCGGCGCGGCCCGTTGGCCATGCCGAGCGCCTCGAAGTTGACCTCACCGGCGTACAGGACGGCGTTGCGGCCCTTGCCGATGTCGATGAACGCGGCCTCCATCGACGGCAGCACGTTCTGGACCTTGCCCAGGTAGACGTTGCCGACGTACGAGGTGGCCTGCTCCTTGTTGACGTAGTGCTCGACGAGCACGCCGTCCTCCAGGACACCGATCTGGGTGCGCTCGCCGCTCTGGCGGACGACCATCACGCGCTCGACGGCCTCGCGGCGGGCGAGGAACTCGGCCTCGGTGATGATCGGGACCCTGCGGCGGCCCTGCTCGCGACCCTCGCGACGGCGCTGCTTCTTGGCCTCCAGACGGGTCGAGCCCTTGATGGACTGCACCTCGTCGGCGGCGTCGCCGGACCGCTCGTCCTTCTTGCGGGGTTCGCGGACCTTGACGACGGTGCGCTCCGGGTCGTCCGAGGACGGCTCGTTGTCGCCACCGCTGTCACCGGCCCGGCGACGGCGGCGACGGCGACGGCGGCTGCTGGAGGAGCCGCCGGACCCCTCGTCCGACTCGTCGTGCTCGTCGGAGGCGTCCTCCGCGTCCTCCTCGACCTGCTCGGCGGTGTCCTCGGCGTCCTGCTCGGCCTGCTCCGAGGCGAGGTCCTCGCCCTCCTCGCCGTCGGCGGACTCGCCGCGGCGGCGGCGACGGCCGCCACGGCGGCGGCGACGGCGCGAGCCGGTCTCCTCGGACTCGTCGCCCTCGGCGGACTCCTCCGGCTCCTCGGCGTCCTCGGCCTCCTCCACCTCGTCGGTGGTCTCGGGCGCGGCGGCCACGGCCTCCTCGTCACCGGCCCGGCGACGGCGGCGACGGCGCGGCGCGGCGGCCTCCGCCTCCGCCTCCGCGGGCTCCCGCGACTCCTGGGTCTGGGGGGACTCCGGGGCGGCCTTGGGGGCCTTGGCGGCCTCGTCGCGCTGCTCGGCGGCCTCGGCGGCGGCGGCCGCGGCGGCTCGCTGGGGAGTCTGGAACATCGGCTCGGCGAAGACCGGCGCCTGGAACACGGGGACGCTGGGCCGCCCGGGACGGCGCCCGCCCTCGGCCGAGTCGTCGGCGGCGGGGCGCGCGGGCTCGGAGAAGCCGATGGCGGCCTTGCGGGTGGTGCGGCGGCGCCCACGGCGCGCACCGGACTCCTCGGCGGCGGGCTCCTCGACCTGGGTCGCCCGGGCCGGGGCCGGCTCGTCCTTGGGGGCGGCGGGCTGCGGCGTCGCCTCGGCCTCGGGGGCGGTCTCGGCGGTGGGCGCGGCCACCTGACGGGTGGCGCGACGGCGGGTGCGGCGGGGGGCGGGCTCCGCGGCGGGGGCCTCCTCTGCCGCGGCGGGCTCCGCCTCGGCGCCGGCCGGGGCCGTGGCGGGCTTCTCGTCACGCGTGGCGGCGGACGGCGTCTCGGCGGCTTCGGGCGCACCGGTGGGCGACGTCACACGACGTGTGGCACGACGACGCGTACGCCCCTTGGGCGCCGCTTCCTCCACCGCCTCCTCGGCGACCGCCTCCACGACCGGCGCCTCGGCCACAGCCTCCTCGGCGGCGGCCTTGACCACGACCTCAGCGGCCTCCCCGGCCGCCTCGGGCGCACCGGTGGGCGACGTCACACGACGTGTGGCACGACGACGCGTACGCCCCTTGGGCGCGGCATCCTCCACCGCCTCCTCGGCGACCGGCGCCTCGGCCACAGCCTCCTCGGCGGCGGCCTTGACCACGACCTCAGCGGCCTCCCCGGCCGCCTCGGGCGCACCGGTGGGCGAGGTCACACGACGCGTGGCACGACGACGTGTACGCCCCTTGGGCGCCGCTTCCTCGGTGCTCGGCTGCGTCTCTTCGTTCTCTTCCACCTCGGGAACCTCCACGGTCTCGGTGGCGGCTCCCGCCGACTCGGCGGGCGATGCGGTGGGCGTGACTGCGGCCGTCTCGGACGGCGGTCCCGCGGGACGCGATGCGGCACGGCGCCGACGGCGCGGCGGCAGGGTGTCGCTGGGGGTGGTGTGTTCGGAGCCCTCGGTGGGCTCGGTCGGTTCGAGCATGCGGGCGTTTCTCCCGTCAGGCTCCCGGGCGCCGCGCCTGGCCCGGCGATGCCGGTGACGTCCGCGGCTCGCGCGATGCGCGGTGCCGCCGTCCGGGGCGCGGGCGCCGCTCGGAAGCTCTCTGTGTCCTGTCTCGCCGGTTCCGTACGCCTTGTCGCTTACGGCCTGGCGAAAGTCTTCTGGTCGGTGCGCTGCCCGACCCAGGTGGCTCCCGAGTACGAGGGCGGCGCTTCGACGCGCGTCCTTACGCGGAACCTTCCGGCGTCGGCGCCGTCGCGGCGGCAGTAGTGGCGGCCGTGGTCGGCTCGGTCACTGCTGCCTCGCGGTCGGGCGCGAGCGGGTCGGTCACCGTGCCGGTCTCTTCATCGAGCAGCCCCTGCGCCAGCCTGGTCACCGCTGCGGGGACCGGCGGCGCCAGGTCGGCCACGGCGCGGAGACCGGACAGGACGTCGTCGGGTCGTACGGCAGGCGTCACGTGCCGAACAACCAGCCGCAGTATCGCACAGGGCTGGTCGGTCGGCCCATCATGGTGTGCGGTGTGAGCCTCTTCGACGGCCTGGAGGTCCGCGACGGCGGAGCGGGCGTCGAAGGTGCGGACGCCGTTCTTGGTCATGCGCTGGACCTCGACGACCGCGGCCTCGTTGAACGCCCGCACGGCGCGCCGGGCGTCCTCGGGGTCCACGCCGTCGAGCCGCAGCTCCCACACGGAGGCGGTGAGCCGGTCGGCGAGCCCGGAGGTGCGGGCCTCGACGGCGTCGACGATGTCGAGCCCGCCGGGCAGCGACTCGTCGAGCAGGGCACGCAGGGTGCCCGGGTCGCGCGCCTGGGTGAGGGCGATCTCCAGGTACTCCGCCTCACTGCCCGTACCGGTGGGTGCGGCATTGGCGTACGACACCTTCGGGTGCGGCGTGAACCCCGCCGAGTACGCCATCGGCACCTCGGAGCGGCGCAGCGCACGCTCGAAGGCGCGCTGGAAGTCACGGTGGCTGGTGAACCGGAGGCGGCCGCGCTTGGTGTAGCGCAGTCGGATGCGCTGCACCGCGGGTGCGGGCGGCGGGCCTTCGGGCTGTCGCTTGCCCAGTGTCGTTCAGTCCTTCGTGAGAGCGGTCGTCCTGGTACCTAGATTACGTGCCCCGCCGCCCGGAGGTTCCCGGCCCTGTCCCGGCCCCGACCGCGGCGTCGAGGGCGACGGGGTCCCGGGCCGCCCGGCCGCCCCCGCCGCCCGGGGTGCGACGGACCACGGTGTGGGCGCCAGGAGACGCGGCGCGCCCGGAACGTTCCGTTCCTCTTGCCTCCGGTTCGGCCCAAGTCACCGCACAGCGCCCACTGTCACGCGCTTGTAGCGAATACGCCATGTCGAACCCCGTTGAATCCGGGCACACTTTGCGTGTCGCAATCCGGCCATCAAGAGGATGTTCCACGCATGATTCATACGCTCACGAAGGAAGACGGCCCGGCGGATCTGGACGGAGTCACCCACCTGTCCATAGGGGTGTCCTGGGACCCCACCGCCGGGACGAGCGGCGGCGTGATGGGGATGCTGCGCCGCAACGTCGGCACGGATCTGGACCTGATCGCCGTCGCCATGCAGGGCTCGGACCCGGTGCGACTGGCCGGACTCGACTCGCTCGACCCCATGGGCAACGGCGCCCTGATCCACAGCGGCGACAACCAGACCGGGCGCGGAGAGGGCGACGACGAGACCATCACGGTCGAGTTCTCCCGGGTGCCGCCCCACATCACGGCCATCGTCTTCGTCGCCGCCGCCTTCAAGAAGGGGAGTTCGTTCCAGAAGGCGCGCAACATCAGCTTCAAGGTGTACGACGCGACGGGAGGCAGCACCCAGCAGGTCGCCGACATCTGGCCGAGCCTGCTCACCCAGGACAACGGCTGCGCGGTGGCCAAGGCCGTGCGCGTCGGGAACGTCTGGAAGCTCGAGGTGATCAACGTGACCGGGAAGATCAAGCAGGGCGACGAGCACGCGCTGATGCGTTTCGCGATCAGCAAGTAGTCCGTGCGGTTCGCCCCCTTGGCCGCTCCGCGCCTCGGGAACGGGGCGGCCGTAGGGTCCCTGGCGGTTCATAGGTGAAGGTACTCATGACAGCCGGCACGGCCGCGGGGACCATCGGCCCATGACGACGATCAGATCGACGGCGATCCGCCGCGCCGCGCTGCCGCTGGCGGCGCTCGCCGTTCTGGCGGCGGGCTGCGGGACGCAGCGGGCGGGCGACGACGCGGGCGCGCCGGCGCCTTCACGGTCCGGGACCGCGACGGCCGGCGTGCCCGGCATCCCGAAGGACTTCACCTGCCCGGGTGAGAGCCCCTCCCCCGCGGCACCGACCACACCGGGGACCTCGGCCCCCGCCTCGCCGCCCGCCGACCACTACGCCGAGAACCACGGCTTCCGGGTTCCGCTCCCGCTGCACGGCCAGAGCCGCTGCGACGGGCTCGCGGCGTCCGCCCGCATCGCGAGGGCACTCGAACCGCTGCGCCGGCACGGTGACTTCAGGGCACCGAGCACCCTCGCCGCACTCGTCCGCCTCGGCTACCCCGCCGAGAAGGTGCGGTCCTCCCAGAGCGGCCCCACCGGGGTGAGCTTCCTCGTCGACGCCTCCTCGACGATGTGCCTGGAGGGCACCCTCGACCGCGCCGCCGTCCAGGCGGACGCCTTCGCGGGCTACCCGGACCACTCCGGCTGCGACGTGCCCTCGGGCGGCCACTGACGCCGGAGGGGGTCCACCGCCTCCCGGCCGCCCGGACCCCCGGTCAGTCCTCCTCGCCCGCGTCCTCCTCGCCCGCGTCCTCCTCGCCCGCCTCCGCGCTCCGCGCCACGGCCCGGGCCACGTTCCGCTCCAGGCGTTCCATGATGCGCAGGGCCGCCGCGCTCTCCTCCTCGCCGAGGCCCTCCGTCGAGATGTCCTCCAACTGGGCCCACACCTGCTCGACCTGACGGCGCAGGGCGTGACTGGCCACGGTCGGCTCGATGAGCGAGGCGCGCCGGTCGGTGGGCGAGGGGCGGCGGCGCACGAAGCCCGCCTGCTCCAGACGGCGCACGGTGCGGGTCATGGTGGCGGCGTCGGAGTCCATCAGCCGCACCAGATCCGCCTGGCGCTGGGCGCCCAGCTCCCACAGATGCATCATGACCAGCTCCTGCCCGGGATGCAGGCCGATGCGGCGCAGCAACTGCCCCGCGTACATGCGGTGCAGCCGGGCGAGCCGGAAGATCGCGTGGCTGACCGGGCCGCCCCTGGCCGCGCCCGGCAGCGGGACGGACGCCTCCGGCTCCGCCCCGTCGGGCCCCTGAGTGGACCGTGCCATCACTACCTCACTTTCCTGTTCGAGCAATACAAGTCTCCCATACTCGCAGGTAGCAAGGCGTTACTTACTTCACAACCGCCGTCGGGAACAGATTCGAGGTGGTTACCTGTTCGGACAGGTGATTTACTTGTTCGGACAGGCAATCGCCGATGCCGAGCGACTCGCACCAGCTACTCATCCCGAGGAAGACAGACCATGACCACTGCTTTCGAGCCGATCGTCCTGGGCGGCAAGCGCCTCGCGAACCGCGTCGCCATGGCGCCGATGACCCGCAGCCGCGCCTTCGGCCCCGGAGCCGAGCCGACGGACCTGATGGCGACCTACTACGCCCAGCGCGCGAGCGCCGGCCTGGTCGTCACGGAAGGCATCCAGCCCTCGCCGGTCGGCCAGGGCTACCCCGACACCCCCGGCCTGCACACGCCCGGCCAGGTGCGGGCCTGGCGGGCGGTGACCGACGCCGTGCACCGCGAGGGCGGCGTGATCTTCGCCCAGCTGATGCACACCGGCCGGGTCGGCCACCCCAGCCTGCTGCCCGACGGCCTGGTACCCGTCGGCCCGTCGGCGGTGGCCGCCAAGGGCCGGGTCTTCACCCACGAGGGGCCCAAGGACTTCGTGACGCCGAAGGAGCTGAGCGAGGCCGAGATCCGCCAGACCATCGACGACTTCGCCGCCGCGGCCCGCAACGCCGTCGAGGCCGGGTTCGACGGCGTGGAGCTCCACGGCGCCAACGGCTACCTGATCCACCAGTTCCTGGCCCCCGGCAGCAACCAGCGCAACGACGCCTGGGGCGGCGACGCCCAGGGCCGCACCCGCTTCGCCGTCGAGGTCGCCACCGCCGTGGCGGAGGCGATCGGCGGCCACCGCGTCGGCCTGCGGATCTCCCCCGGAAACGTGTTCAATGACATCACGGAGAACGACCTGGCCGGGGTCTACGGCACCCTGCTGGAGCGCCTCTCCGGCCTGGGACTCGCCTACCTGCACGTGATGGAGGGCCCGGACCGCGAGGTGACCCCCCGGCTGCGCGAGGCCTGGTCCGGCACGTTCGTGCTCAACCCGTTCACCTACCCCGACGCCACCGGTCCCGACGCGCTGAAGCTGATCGAGGACGGCAGCGCGGACATGGTGGCCTACGGGGCACTGTTCCTGGCCAACCCCGACCTGCCCCGGCGACTGGCTGCCGGAGGCCCCTTCAACTCCCCCGACCAGGCCACCTTCTACGGCGGCGACCAGCGCGGATACACCGACTACCCCGCCCTTCCCACCCCGTCCGCCCCCTCCGTCTGAGCGAGGAGTTCCCGATGTCCCAAGCGATCACTTTCTCCGAGTACGGCGCACCCGAGGTGCTGCGACTGTCGGAGGTCACCGTGCCGGAGCCCGGCCCGGGCCAGGTCCGGATCCGGGTGCGCGCCGCCTCGGTGAACCCCCTCGACATGAAGATCCGCTCCGGCCTGCTGGCCGGGACCTACCCCGCCCGCTTCCCCGTGATCCCCGGCCTGGACGCGGCCGGTGTCGTGGACGCCGTGGGCGAGGGCGCCGAGGCGGCCGTGGGGGACGAGGTCCTCGGCGCCGCCGTCGGCGGCGCTTACGCCGAGTACGCCCTGCTCGACCGGCCGCTGGCCAAGCCCGGGACCCTGTCGTGGGAGGTCGCCGCGTCGCTGGTCACGGTCGGCGAGACCGCGTTCCGCGTCCTCGGGCAGTTGGACGCGCCCGCGGGGCGGACGCTGCTCGTCCACGGCGCGGGCGGCAGCGTGGGCACCGTCGCGGTGCAGCTGGCCGTCGCCCGCGGTCTCACCGTCGTGGGAACGGCCGGCGAGCACGACCTCGAACGCCTCACCGCGCTCGGAGCCGTCGCGGTCCGCTACGGCGACGGCTGGGTGGAGCGGGTCGAGGCCGCGGCGCCCGCCGGGGTCGACTTCGTTCTCGACGCCTCCGGCGCCGGGGTGCTCGCCGACTCCGTCGCCCTGACCGGTGACAGCGCGCGCGTCCTCACCATCGCCGACATGTCCGCCGCGCAGCACGGCGTCCGCTTCAGCGCGGGCGGCACCGGGCAGGCCGGGGAGGCCCTGCCGGAGCTGGTCCGCCTGGCCTCGGCCGGGATGCTCACCGTGCCGGTCGGGCGCACCTACCCGCTGGCGGAGGCCGCGCGGGCGCACAGCGACCTGGAGGCACGCCGCACCCGCGGCAAGGCCGTCCTGCTGCCCTGACCCGCCAAGACCGCCGTCTCGCCTTTCCAGAGTGGGCGAGACGGCTCGGGGCCGCGGCCGGCACCTCCCCGTGCCGACCGCGGCCCCCGCGCGTCTACTTGTAGAACACCGCCACGCCTCCGTGGTGGGAGCAGGCGCCCTGATGGTGGGCCGCGTACGAGTAGGTGCCGTCGTTGCAGCGTGCCGTGGCCCCGTTCCCCGCACCGCCGGACCCCGACGACCCGGAGCCGCCGCTCCCCGTCGACCCACCGGACCCACCGGACCCACCGGAGCCGGATCCGCCGGCGCCGCCGCCCGAGCCGGCCGCCCGCGCGGTGACCGTCACCTTCACCTGGACCGTCTTCGTCGCCGTCGCCGTGGCCGTCACCGTGGACGCCGGCCGGGGCGTCACGGTCCGCGTGGCGGTCGCGGTGACCGTGGCCGTCGGCCGCACCTTGTCGGCCGTGGGCGTCACGTCGCCGCCCTTGTCCTGGCCACCGGCTCCGAGGCCGATGGCGAAGGCCACACCGATCGCGGGCAGCACGTACCGCTTTCTGCCCCACCGCGGTCGCGACACGACGGGCGGCTGCGGCGGCATGGTGTACGGATTGTTCATGTCCCCCCCCAAGGGATGTGGCGAAGGGACGACCGTAGCGCCGGTCACGGCGGCCGATACGGCAGTTTCGTTGAGCAGTCACCTATTTGTGACCGCGTCCCCCGCCCCTCAGGCGCCACCGCGCCGCACCCAGGCGCCCCCTCGGCCCGCCTTCATCAGCGTGTTGACGATGTGGGAGCGCCTACGACCGCCTCGCAACAGCCTCTCCGCCGCCAGTCCGAACGCCAGCGCGGGCGCCGCCATACCGACGGCCTCTCCGGCGCCGAGGGCCAACCCGGACCCGGCGAGGCCGAGCCCGGCCTCGGCGGCGGCCCACAGGAGCTGCCGGGGGCCCGCCCCACCGGCCGGCAGCCTGCCCTTGACCGTACGCAGCAGTGCCGCCAGGGCGTCGTCGGCCGCCGCCGCGTCCCCGACGCGCAGCGCCTGCTGGAACCCGTCGCGCCGGTGGGCCACGGCGTCGTCCTGGTGGATCTTCCCGATGTCCTGCCAGCCGAGCGTGCCGACCGCCGCCAGGTCCGCCGAGGTCAGGCCGTGCCCCGCGGAGGGCGCGGGGACGGGACCCGCCGACTCGAACAGCGCGTCCGTCGGCCGCCCCAGATACAGGCCCACGTCGGCCGCCTCGGGCAGGGACCGCGGAGAGGCCCCGTCGGTGCCGAGCGTGCGCTGGACCGCCGCGTTCCACGCCTGCGTCGCGGTGTTGCGCATCGCGGCCCTGTGCGGCGGATCCGTCGCGTCGAGGTGGGCGATGAGCAGGGACCTGCGGTGCCGGTCCGCTTCCCCCAGATGGGTCTCCAGGTACTGGAGCGTGCGCGCCACCGGCGCGTAGTCGCGGCTGGGCAGACCGGGCAACTCGGCCACCTCGCGCAGTACGTCGCAGTACGAGCTGGGGCGCGCCACGGCACTGGTCCCGAGCGGCACCCCGGCCTCCCGGGAGAAGTGGTGCAGCGTCCAGGCCACGGCCTGGAGCCGGTGCCGTGTCGCGCCGCCTTCCTCGTACCGCCGTCCCAGCTCGGTGCCTCGGGCGAACAACGGCCCCGGATTGGCGTCCCCACGCTCCAGGACCGCCTGCGACAACCTGGTCAGCGGCTCGGGCGAGTCGAACGACGAGGAGAGCCAACCGGGCTCCAACGCCCGATGCAGCCCCGTCGTGACGAGCGTGAACGGGTCGCTTCCGGCCGGGGCGCCGGTGGTGCAGCGCAGGAACCCGGGGCAACCGCGCACGAACGCCCTGAAGTCCTCCGACGCGAACAGCGTCTGCACCACAGGGCTGTCGATGAGCTGGATGTCGCTCAGCACCACCGTGTGCCCCAACATGGCCTGGATCTTCAGCATGACGGACAACGACTCGTCCTGCGGCACCCACCCGGACAGCCGCAGATGGTCACCGTCGAGCCAGTAGGCGTAGATCTCCATGCCCCACCCTCCCCCGAACCCCCGCACAGCGAGGTGAACTCAACTGCACAGAGGGCGAGTTGCCCCTGTCACGAGAAGATCATGCCAGGAGCGGCCCTACTTGGGAGGCGGACGGCGGGAGGTCGTGGAAGAGACGTGCGGCGACTGCCGACCAGCCGCGCGGCGACGGTACTTGAGCACCAGGAGCAATGCCGCGGCAACGACGAGGACGGACGGCTCCGTGAAGAAGTCCATGTCCTCGATCCTCTCCCTGAGGGCGCGATGCCCGCAAGATTCGCCAGGCGCGCCGAGGGCTACTTCAGGCCTCTTCTGTACGTGTCCGTACCCGTACGGACACGTGAGGTCTACTCTGCTGCCCGGATCGCCTCGGGGCCGCACCTTGTTGATCCGCACGTGGGAAGTGGAGTCCACTCATGTCCACACGACTCATGTCCGCACGACGCGCTCTGCTCGCGCTCGCCACCGCCGCGCTGACCGTGCCGGCCGTGGCCCTGACCGGCACACCGGCGCATGCCGCGGGTTTCAGCGAGATCAGCGTCTGGAACTCGAGCCACTGCCTCGACAACGCCACCGAGAACGCCGCGAAGCTCCAGATGTGGAAGTGCACCGGTGGCCCCGAACAGAAGTGGCTCGAGGAGTCCCTGCCGGGCGGCATGTACCGCTTCGTCAACCAGAACACGGGACGGTGCATCACCGGGACGACCGCCGCGCACCCGGGTCTCTGGATGGACGAGTGCAACCTCCTCCCCGACACCCAGAAGTGGCGCGTCGCCTACGAGGAGCCCAGGGGCCTGTTCAAGGTGTGGCAGAACGTGTCGAACGGAGGGTGCATGACGACCAGCAGTGTGGCCAACGGCACGCAGCCGCAGACGACCACCTGCGACTCCTCGGCCGCCTACCAGAGGTGGCACGAGCAGTAGCGGGCCGAAGACCATGCGGGGCCCTCAGGCCGCCTCGACCCCTTCGGTGTGAGCGAGGCCGCCGCCGACCTGGCGGTGCGCACACCGTCCAGCGCGGCGGCAGCCTCGTCCCACCTCAGTGCGTGTGGCCGCTCGAAGCCGGGGTCGGGGCCGCGCTCTTGACCGTCAGCGGGAGCAACTTCTTGCCCGTCGGGCCGATCTGGATGCTGGTGTCCATCTGCGGGCAGACCCCGCAGTCGAAGCACGGCGTCCAGCGGCAGTCCTCGACCTCTGTCTCGTCGAGGGCGTCCTGCCAGTCCTCCCAGAGCCAGTCCTTGTCGAGGCCCGAGTCCAGGTGGTCCCAGGGGAGGACCTCCTCGTAGGTGCGCTCGCGGGTGGTGTACCAGTCGACGTCCACGCCGAAGTCGGCCAGGGCCTTGTCCGCGCAGGTCATCCAGCGGTCGTACGAGAAGTGCTCGCGCCAGCCGTCGAAGCGGCCGCCGTCCTCGTAGACCGCGCGGATCACGGAGCCGATGCGGCGGTCGCCGCGGGAGAGCAGGCCCTCCACGATGCCGGGCTTGCCGTCGTGGTAGCGGAAGCCGATCGAGCGGCCGTACTTCTTGTCGCCGCGGATCTTGTCGCGCAGCTTCTCCAGGCGGGCGTCCGTCTCCTCGGCGCTCAGCTGCGGGGCCCACTGGAAGGGGGTGTGGGGCTTGGGGACGAAGCCGCCGATCGACACCGTGCAGCGGATGTCGTTGGCGCGGGAGACCTCGCGGCCCTTCTGGATCACGCGCGTGGCCATGTCGGCGATCTGGAGGACGTCGTCGTCCGTCTCCGTCGGCAGGCCGCACATGAAGTACAGCTTCACCTGACGCCAGCCGTTGCCGTAGGCCGTCGCGACCGTGCGGATGAGGTCGTCCTCGGAGACCATCTTGTTGATGACCTTGCGGATGCGTTCCGAGCCGCCCTCGGGGGCGAAGGTGAGGCCCGAGCGCCGGCCGTTGCGGGTCAGCTCGTTCGCCAGGTCGATGTTGAACGCGTCCACGCGGGTCGACGGCAGGGAGAGGCCGATCTTGTCCTCGGTGTAGCGGTCCGCGAGGCCCTTGGCGATGTCGCCGATCTCGCTGTGGTCGGCGGAGGACAGGGAGAGCAGGCCCACCTCCTCGAAGCCCGTCGCGTTCAGGCCCTTCTCGACCATCTCGCCGATGCCCGTGATCGAGCGCTCACGCACCGGGCGGGTGATCATGCCCGCCTGGCAGAAGCGGCAGCCGCGGGTGCAGCCGCGGAAGATCTCGACGGACATGCGTTCGTGGACCGTCTCCGCCAGGGGGACGAGGGGCTGCTTCGGGTACGGCCACTCGTCCAGGTCCATGACCGTGTGCTTGCTCACGCGCCAGGGGACGCCCGACTTGTTGGGCACGACGCGGCCGATACGGCCGTCGGGGAGGTACTCGACGTCGTAGAACGCCGGTACGTACACCCCGCCCGTCCTCGCCAGACGGAAGAGCAGTTCCTCACGGCCTCCGGGGCGGCCCTCGTCCTTCCAGGCGCGGATGATCTCGGTGATCTCCAGGACCGCCTGCTCGCCGTCGCCGATCACCGCGCAGTCGATGAAGTCCGCGATGGGCTCGGGGTTGAACGCCGCGTGGCCGCCCGCCAGCACGATGGGGTCGTCCAGGGTCCGGTCCTTGGACTCCAGCGGGATGCCCGCCAGGTCCAGGGCCGTCAGCATGTTCGTGTAGCCGAGCTCGGTGGAGAAGCTCAGGCCGAACACGTCGAAGGCCTTCACCGGGCGGTGGCTGTCGACGGTGAACTGCGGGACGGCGTGCTCCCGCATGAGGGCCTCCAGGTCCGGCCACACGCTGTACGTGCGCTCGGCGAGGACGCCCTCCCGTTCGTTCAGCACCTCGTAGAGGATCATGACGCCCTGGTTGGGCAGTCCGACCTCGTACGCGTCCGGGTACATGAGCGCCCAGCGGACGTCACAGGCCTCCCACGGCTTGACCGTGGAGTTGAGCTCTCCGCCGACGTACTGGATCGGCTTCTGCACATGCGGGAGCAGAGCTTCGAGCTGCGGGAACACCGACTGGGCGGCTTCGGCAGACATCTCGCGACTTTCGTGAGCTGGACGGAACTTACAGGGGTGACCATCTAGCGTAACGCGAGCGCGGCGGCACCACGGACGGCCGGAGGCCGCAAGGCGGGCGAGACCCCGCCGCGGTGGTCCCCGCGTCAGAGCCGCAGGTCCCCCTGTACCGTCCGCCACACCCGGGGCAGTGCCTCCTCCGCCTCCGCCGCGCACCGCTCCTGTCGCCCGTACAGGACGCCGTAGGTGAAGGTGTTCTCCCCCGCCGCGTGCGCCAGGGCCGACAGCTCTCGGAGGGTGTTCCGGGCCATGACGCTGTCCTGGTGCTCGCCGAGCAGGGTCTGGAGCGACTTCATCGACGTGACCAGGGCTCGCGCGGGCTTGCCGAGGGCGGGGGCGGCGGCCTCGGCCGCGTACCGGGTGCGCTTGGCCTTCTTGCGGGCCGCGTGCATCGCGAGGTCGCGATCGGAGCCCGGCGGCAGGTCCAGGGCCTGGCCGACCAGGTGGGCGAGCTTGCGGAAGTCCCTGCGCACGGCCTTCGTGACCGCCTTGGCGGGGGGCTTTGCCGCCGCCTTCAGCAGGGGCGGATCGGCGGCCAGGGCGTCCAGCGCGTTCAACAGGTCCAGGTAGCGCTCACCGTCCAGGACGGCGATCAGTCCCTGCCGGGCGCCGTCGTGCCGAGCAGTCGACCAGGTGGTCAGTCGCTCGTGGACCGGGCCCGCGACCAGTGTCCGGGGCAGTGCGGACAGGGCGGCCGTCAGAAGGTCGGTGAGGACTTCGCGGTCGCGGTCCACGCCGAGTTCGCCGGCCAGCCACTTCAGCTCGTCGGCGATCGGGTCGGTGACGTCCCGGTCGAGGATCCCGCCGAACGAACGGAAGGTGCTGCGCAGCCGCCGGGTGGCCACGCGCATGGAGTGCACGGAGTCGAGGACGTCCCGGCGCACGGCGGAGTCGAGGGTGACGATCGCGTCGCGCTGGGCCCGGACATAAGCGAGGACGTGGTCGCCCGCGGTGACGGGCGGTATCTCGCCCGCCACGGCCCGGGAGGGCGTGGTGCGGGCTCCGGTCTCCTCCAGCGCCCTGGCGAGTTTGGAGGGGGAGGAGGAGCGGCTCACGCCCGCCTTGCGCAGCTTCTTGTCGACCTTGTCGAGGAAGGCGGGGTCGCCGCCGTCCGCGAGTTCGACCTCGATCTCCGTCCACTGGGCGCGGCCCTTGCCGGCGCCGAGCCGGTCGGCGCGGACCCGGTCCAGGCTGACCTCGGCGAGCAGGGTTCCGTCGGCGTCGACGAGGTGGCGGATGTCGCGGGCGGAGCGCAGCCGGACGACGGGGACGAGGGGAGCGTCGCGGACGTGGGAGCGGACCAGGCCGGCCAGGGAGGGCGGCAGGTCGTCCGAGAGCGGGGCGTGGATCTCGTCCCGCACGCCGTCGGCGACGGGCAGCTTGAGATGCCAGCCGGCGTCGCCGCCTCCGGTGCGGCGGCGCAGGGTGAGCCTGGCCGCGGCCAGGCGCTGGTCGGCCGTGTCGAAGTAGGTGGCGTCGAGTTCGGCGACACCCTTGTCGAGCACGGCGAAGACACCGCCGACGCGGGTCAGGTCGGGCAGCGGGTCCCCGGCTCCGGCCTCGTACTTACGCTCGATTTCGCGCTTGGTGTCCGCCATGCACCGAATCTAGTGCCATTCGGGGCGGTGCGGCAGAGGGGGCCGAGGATCGTCCGGATCCCGCGCCCGGGCCCGGCCGCCCTCGGTCCCTCAGCCTCTCGGTGACCTGCGTCCTGTCGCCCTGGGGGCCCGCCCCCAGGGCCTGCCCTAGGCCGACAGGGGTCTCTGCACCCGGATCGACTGCAGCAGTCCGACCGCTATCCAGACCGCGAACATGGATGAGCCGCCATAGGACACGAACGGCAGGGGGAGGCCGGCGACGGGCATGATGCCGAGGGTCATGCCGATGTTCTCGAAGGCCTGGAAGGAGAACCAGGCGATGATCCCGGCGGCGACGATCGTGCCGTACAGCTCGGTCGTCTCCCGGGCGATCCGGCAGGCGCGCCAGAGGATGACGCCGAGCAGGACGAGGATCAGGCCCGCTCCGATGAAGCCGAGCTCCTCCCCCGCGACCGTGAACACGAAGTCGGTCTGCTGCTCCGGCACGAACTGGCCCGTCGTCTGCGACCCGTGGAAGAGCCCCTGGCCGGTCAGCCCTCCGGAGCCGATCGCGATGCGCGCCTGGTTGGTGTTGTAGCCGACGCCCGCGGGGTCCAGGTCGGGGTTGGCGAAGGCGGCGAAGCGGTCGATCTGGTACTCGTCGAGGATGTGCAGCTGCCAGACGGCGAGCGCGCCGAGGGCGCCCGTGCCGATCAGGCCGAACACCCAGCGGTTGGAGGCGCCGGAGGCGAGCAGCACGCCGAGCACGGTGACGGCCATGACCATCGTGGAGCCCAGGTCGGGCATCAGCATGACGATCATCATCGGGACGGCGGCCAGGCCCAGGGCCTGGGCGACGGTCTTGTGGTCGGGGTGGGGCTTGTCGCCCGCGTCGACCCGGGCCGCGAGCAACATGGCCATGCCCAGGATGATCGTGATCTTCACGAACTCGGAGGGCTGGAGGGAGAAGCCGCCGCCGAAGACGATCCAGTTGCGGTTGCCGTTGATGGTGGCGCCCAGCGGGGTCAGCACCAGCAGGATCAGCAGGAGCGAGAGCCCGTAGAGGATCGGCACGGCGGTGCGCAGGGTGCGGTGGCCGAGCCAGATCGTGCCGATCATCAGGGCGAGCCCGATGCCGGTGTTCATCAGGTGCCGGATCAGGAAGTAGTACGGGTCGCCCTGGTTGATCTCGGTGCGGCCGCGGGTCGCCGAGTAGACGAGGGCCGTGCCGATCATGGAGAGGGCGATGGCCGACAGCAGTATCGGCCAGTCCAGGCGGCGGGCGACGCTGTCGCGGGCGAAGATCCGTGTCCACCCGGCGCGCTCGGGCCCGTATCCGGAGACGGAGAAGTTGTTGGCGGTCACGTCAGGATCCTCCGCCTCTTCTTCGGGCGGGCCGAGCGCCTGCGCGTGTCACGGTTGGTGGAGGTCGGCGAGGGGGCGGTGCCCGACGGGTTGTCCGTGGGGGTCTGCTGCTGGTTCTGGTCGGTCGCCTTGTTCGCGTTCGGGTCGTACTTCTGGATCTTCGGAGACACGATCGAGCCGTCGTGCTGGATCTTGGGCAGGCCCTTCTGCGGCGTGTAGAGGAGGGCCTTCTTCTTGTCGATCGAGCCGTCGCCCTGGACGCCGTACAGCGCGTCGTAGATGTTGTGCACGGCCTGTCCGGAGGCTCCCGAACCCGTACCGGCCTGGGCGATGGTCATGATGACCGAGTAGTCCTTGGAGTAGGTGGCCAGCCACGAGGTCGTCTGCTTGCCGTAGACCTCGGCGGTACCCGTCTTGGCGTGCAGCGGGATCTTGTCCTGCGGCCAGCCGCCGAACTTCCAGGCCGCCGTACCCCGGGTGACGACGCCCGCGAGCGCGTCGTCCATGACGCTGCGGGTCTTGGCGTCGATGGGGAGCCTGCCGTGGGACCTGGGCTTGATCTCGGTGACGTGCTTGCCGTCGGGGCTGACGATGGCCTTGCCGATGGTCGGGTCGTACATCGTGCCGCCGTTGGCGATCGCGCCGTAGATCACAGCCTCCTGGATGGGCGTCAGGAGCGTGTCGCCCTGGCCGATGGAGTAGTTGATCGAGTCGCCCTCACGCATCTTGTTGCCTTCGAGGCAGTTCTCGTACTCGATCTTCTCGACGTAGCTGCCGTCCTTCTTGCCGGACTTGCACCAGGCGTCCTTGTTGGCCTTCCAGTAGTCGAGCTTCCACTGGCGGTCGGGGACGCGGCCGGAGACCTCGTTGGGCAGGTCGATACCGGTGGGCTTGCCGAGGCCGAACTGGTGGGCGGCCTTGTAGAAGTAGTCCTTGGGCTGGCCCTTCTTCGGGTTGATGCCGCCGTCCTTCTTCCACTCGTTGTCGGCGAGGCCGTAGAAGACGGTGTCGCAGGAGACCTCGAGGGCGCGGCCGAGCGAGATCGGGCCGAAGTTCTCGCCCTCGAAGTTCTTGAAGACCTGGCTGCCCACCGAGTACGAGCTGGTGCAGGGGTAGTGGCCGTCGAAGGGGTAGCCGGCCTCGATGGCCGCGGCCGTGGAGACCACCTTGAAGGTCGAGCCGGGTGCCGACTGCCCCTGGATGGCCCGGTTGAGCAGCGGGTAGTCGGAGTCCTTGCCGGTGAGCTGCTTGTAGTCCTTGGCCGAGATGCCGCCGACCCACACGTTCGGGTCGTAGTTCGGGGCGGAGGCCATGGCGACGATGCGGCCGGTCTTGGCCTCCATCACCACGACGGCACCGGAGTCCGCCTTGTAGTTCTTACCGGTGTTGGTGTCGAACTGGGTGCGGGCGGTCTTCATCGCCGCGTCCAGCTCGTACTCGGCGACCCGCTGGACGCGTGCGTCGATGCTGGTGACGAGGTTGGAACCGGGTTCGGCGGCGTCGCTCCTGGCCTTGCCGATGACGCGGCCGAGGTTGTCCACCTCGTAGCGGGTGACGCCCGCCTTGCCGCGCAGCGCCTTGTCGTACTGGCGCTCGAGCCCGGAGCGGCCGACCTGGTCGGAGCGCAGATAGGGCGAGTCGGTGTCCTTGGCCTTCTGGATCTCGTCGTCGGTGACGGGCGAGAGGTAGCCGAGGACCTGGGCGGTGTTCGCCTCGCCGGGGGCCGGGTAGCGGCGCAGGGCCTCCGGCTCGGCGGTGATCCCGGGGAAGTCCTCGGAGCGCTCACGGATCTGCAGGGCCTGCTTGGGGGTGGCCTCGTCGGTGATGGGGATCGGCTGGTAGGGCGAGCCGTTCCAGCAGGGCTGCGGGGTCTTCGCGTCGCACAGCCGGACCTTCTCGACGACGTCCTGGGGCTTCATGCCCAGCACTCCGGCCAGCTTGGTCAGGACCGCCTTGCCGTCGTCCTTCATCTTCAGCAGGTCGGTGCGCGAGGCGGAGACGACCAGCCGGGTCTCGTTGTCGGCGAGCGGGACGCCGCGCGCGTCCAGGATCTCGCCGCGCACGGCGGGCTGGACGACCTGCTGGACGTGGTTGCCGCTCGCCTCCTTGGAGTACTCGGCGCCGTTGCGGATCTGGAGGTACCAGAGGCGGCCGCCGAGGGTGCCGAGGAGGGAGAGGACCAGGATCTGGATGACGACGAGCCGGATCTGGACGCGTGGGGTCCGTCCCGTCTCGGGAATGTTGGTCACCGCGCTGCCTCCCCTCTCAGTGCGTGGACATGTGTGCGTGGGCCCGTACGGATGAAGAACGCGGGACGGGCGCGACCCCGTTCCGCGACACTCTCCCCGTTCGGGTGAATCCGTGAGGAAGTCCGGAGCGGGGCCCGTCCGGGAGCGCGGACGGGACCGCCGGCGGGAACGCGTGGGGGTTCACAGGCGCTTGACCCCCTTGATACGGCCGGCGCGGGCGACCCGGGCCTTGGCCGCCTTGACCCGCAGGACCCCGCGCTGGCTGCCGATACGCAGCCCGGTGCCCGAGGAGAGCCAGCCGGTGGCGACGTCGGACGCCTTGGCGGAGCCGGTCTCGGCGAGCGGGTCGTTGTCGAGACGGCGGGCCAGCGCCATCACGGCGGGGACCACGAACGGCGCGAGCAGCAGGTCGTACAGGGCGGCCGTGAACAGCAGGCTGCCCAGGCCCACATGGCGGGCGGCCGTGTCACCGACGAGAGCGCCGACGCCCGCGTACAGCAGGGTCGAGCCGATCGCGGCGGCGACGACCACGGCCATCGGGCCCGTGGCGGACTTCAGGCGGCCGTTCTCGGGCTTGGCCAGGCCGGCGACGTAGCCGACGACACACAGCACGAGGGCATAGCGGCCCGCGGCGTGGTCGGCGGGCGGCACGAGGTCGGAGAGCAGGCCCGCGCCGAATCCGACGAGGCAACCTCCGACGTGCCCGTAGACCATGGCCAGGGCGACGACGGTCAGCAGCACGAGGTCCGGGACGGCGCCGGGCAGGTGGAAGCGGGCGAGGGCACTCACCTGGATCACGAGGGCGACGATCACCAGGGGGACGGAGAGCAGAATCCGGTTGAAGCGCATCTGGTTCAGCTCCTAGGGCGTCTGCTGGGCGTCGGGCTGCTGGCCACCGGGTTGCCGCTGGTCGGCCGGCGACCGGCCGCCGTCGGGCGACTGCTGGTTTCCGGGCGACTGGCCGCCGTCGGGCGACTGCCCCCCGTCGGACGGCTGTCCGCCTCCGGACGAGGGGGTGACGGTGACGGTCACCGTGGGCGTGGGCTTCGCCTGGGGCTTCGGGGGCAGGACGGAGTCACGCGGGTCCTTCTTGGGCGACTGGACGACCACCCCGACGATGTCCAGCTTGGTGAAGGAGGCGAACGGCGTCACGTAGATCGTGCGGGTGAGGTCGCCGCCGGACGGGTCCACCCGGGAGACCACACCGACCGGCACTCCGGGCACGAAGGGCTTGTCGGCCTCCGAGCCGAAGGTCACCAGGCGGTCGCCCTTCTTCACGTCCGCCTTGCCGTTGAGGAGCTGGACGCGCATCGCGCGGTCGCCCTGCCCGGTGGCGAACCCGAGCTCGTCGCTGCCCTCCATCCGGGTGCCGACGGTGAAGTCCGGGTCGTTGGCGAGGAGCACGGTCGCGGTGTCCGGGCCGACGGTGGTGACCCGCCCCACCAGTCCCTCTCCGTTGAGGACGGTCATGTCGCGCTGGATGCCGTCCTTCGCCCCCACGTCGATGGTCACGGTCCAGGAGAAGCCCTGGGCCGCTCCTATCGCGATGACCTCGGCACCCTTGATCCCGTACTGGCCCTCGCCCGCCACGCGGATCAGGTTGTCGAGTTGCTTGAGCCGGCTGCGGTTGCGGTCGTCGCTGCCCAGTTTCGCCTTCAACGCGGCGTTCGACTGCTCCAGTCGCGCGATGCGGTCATGCCGGCTGTCCGAGTCGCGCACGGCGGCGATCGCGTTGCCGACGGGGTTGACGGCGGACGACACCCCGTTCTCGATCGGGCCGAAGACCGTGGCGGCGGCCTCGCGGGCACCTTGGACCGGTGAGTCCTGGCCACCGCGGATGTCCACCGTGATCAGTGCGAACGCGATGGCGATCAGCAGCACCAGGAGCAGCCGGCTCTCTCGTGTGTCCCTCACGTGCGGCGGCCGTGCCTTCCTCGTCGGAATGGGTGGGCGGGCGTCCCGGGTGCGCTGGTCCGCTGGGCACGGACCGGCGGGCGATGCCTGGCGGGCACGACCCGCTGGACGCGATCCGGGGGTCGGTCCGGGTGTCGATGCCGGGGCGGTGCGAGGCGGTCCGGAGCCGGTCCGGTGATCGCCCCGGCATCGTTGCGGGATACGGGGGGTATGAGGGGTGATACGTCTGTGTCAGCGGTCCGCCCTACGAGGAAGGACCACCCGACCAAGAACCTTACGACGAAGGTCCGGCGAAGGCCCGCCCCGTGCGGCGGAGTCACGCCTCACGTCACCTGCGGGGCTGGGCGTCCAGCACCTGCTGGAGCGCCTCGAACTCCTCGACGCACTTGCCCGACCCCAGCGCCACGCTGTCCAGCGGGTCCTCGGCGATGTGGATCGGCATGCCGGTCTCCCGGCGCAGCCGCTCGTCGAGGCCGCGCAGCAGGGCGCCGCCGCCGGTCAGCACGATGCCCCGGTCCATGACGTCACCGGACAGCTCCGGCGGGCACTTGTCCAGGGTCGTCTTGACCGCGTCCACGATCGCGTTGACCGGTTCCTCGATGGCCTTGCGGACCTCGGCCGCCGAGATGACCACGGTCTTGGGCAGCCCCGAGACCAGGTCCCGGCCACGGATCTCGGTGTGCTCGTCGGCGTCGAGTTCGTACGCCGAACCGATCGTGATCTTGATCTGCTCGGCCGTCCGCTCGCCGAGAAGGAGCGAGTACTCCTTCTTGACGTGCTGGATGATCGCGTTGTCCAGCTCGTCACCCGCGACGCGGATGGACTGGGCGGTGACGATGCCGCCGAGCGAGATGACCGCGACCTCCGTGGTGCCGCCGCCGATGTCCACCACCATGTTGCCCGTGGCCTCGTGGACCGGCAGGCCGGAGCCGATGGCGGCCGCCATCGGCTCCTCGATGATGTGCACCTGGCGCGCGCCCGCCTGGGAGGACGCCTCGATGACCGCGCGGCGCTCCACGCCCGTGATGCCCGAGGGCACACAGACGACGACCCGCGGACGAGCCAGGTACCGCCGCTTGTGGATCTTCAGGATGAAGTAGCGGAGCATCCGCTCGGTGATCTCGAAGTCGGCGATCACGCCGTCCTTCAGCGGACGCACCGCGACGATGTTGCCCGGCGTCCGGCCGATCATCTTCTTCGCTTCCGCGCCGACCGCGAGGATGCCACCGGTGTTGGTGTTGATCGCGACGACGGACGGCTCGTTGAGTACGATCCCGCGACCCCTGACGTACACCAGCGTGTTGGCGGTCCCGAGGTCGACAGCCATGTCACGGCCGATGAACGACATTGAGTTCCCCATCAGGATTCGTCTGGCCTTCCCAAGGTGAGCGTGTAAGGGCTTTTGTTGGGTCGGCGAAGTGGGTGCTGTGACGTGAAGGCTTACATCGTAGTCTCGCCCGCACGGAACACTGCGCGAGGGTCTTCGCCATTGTCAGCAGATGACGCGTCGCCTCGCTCCTGGAGACGAGCGTTCGGGGGTAGCCGTTCCCCCGAACGCCACGCATATGCCACATGGCCGCAGGGTTTCCCGGAGTGGATATTCCGGGCACTCAGGTTCAGGCGTCCGAGTGACGCCGTAAAACCTCAGAATTTTTCACAAGAGGCGTTCAGAAGTTCATCATCCACGCGCTCAGAAGCGACCGGGGAAGAAGATTTTCAGCTCGCGCTCGGCGGACTCCTCGGAGTCCGAGGCGTGGATGAGGTTCTCGCGCACGATCACCCCGAAGTCCCCGCGGATGGAGCCCGGCGCCGCGGCGATCGGGTCGGTGGGGCCGGCCAGCGCGCGCAGGCCCTCGATGACCCGCTCGCCCTCCACGACCAGCGCGACGACCGGACCGGAGGCCATGAACTGGACCAGCGGCTCGTAGAAGGGCTTGCCCTTGTGCTCGCCGTAGTGCTGCTCCAGGGTGTCCTGGTCCAGGGTGCGCAGCTCCAGCGCGCTGATGGTCCAGCCGGCCTTGCGCTCGATGCGGCCGATGATCTCGCCGATCAACCCGCGACGGACGGCGTCGGGCTTGAGCAGGACGAGGGTGCGCGAGGTCACGAGAGGGCTCCTTCGTTGTTCTGTGCGGGTGTGATGCGTGTGGTTGGGGCGCGAGGATGAGGCTACAGGGCAGGCCGGGGCGGTCGTCACGCAGCGTCAGCGGCATCCGGCCCGGGGACAGGCCGCCGGCGCCCGGTCCGCCCGCGGGTCAGGCCGGGCTGCCTTCGCCGGTGCCCTCGGCCGCCGCGAAGCGGGCCTTGGCCTCGTCGATCTTCCGGCCGTAGTGGACGGACGCCCACCACAGGGCCGCGAAGACGGCACCCATGAAGAACATCGTCGGCACGAAGAAGCCGGAGGCGATCAGGGCGATCTGCAGGGCCCAGCCCAGCTGGACCCCGCCGGGGCGGGTGAGCACACCGCACAGCAGGACGCACAGCGCCATGGCGACGCCGCACACCGTCCAGACCGTGCCCGAGGTCAGATGCGGGTCCTTCATCGCGACCAGGCCGGCGAAGCCGATCACGAAGAACTCGCCGATCAGGGTCGAAGCACACAGCGTACGCATGGCGGGTCAGCCCTTCCCCAGGAGCAGCCGGGCCTCGCCGACCGTGATGACGGAGCCGGTGACCAGCACCCCGGCGCCGGCGAACTCCCCCTGGTCCTCGGCGAGCGTGATCGCCTCCTCCAGGGCGTCGGGCAGGCGCGGCTCGACCTGGACGCGCTCCTCGCCGAAGACCTCGACGGCGATCGCGGCGAGGTCGTCGGCGTCCATCGCGCGATGGCTGGAGTTCTGGGTGATCACGACCTCGGCGAAGACCGGCTCGAACGCCTCCAGCAGGCCCCGGACGTTCTTGTCCGCGCTGGCGCCGACGACCCCGACCAACCGGCTGAAGTCGAACGCCTCGCTCATGGCCTCGGCGGTGGCCCGGGCGCCCGCCGGGTTGTGGGCGGCGTCCAGGACGACGGTCGGGGAGCGGCGTACGACCTCCAGGCGGCCCGGCGAGGACACCCCGGCGAACGCCTTGCGGACCGTGTCGATGTCCAGCGGCTCGGGGCGCTGCGAGCCCACGCCGAAGAACGCCTCGACGGCGGCGAGCGCCACGGCCGCGTTGTGCGCCTGGTAGGCGCCGTGCAGCGGCAGGTACACCTCGTGGTACTCGCCGCCGAGGCCGCGCAGGGTGAGGAGCTGGCCGCCGACGGCGACCTGGCGGGAGACGACGCCGAACTCCAGGCCCTCGCGGGCCACGGTCGCGTCCACCTCCACGGCCTTCTTCAGGAGCACCTGGGCCGCGTCCACCGGCTGCTGGGCCAGGATGACGGTGGCATCCTGCTTGATGACGCCGCCCTTCTCCTGGGCGATCTCGCCGGGCGTGCCGCCGAGCCGGTCGGTGTGGTCCAGGTCGATGGGGGTGATCACGGCGACGTCCCCGTCGATCACGTTCGTCGCGTCCCAGGTGCCGCCCATGCCGACCTCGACGACCGCGACGTCGACGGGGGCGTCCGCGAAGGCCGCGTACGCCATGCCCGTGAGCACCTCGAAGAAGGAGAGCCGGTACTCCTGCTGGGCGTCGACCATCTCGACGTACGGCTTGATGTCCTCGTACGTCTCGATGAAGCGCTCGGCGGTGATGGGGGCGCCGTCCAGGCTGATCCGCTCGGTGACCGACTGGACGTGCGGCGACGTGTACCGGCCGGTGCGCAGGTCGAAGGCGCCCAGCAGGGCCTCGATCATGCGGGCGGTGGAGGTCTTGCCGTTCGTGCCCGTGATGTGGATGGAGGGGTACGCACGCTGCGGCTCCCCGAGGACGTCCATCAGCGCGGCGATACGGCTGACGGAGGGCTCCAGCTTGGTCTCGCCCCAGCGGGTGGCCAGCTCCGCCTCGACCGCGCGCAGCGCCTGGTCCACCTCGGGATCGCTGGGACGTGCGGGCACGTCCGCCTGCGGCGGGCCGCCCTGAGTGCGCAGGGTACGGCTGCCGGCTTCGATCACCGCGAGGTCGGGATCGCGCTCCGTCTCGGCGGCGACGATGTCCTCGAAGGGATCGCTCTCATTGGGGTCACGCGGAGGCAGGTCACTCACGAGGCCAGTCTACGGAGACCGGGTGACAACGCGTGCGGTGGCTTGGACACCGGGGGCCTCGGGGGCCTTCCCCCGCCCCCGGGGTGGGCGAAGGCCCCCGGAGTCCTGGGACTCCGGGGGCCTTAGCCGTGTGGCGTACCGCTCACGCCTGGGGCAGGCGGTCCAGCTGGGACTGGATGCGGGTGATGTCCTCGTCCGCCTTGGCCAGCCGGGTGCGGATCTTGTCGACCACGTTCTCCGGGGCCTTCGCGAGGAACGCCTCGTTGCCGAGCTTGGCCTCCGCCTGCTGGCGCTCCTTCTCGGCCGCCGCCAGGTCCTTGGCCAGCCGCTTGCGCTCCGCCGCCACGTCGATCGTGCCCGACAGGTCGAGCGCGACCTCGGCGCCCGCGACCGGCAGGGTCGCCGTGGCCGTGAAGCCCTCGTCCTCCGGCTGGAGGCGAAGAAGCTGGCGGATGGCGGCCTCGTGCGGGGCGAGCGCGGTGCCGTCCAGGGTGAGGCGGGCGGGGACGCGCTGGCCGGGCTGCAGGCCCTGGTCGGCGCGGAAGCGGCGGACCTCGGTGATCACGGACTGGAGGCTCTCGATCTCCCGCTCGGCGGCCGGGTCACGGAAGCCGCTGTCGGACGGCCACTCGGCGACGACGACGGACTCCCCGCCCGTGAGGGTGGTCCACAGCGTCTCGGTGACGAACGGGACGACCGGGTGGAGCAGCTTCAGCGTGACGTCGAGGACCTCGCCGAGGACGCGCTTGCTGACCTCGGCCGCCTCGCCGCCCGCCTGGAACGTCGTCTTGGACAGCTCGACGTACCAGTCGAAGACCTCGTCCCACGCGAAGTGGAAGAGGGCGTCGGACAGCTTGGCGAACTGGAAGTCCTCGTACAGGGCGTCGACTTCGGCGACGACCGAGTTCAGCCGGGACAGGATCCAGCGGTCGGTGGCCGACATCCGCTCGGGCGCGGGCAGCGGGCCCTCAACGGTCGCGCCGTTCATCAGCGCGAAGCGGGTGGCGTTCCAGATCTTGTTCGCGAAGTTGCGGGAGCCCTGGACCCAGTCCTCGCCGATCGGGACGTCGACGCCGGGGTTCGCGCCGCGCGCCAGGGTGAAGCGGAGCGCGTCGGAGCCGTACTTGTCCATCCAGTCCAGCGGGTTGACCGCGTTGCCGAAGGACTTCGACATCTTCTTGCCGAACTGGTCGCGGACCATGCCGTGCAGGGCGATGGTGTGGAACGGCGGGGTGCCGTCCATCGCGTACAGGCCGAACATCATCATCCTGGCGACCCAGAAGAAGAGGATGTCGTAGCCGGTGACCAGGACGGAGTTCGGGTAGAACTTGGCGAGCGACTCGGTCTGCTCGGGCCAGCCCAGGGTGGAGAAGGGCCACAGGCCGGAGGAGAACCAGGTGTCGAGGACGTCGGTGTCCTGGTGCCAGCCGTCGCCGGTGGGGGGCTGCTCGTCGGGGCCGACGCAGACGATCTCGCCGCCTGGGCCGTACCAGACCGGGATGCGGTGGCCCCACCACAACTGCCGCGAGATGCACCAGTCGTGGAGGTTGTCGACCCAGTCGAAGTAGCGCTTCTCCATCTCCTGCGGATGGATCTTGACCTTGCCCTCGCGGACCGCGTCGCCGGCCGCCTTGGCGAGCGGGCCGACCTTGACCCACCACTGCATGGACAGGCGCGGCTCGATGGTGGTCTTGCAGCGCGAGCAGTGGCCGACCGAGTGGACGTAGGGCCGCTTCTCGGCGACGATCCGGCCTTCGGCGCGCAGGGCGGCGACGATGGCGGAGCGGGCCTCCAGGCGGTCCAGGCCCTGGAAGGGGCCGTGCGCGGTGATGACCGCGTGCTCGTCCATGACGCTGAGGTTCGGCAGGTCGTGGCGCTGGCCGATCTCGAAGTCGTTGGGGTCGTGGGCCGGGGTGACCTTGACGGCGCCGGTGCCGAACTCGGGGTCGACGTGCGCGTCCGCGACGACCGGGATGGAGCGGTCGGTCAGCGGCAGCTTGATGAGCTTGCCGACCAGGTGCTTGTAGCGCTCGTCCTCGGGGTGGACGGCGACCGCCGTGTCACCCAGCATGGTCTCCGCGCGGGTGGTGGCGACGACGATGGTCTCGTCGCCCTCCCCGTAGACCATGGAGACGAGCTCGCCGTCGTCGTCCTGGTACTCGACCTCGATGTCGGAGATCGCGGTGAGGCAGCGGGGGCACCAGTTGATGATGCGCTCGGCGCGGTAGATCAGCTCGTCGTCGTAGAGCCGCTTGAAGATGGTCTGGACGGCCTGGGAGAGGCCCTCGTCCATGGTGAAGCGCTCCCGCGCCCAGGCGACGCCGTCGCCCAGGCGACGCATCTGGCCGGAGATTTGGCCGCCGGACTCGGCCTTCCACTGCCAGACGCGCTCGACGAAGGCCTCACGGCCGAGGTCGTGCCGGGACTTGCCCTCCTTGCCGAGCTCCCGCTCCACGACGTTCTGGGTCGCGATGCCGGCGTGGTCCATTCCGGGCTGCCACAGCGTCTCGTGGCCCTGCATGCGCTTGCGGCGGGTCAGGGCGTCGATGAGCGTGTGCTCGAAGGCGTGGCCGAGGTGCAGGCTGCCGGTGACGTTGGGCGGCGGGATGACGACGGTGTACGCGGGCTTGTCGCTCTTGGGGTCCGCCTCGAAGTAACCCCGTTCTACCCAGCGCTCGTACAGCGGCCCCTCTACGTCGGCCGGCGCGTACTGGGTCGGCAGTTCGGTCTCGGGCGCTGATGGCTGCTGCTGAGCGTTCTCGGTCACGGGGCCCAGTTTAGGGGGGTCACGACGCAGTACCGAACCGCATTTGTTGTGTAACGGTGCGGCCCCCGGTGGCCTGCGCGTTCCGCGTCCACGTAAGGATGTGAGGATCGTATAAGCATCTGGAGGGGAACCCAGAGATGAGCTTCAACCAGCCGGGCCCGTACGGCGGACAGCCTCAGCAGCCGGGGCCGTACGGTCAGCCGGGGCAGCCGGGCCCGTACGGTCAGCCGGGCCCCTACGGCCAGCAGCCGCCGGCGGCGCCCCAACCCGGTTACGGCTACCCTCCGCAGGCACCGCAGGGCGTACCGCCGCAGCAGCACCCGAATCCGTACGGCCAGCCGGGTGGCTACGGCCAGCAGCCCTACGGTCAGCAGTCCTACGGCCTACCGCAGCCGCCGCCGGCGGCGGGTGGCGGCGGGAAGAAGGCGGCCCTCATCGTCACCGGAGCCGTGGCGGTCGTGGCGGCCCTGGCCGTGGGCGCGTACCTCGCGTTCGGCACGGGCGGCGGCGGTCTCACCGACGACGGCCCGCACCAGCTGACCATGCCCAAGAAGCTGCTGGGGGACTACAACCGGGCGACCGGCCAGGACGATGTGACGTCCAGTGACCCGAGCACCGAGAAGGACCTGCGGGCCAGCGGCGTGCAGAACGGCACGGCGGTCTTCGGCTCCTACACCTCGGCCGACCTCAGCGGCTACAACCCGGCCGACCCGAGCACGGTCCCAAGCAAGACGGAGCTCGCGGCGAGCAGGTCCATCATGATCATCGGCGGCTACGGCAAGATCGCCGACCCCGGCACGGCCCTGGACACGTTCTTCGCCTCCCTCGCCAAGCAGAGCAAGGACGGCTCGTCCGGCGGCGGTTCCTCCAGCGGCGGCACCGCCCAGAAGACCGAGCTGCTCGGGCAGCCCGAGTCGGTGGACATGGACGGCGCGGTGATGAAGTGCCAGGCCGCCCGCGCCACCAGCGCGGCGAGCGGGCTCAGGAAGACCGACTGGTTCTGCGCGTGGGCGGACTACAGCACCCTCGTCATGGTCTCCCCCGGCGGTCCCACCGATGTCTCCAAGGACACCGCGGTCGACGTCACCAAGAAGGTCCGCACGGAGATCCGCGTCAAGGCGTGACCCGACGCGAAGGGCCCCGGTCGGGTGACCGGGGCCCTTCGCGTGCTGTGCCGTGCGGTGCCGCTACGCCGTCTTCTGCTCCCCGGGACCGCGCCCGCGCGCGTCCCTCGGGATCAGGGTCGGGTTCACGTTCGACAGGACCACGTCCGCCGTGATGACGACGCGGGCCACGTCCTTGCGGGAGGGCACCTCGTACATCACCGCCTGGAGGACCTCCTCCATGATGGCGCGCAGACCGCGGGCGCCCGTCTGGCGCAGGATCGCCTGATCCGCGATGGCCTCCAGCGCCTCACGCTCGAAGTCCAGCTCCACCCCGTCGAGTTCGAAGAGGCGCTGGTACTGCTTCACCAGGGCGTTGCGCGGCTCGACCAGGATCTGGAGCAGGGCCTTGCGGTCGAGGTTGTGGACCGAGGTGATGACCGGGAGGCGGCCGATGAACTCCGGGATCATCCCGAACTTCACCAGGTCCTCGGGCATGACGTCCTCGAACTGGTCCTTGGACTCCAGCTCGCGCTTGGAGCGGATGGTCGCGCCGAAGCCGATGCCCTTGGCGCCCGCGCGCGACTCGATGATCTTCTCCAGGCCGGAGAACGCGCCGCCCACGATGAACAGCACGTTCGTCGTGTCGATCTGGATGAACTCCTGGTGCGGGTGCTTGCGGCCACCCTGCGGCGGGACCGAGGCGGTCGTGCCCTCCAGGATCTTCAGCAGCGCCTGCTGGACACCCTCGCCGGACACGTCGCGGGTGATCGACGGGTTCTCGCTCTTGCGGGCCACCTTGTCGATCTCGTCGATGTAGATGATGCCCGTCTCGGCCTTCTTGACGTCGTAGTCGGCCGCCTGGATCAGCTTCAGGAGGATGTTCTCGACGTCCTCGCCGACATACCCGGCCTCCGTCAGCGCCGTGGCGTCCGCGATGGCGAACGGCACGTTCAGCATGCGGGCCAGGGTCTGCGCGAGCAGGGTCTTGCCGGAGCCCGTGGGGCCCAGCAGCAGAATGTTCGACTTCGCCAACTCGATGGCGTCGTCGCGGCCTTGGCCGCCGCCGTTCTCGCCGGCCTGGACCCGCTTGTAGTGGTTGTACACCGCCACGGACAGCGCCTTCTTGGCCGCTTCCTGACCGACCACATAGCCTTCGAGGAACTCGTAGATCTCGCGGGGCTTGGGCAGTTCCTCCCAGCGCACCTCGCTGGTCTCCGCGAGTTCTTCCTCGATGATCTCGTTGCAGAGGTCGATGCACTCGTCGCAGATGTACACACCGGGGCCTGCGATGAGCTTCTTGACCTGCTTCTGGCTCTTGCCGCAGAACGAGCACTTGAGCAGATCGCCGCCGTCACCGATGCGTGCCACGGTGTGCTTCCCCTTCGCCTGGGAGACGCCTTGGATCCAGCGGCTCCTGGTGCTGCCTTATGTCCGACGGTACCTTGCCGGGCCCCCCGTTCGTGCCCCCCTTGGCACGGTTCACTTCGACGTGCGGCGTGACGTGCGGCATGTCGAGCCGTGCCAAGGAGCGGCGACGATACAGGTCCGGCGACGAATCGGGTGGATTCGCGTCAGCTCACGGATGCGTTGTTCATCTTCCGGGTGGAGATGATCTGGTCGATCAGGCCGTACGACAGGGCGTCCTCGGCCGTGAGGATCTTGTCGCGCTCGATGTCCTCGCGGATCTTCTCGATCGGCGTGTTCGAGTGCTTGGCCAGCATGTCCTCCAGCTGCGAGCGCATCCGGAGGATCTCGTTGGCGGCGATCTCCAGGTCGGAGACCTGACCGCGGCCCGTCTCGCTGTACGGCTGGTGGATCAGCACCCGGGCGTTCGGGAGCGCCATGCGCTTGCCCGGGGTGCCCGCGGCCAGCAGGACCGCGGCGGCGGAGGCGGCCTGGCCCATGCAGACCGTCTGGATGTCCGGCTTCACGAACTGCATCGTGTCGTAGATGGCCGTGAGCGCGGTGAAGGAACCGCCGGGGCTGTTGATGTAGACCGAGATGTCACGGTCGGGGTCCATCGACTCCAGGCACAGCAGCTGCGCCATGACGTCGTTGGCCGAGGCGTCGTCGATCTGGACGCCCAGGAAGATCACGCGCTCCTCGAAGAGCTTCGCGTAGGGGTCGTACTCGCGGACGCCCTGCGAGGTGCGCTCCACGAAGCGCGGGATGACGTAGCGGGACTCGGCCACGGGGGCGGTGTACTCGGCGCGCGCACGGTCGTAGAGGCCGCTGCCGGGGAAGTCGTTCACGGTGTCTCCTGGAAAAGGCTGGGGCGGTGGCTGGGGGGCTTGGCGGAAGAGGGCCCGGTGAGCCCTTACGAGGCCGCCCCGGTGCCGCCGCCGCCCGGCATGCCGGCAGCGGTGGTGATGACGTCGTCGATCAGGCCGTACACCTTGGCCTCCTCCGCGTCGAACCAGCGGTCGCGGTCCGAGTCGCGGGTGATCTGCTCGACCGACTGGCCGGTGTGGAAGGAGGTGAGCTCGGCCATGCGCTTCTTGGTGTGCAGCAGCCGCTCGGCGTGGATCTTGATGTCGGACGCGGAGCCCGCGAGGCCGGCCGAGGGCTGGTGGATCAGGATCTCGGCGTTGGGCAGGGCGAAGCGCTTGCCGGGGGTGCCCGCGCTGAGCAGGAACTGACCCATGGAGGCCGCCATGCCCATGGCGACGGTCACCACGTCGTTCTTGATGAACTGCATGGTGTCGTAGATCGCCATGCCCGCCGTGATGGACCCACCGGGGCTGTTGATGTACAGGTAGATGTCCTTGTCGGGGTCGGCGGCAAGGAGCAGCAGCTGTGCGGTGATCTTGTTGGCGATGTCGTCGTCCACCGGCTGGCCGAGGAAGATGATCCGCTCGTTGAGCAGCCGGTTGTAGACCTGGTCACCGAGGCCACCACCGATGGAAGGCTCGCCTGCGGCGGAGGGCATCAGATTCGTCACGTATCCACCTGCTCGTCTTACGACGGCGCGGAGCCGTCTCACGTGTTCTGCTGGGGCGCGGGACCCCTTGCGCCCCGTGCCGGGGCGGCTTCGGGGACTCCCCTGCCCTCGTATTCATGGACCCTAACGCGCAGGCAGTCGGCTGCAATCCCGGTTCTGCGGGTGTTCGCTGTCAGCGCATGGCGGCCCACAAGCGGAATCCGGGGTCCGGGATCGCCCCCTCGGAGCGAGGACCCGGGCCCTCGCTCCATTGTCGCCGCGGGCAGGTCCGGGGTCGCGCCGGAGCGGGCTGTCAGGGGGGGTGCCGGGGCGATCGGGCCCTTCCCGTGCCGCTCACGGCCCGCCACACACCCTCACGGCCCGCCGCACACGACGACGGGCCCCAGGGGAGCGCGGTGCGCGCTCCCCTGGGGCCCGTCCCCGTACGGGGTGAGGTGCCGGCCGGAAGGTCAGGCCTCCGGGGTCTCCTCGGTGGACTCGGCCGCGGTGGCCTTCGACGCGTCCTCGTCCTCGTCGTCCAGGTCGACGATCTCGCCGTTGGTGTCCTTGACCGTGGCGGCCTCGACCACCACCGCCAGGGCCTTGCCGCGGGCGACCTCGCCGACCAGCATCGGGACCTGGCCGCCCTCGACGACCGCCTGCGCGAACTGGTCGGGGGACATGCCGGAGGAGGCCGCGCGCCGCATGAGGTGCTCGGTGAGCTCCTCCTGGCTGACGTTCAGCTTCTCCCGGTTGACCAGCTCGTCCAGGACGAACTGGGTCTTGATGCCCTTGATCGCGGCCTCGCGCGTCTCGGTGTCGAACTCCTCGGCGGTCTTGCCCTGGATCTCCAGGTACTTGTCGAGGTCCAGACCCATCTGGCCGAGCTGGTGGTGCTCGAGGTTGTGCTTGCGGGTGTTGATCTCGTCCTCGAGGAGCTTCTCGGGGACGGGGACCTCGACCAGCTCCAGCAGCTTGTCCAGGACGCGCTCCTGGGCCTGCGTGGCCTGGTCGTACTCCTTCATGTTCGCCAGGCGCTTGCGGCTGTCCGCCCTCAGCTCCTCCAGCGTGTCGAACTCGGAGGCGAGCTGCGCGAACTCGTCGTCCAGCTCGGGCAGTTCGCGGGCGGCGACCTGGGTGACCTTGACCGTCACCTCGGCCTCCTTGCCCGCCGCCGAGCCGCCCTTGAGCTCGGAGGTGAAGGTGGCGTCCTGGTCGGCCGCGAGGCCCTTGACGGCGTCGTCGATGCCGTCGAGCAGCTCGCCGGAGCCGATCGTGTAGGAGACGCCGCTGGCGACGCCGTCCTCCAGGACCTCACCCTCGACCTTGGCCTCCAGGTCGATCGTCACGACGTCGCCGTCCTCGGCGGCGCGCTCGACCGGGGTGGTCGAGGCGAAGCGGTCGCGCAGCTGCTCGACCGACTTGTCCACGTCCTCGTCCGACACCTCGATGGCGTCGACCTCGACCTCGATGCCGGAGAAGTCCGGGATCTCGATGGCCGGACGGATGTCGACCTCGGCGGTGAAGGACAGCAGCTCGTTGTCCTTCAGCTCCTTGATGTCGACCTCGGGCTGGCCCAGCGGGTTGAGCTCCGCCTCGTTGACCGCCTCGGTGTAGAACTTCGGAAGCGCGTCGTTGACCGCCTCTTCCAGCACGGCGCCACGGCCGAACCGCTGGTCGATGACCCGGGCGGGGATCTTGCCCTTGCGGAAGCCCTTCACCGTGACCTGCTGGTTGATCTTCTTGTACGCCGCGTCGAGGCTGTCCTTGAGCTCCTCGAAGGGCACCTCAACAGTGAGCCGAACCCGGGTCGGGTTCAGGGTCTCCACGGCGCTCTTCACGGTTCGGTCTCCTTGTGGCTGACTTCTTGGGGGTTCTGCCGATCTGCGCCTCCCGGGACGGGAGGGCCTTCGGCTGATGAGCGGCCCCTGCCTGAGAGATCAAGACAGTGCAGACACACGGGCACGCAGCTTGCATAGTAACCGCAGCGGGTCGACGCCCCAAAAGGCGATCACGCGAGTCGGCGCCGGAGCGACGGCGACGGTGGTCGGGGTGGCGGGATTTGAACCCACGGCCTTCCGCTCCCAAAGCGGACGCGCTACCAAGCTGCGCCACACCCCGTCTGGTGCGACACGTAGGGTACATGCCCGGACGAGGTGCGTAGGCCTCTTCCTCACACGGCCGCCGCACGCGGTCACGGCGTACAGCTGTGCGACCGAGGCCTCTGTCCGTACACGGGCTGTCCGTACACGCGGATTCAACGCGTTGGCCTCCGAGGCGGGCGACCCGCTACGATGCCTTCTGTGCCGCGGTCGGGGACTGCGGCACAATCTGCGCGGGCGTAGCTCAATGGTAGAGCCCTAGTCTTCCAAACTAGCTACGCGGGTTCGATTCCCGTCGCCCGCTCTGTACGACTCAGGGCCAGGTCAGAGGATCATTCCTCCGCCTGGCCCTGATCGCCTTCCGGGGTCCGGATCAGCCCACCGTGTCCCCCGCGTGCCCCTCGGGCTTTCGATCTTGCTTCTTCCTGGCCTTCCGAGTTTTCTTGCGCCCCTTGGCCACGAGACTGCTCACGGCGTCAGCGATCAGCCGGTCACGGTCGACGCTGGCGTGCTGGTAGATCAACGCGGCACGGGCGCTGCTGTGACCCGTGCGCGCCATCAACTCCCGCGTGCTCGCACCCGTGGACGCGGCCAGCGTATTGCCCGTGTGGCGAAGGTCATGAAAGTGCAAGCCCTTGATCCCTGCCTCCTGACAGGCCTTGCGCCACAGGCGGTTGAAGTGGTTCCGGCGGGGAGTCGCACCCTTGGCACCCACGAAGACGCGACCGTCAGCGCCCGACTCGGCGTATCGCCTCAGGTGATCACGAAGGTCCGGGAGAATGGCCGGCGGGATCGCAACGGTGCGCTTGCCCGCAGCACTCTTGGGGGCCTTGATCTCACGCTGTCCGTTGAACAACTCGGCCACCGCCCGGCGCACCCGAACGGCGCCAAGGTCGAGGTCGATGTCCCGACAGTGCAAACCGATCAGCTCGCCCCAGCGCAGACCCAGGAAACCGGCCAACAGCACCAGTGCCCGGTAGCGGGGCTGAATCGCCTCGGCAAGGTCGTACACCTCTTGCACGGTCGCCGTAGGCCGCTCCGGGGTATGCACGGTACTCGCGCCCTTGATCGTGCACGGATTGCGCCGGATCATCTGGTCAGCCACCGCCGTTCCCGTGATCGCGCGCAGTAGGGCGTACGCCTTGGCGACCGTGGTCGGGCCGGTACCGGAGGCCAGCTTGTCGGCGCGCCAACGTCGCACGAGCGGGGGCGAGATCTCTGCGACGCTCATGGAGCCGAAGGTGGGTTCGAGGTGATGCCTCAGCAGTGAGCCGTACAACTGGCGAGTGGTCGAGGTGAGTTCCCGTTCCTTGATCAAGCCCCGCCGTTCCGGCGGGGAGGGGGGATCCTTCCAGCACGGCCCGCACGGTCCGGCGGAGTCCCGAGCCGTCGCGCACTTGGGAGAACAAGACTCGACAGCTCCACGACGGGAAACCTCAACGTCTCTGTGCTTCACAGCCTTCCGGGGCTACAGCCTCACCCTCTTGGTCACCGGCCTACAGCGTCACGGTCCAGGGGCGGGGGTCTCTTGGCCTTCGGCTATCCGCTTGCGCTGGCCCAATGGCTTCCCGGCCGTCGCTACGCAGGATCACACCCCACCGGCCCGCACTGCGGGCCGGCGCCGGGCTCGGGACTCGGGGCTCTGCTCCTGCCTTCGGCCCGCGCCGCCCCGGCCCCGGCCCCGCGCCACTCTCGATGCCACGGGATGATCCGCGTTTCACGCTCTGGCTCGCCAGGGGCCGATGCACCGGACCAAGCCTGATTCCTCACCCTTGTCCCACACCGCCAGGCCTGACCTGGAGATACGGCGTTGCCACCCAGGGCCGTCCGCATGATCCGCCACGGACCCGAAAGACGCTAGAGGACTCGCCACGAATCCTTGCAGACTCCGCCGACCGCGCGATGCGGTGCGCGTCACGAGTCCGAATGACCCGGATCCGCCCTAACTCTATGATCCACCTGATGAGTTGATCTCTACAGGGGGAGACGGACCGTGACAGGAACGAATCAAACGACGCGACGTCTTACGCTGTCGGCGGCCGTCGTGGCCGGCGTGCTGTGCGCAACTCTTACAGCGTGCAGTGGCGGCGGTACCAACGACTCTGGGCAAGGCGGCGGACACGCCGGTGTGACCAGCAGCCCATCGCCGGAGAAGTCATCCGCCGTGCCAGACTCCAGCACTGTGCTGAGCCAGAAGGCCCAGGTGAAGAACGCGCTTCCGGACATCGGGGCGATGGGCGGCCTTGAGGGCGTGAGCGGGGACGTCGGCACCGCGGACGGGCATCTCAACTGTCCGAGTCCGCAGGAGTGCAAGGGCAAGTGGTACGGCCACGACAAGTTTGCTCTGTCTGGCGACGCGCACTACGTCAATTTCGAGATCACTACCTACACCAGCAGGCAGGACGCCAAGGACGGGCTGAAGGTCGAGGTCGGTGACAATCCTCCTCTGTCAAAGCCCACCTTTGGGAACGAGAGCCAGGCCTACACCAAGGAAGGCGGAGGACTGACGGGCGAGTACATCACCATGCGCGTCGGCACGGTGGTCGCTACCACCTTCGTAGAGGGCGGTGAGAGCGAGCCGATGCTGACGCAGGGAGCGACGATGTTCGCCGATCGGATCGCCCAGGTCCAGGCCGGGAAGAAGGCCACAGCAACACTGCCTCAGTACTGATCGTGCCATTCGTGTCCCCCGCGTGCCCGATCGAGCAGCGAGCGACGGGGACCAAAAGGGAACAGCGGCAAGCAGTCCGAAGACCCGCACGTCAGTGTCTCGCCAGCTCAGCCCCAATCCGCGTACGCGATCTTCCAAACTAGCTACGCGGGTTCGATTCCCGTCGCCCGCTCTTCATGGTTCGGGGCCGGGTGGAGGAGTGATCCTCCACCCGGCCCCGATTGCTTTCCCACCGGGTCCGACCGCGACCGGCAGGCCGGCGGGCGCCGCCGTCCGGAACGTTCCGGCGTCGGTCGGCGACTCGGTGTGAACCCGGGCGGCCCGTCAGAAGCTGATCGAGTTGATGGTGTCCGCTATCGAGTTGAGGAACTTGCTGATCGACGGCGCCATCGTGGTAGAGGCGAGGAAGAAGCCGAAGAGGATCGCGACGATCGCCGGCCCCGCCTTGATCGACCCCCCTCGGATCATGACCACCAGGATGATCGCCAACAAGAGCACCACAGACAGTGAAATGGCCACAACTGATCACACCCTCGGTCGGTCCGCTCTCCCGGCCCGGGGCGCATCCCCTCACGCGCCCCCGCTGGAACCATCGTGCCACCAACAGGCCTGTCCTATGCGGCCCATGAGGCATCGTCGGCGTCTCCCGTCGCACGGATCGGGACCCGCGCCGCCCGGACCGCGTTGCCCACACCTCGGCGGCGCCCCGCCCGCGGCGGCCAACCCCCGCGTCCCGCGGGGAATTTCGGGCCCCCACTCCGACCTTCATCGACCGGCGGTCGTTTCCATGCCCACACATCACGTTCGCAAGTAATTCGAGACGTCTCGACAATTCATTTAGGTCGGACATTCCACCGGAGTCGCCCGCGGGCGTTATGCCCGGTTTAGTCGGGATGAATGCGGACACAACAGCCGTACGGCGAGGGCGGATCGCTCGGCAGCAGGTGTGTGACACCACACGTTTTCGCGACGCCGACTTCCGCGGATCGGGGGTAAACGCAAGCCAAAGGTGTATTCACATCGCGGGTTTTACGAAAACGCACCGCCGACGCTAGGGTTCCCCAGATGTTCCACGCCGACTCGTCCTCCGCAAGAGCAACAGGTACGGCCACGGCGCAGGCCATACCGAGTCCGCGCTCCCCCGAAGCCGTCCAGCCGCGACCCGCGGAGCAGCCGCGGCCTGCCGCCAAGCAGCGTGACGCCTTCTTCGACAATGCCAAGTACCTGGCGATCGTGCTGGTGGCGCTGGGGCACTCGTGGGAACCCCTGCACCCGGGGCGCACGCTCCAGGCGGGGTACAACTTCGTCTACGCCTTCCACATGCCGGCGTTCATCATCATCTCCGGCTACTTCTCGCGCAGTTTCGACATGCGCCCCGACCGGCTGAAGCGGCTGGTGACCGGGGTCCTCGTGCCGTACGTCGTGTTCGAGACGGCCTTCGTCCTCTTCGAGCGCGCCCTCGGCAACGATCCCGACATGCCGATCAGCCTGCTCGACCCCTGGTACCTGACGTGGTTCCTGATCGCGCTGTTCATCTGGCGGCTGACGGCTCCCCTGTGGAAGCTGGTGCGCTACCCGGTGCCGGTGTCGATCACCGTGGCGATGCTGGCGTCCGTCTCCCCCGACATAGGCAACGACCTGGACCTCCAGCGGGTGCTGCAGTTCCTGCCGTACTTCGTCATCGGCCTGTCGATGAAGCCCGAGCACTTCCGGATGGTGCGGCGGCGCGCGGTGCGGATCGCGGCGGTGCCGGTGTTCGCCGGCGCCTACGCGGTGGCGTGGTGGACCCTGCCCCGGATGAACGGGGCCTGGTTCTACCACCGCGACAGCGCGCAGGAGTTGGGGGCGCCGTGGTGGTGCGGGCCCCTCATGACCCTCGCGATGCTGGGGTGCTCGCTGCTGCTCACCGCCTGCTTCTTCTCCTGGGTGCCCGGCCGCAGGACGTGGTTCACGTCGCTGGGCGCCGGGACCCTGTACGCGTACCTGCTGCACGCGTTCTTCATCAAGACCGCGGACTACGAGGGCTGGTACGACGTGTCGTGGCTGCACAACCGGCTGGGAGTGCTGCTGGTGACGCTGCTCGCAGGCGTCGTGGTGACCGCGCTGTGCACCGCTCCGGTGCGGCGGGCGCTGCGGTTCGTGGTGGAACCGGAGATGGACTGGGCCTTCAAGGGAAGCCGGAGCCAGGAGGCACGGGCGTAGGGGTGCTCGGCCCCTGCCCTTGCCTGGGCCTGGGCCGGTGGGGGCTGGTCAGTCCTCGGTGGTGAGGCCGAGGTACTCCCGCATGGCGGCGTACTTGCGGGTGAGCCGCTCGGCGGTGGGGGCGTCGAGCGCGGCCAGCCGGCGCGGGTCGGCGTTGTGCGCGAGGTCGGCGGTTTTGACGAGCCGGGCGCCCGGGGTGGCGAGGATGCGTCGCGCGTACTGCCGTAGCGGTTCGCCCTCGTGCTTCGTCACCGCCCGTACGACATCCTTGGTGACCTGAGACAAGGCGGCCGCCTCCAGCCAGGCCTCGCTGAGGACACCGTCCTCCACCGCGTCGTGCAGCCAGGCGGCGGCGACGAGTTCGTCACCGCCGCCACGGGCTCGTACGCCGTCGGCCACGGCCCGCAGATGCTCCGTGTAGGGCCGTCCGGCCTTGTCCCGCTGCGCGGCGTGCGCGGCGCACGCGACGGCTTCCACGTCTGCGGTTGTCATGAACTGCATGCCGACTCCTCTCGCTAGCGGGCCGCGCCGGCCGTGCGGAGCTTCTTCACCTTGCCGGCGGCTATCACGTTCCACAGGAGGGTGAACGGGGTGAACACGACGAGGGAGGCGGGGCTCCACCAGCCCTGCCACAGGGTCTCGGTGGTCATCTTCCGGTAGACCTGCATCCCGCAGGAGTGGCACATGGGGCCTTCCAGCTTGCGGAACGTCATGAGGACGAGCAGGCCTCGGTGGGCGCGGAAGGTGACGTCGGCGGCGGGGGCGGTGCCGCAGAACCGACAGGACACCTGACCGCCGTACGCCCCCGCGTACCCCCCGGGCTGCGCCGCGTAGGGGTTGTACTGCGGTGGCTGCGGCTGCGTTTGGTGTTGCGGGTGGGCGTAGGGGTTGAACTGCGGGGTGGTCATGAGCAGAACTCTCCGGAGACTCGTCGCGGGGGGGGGTGAGCACATCTCTATCGCGCGAGGAGCGCCTGCTCCAACTCGGTTCGGGTGCCAGGGAGGCGACCACCACGCGCACGCCGGACCTCGCGCCGGTCAGTCACCCCGCGCCAGCGCCTTGACCACACCGGCGTTGGCAGCCTCCGCGAACGAGCCTGGCAGAACTCGGCCTTTGCCCCCCGCATCTGGATCGCTGTACAGCTCGGAGAGGGCTACGGAGGGAAGAGTGCCTCGCTCTTTGGCCTCTTCCAAGATGGCATGCCAGACACCCCCCTCAATGTGCGCACGAGGCCCGACATCCCCCCTCGGTTCCCACGCAGCGGCGTCGTCGTCATCAGCAGCCCAGACATATCCGAGGACCACACCATCCTTCTTGTCCACCACCGTGAAATAGTGCACCGGCCTCTCAGTCCGACTCCTGTAGCGCGGCGGCCCTGGGGAGACCTGGTTGAACCACATGTCATCCTCAAAGCGTGGGTTGATCGGTCGTTCACTACTCATCCGGTTCGCATTCCTTTACCACTGCATGATCCACAGCGAGGTTACGGTCTCGCCAATACCTGTCCGTAGACGTGCCACTTGCCAGCCTCGTCCATGAAGACTCTCGTCACTCTGTACTGAGTGCCACGAGCAAGGAGCAGCTCCCGCTCACCGGGGAACTCGGAGATGCGGTCCAGCCAGAGAGCAGGGGTACCCTTCGGGACCCGCAGGTGTATCCACACTGGCTTCCCCTCGAACGGCGGCGGCGGTGTCTTACCAAGTGCCGTGGAGGTGTACGCCTTGTCGTCGTAGACACCACCCCGCATGTCCAGTGGCGTGTCCAGCTGGAGGTGTTCAATACCAGTGCCACGGACGACCATGATCTCCTCGGGCACGGGACGCGCACCCATGACCTTGTCCATCTCGGCGATCGTATGCAACGTCTCCGGAGAAGTTTCAGTGCCGAACCGGAGGTGGCCGTTGATCTCGTCGTAAGCGCTACTAGTGTAGGTGGCCAGCGATTTCCTCGATGCCGGTTCGAGATCGTCCAGAAACTCGCCCCAGTGCGCGTTGCCGTATTCAAGCCCTGCGCCGTTGCTGAGGCTGGGTGCAGGATTCGTGCCGTGCACGAGTTCAGCCGTGGCAGCCGCATGCTTCTCGGCATCTGTCGCCAGCCCAGAGAATGCCCTCTCCGACATGGACGGCACATACTGGAACGACCTCCCCCCATCCGCACCCCCCTGCCCCCAACGCCCCGTATCAGGGAATTCCGGGTGGAGGTGGGTTTCCGGGGGTGTTGTGGGGTGGGGGACTCGGGGGGCCGTTGGTGGGTGGGGGAAGGGTGCGAGTTTCAGGGTTTTTGTGAGGGTGGTCAGTTTGGTGAGGCCTGCTGTCGCGGCCTTGCTGGCGTAGGTCATCGGGTCGACCGCCCTGGCCGCCCGCGCGGCGAGGCCCGCCCCCTCGCCGCCCGTGAGCACCGTCGTCACCACGTTGAACGTCACCGCCCCCGCGGCACGCGCCGGGTTCTCGCGCCACTCGTCCCACGCGACCAGCGCCTTCCCGGTCCGCTTCGTCGCGGCCCGCGACTCCCGCAGCCAGGAGGGGAGGCTCCGGTCCGGCAGCGTCCAGAACAGGGCTCCCGTCCCCGGAAGGGAGGTGACCGCCAGGCCCGTGGCCAGTTCGGCCAGGCCCTTCCACGCCTGGCCCATCGCGTCCCAGCCGCCGGCGCCCGCCAGCTCGCCCAGGCCCTTGAGCGTCCCCCACACCCCGTCCACGACGATGCCGTCCCACACGAACGACTTCGCCCAGTGGCCGACGTCGTACCAGGGGGTCTCCCGCTCCACGGGGTCGCCCCAGGGGAGCCGGGCGTGCGCCAGGGCGGCCGCGGAGTACCCGGCGCCCGCCGCCACCGGCACCCCGCACCACACGGCGCTGATCCTGTTGTGGCACTCGCGTTCCGCCGCCCAGAACGCCGCCACCGTCGCCGTGACGTCGTCCCGGATCCGGTTGTGGGCCTCGACCTTGTCCCCGTCGCGCTCCCAGTCGTCGTCGCCCCGCACCGACGCCGTGAAGTCCGCCGCGTCGGCCCTGAGCCGTTCCAGTCGCGCGATCAGCGGCTGGACCTGGGCCGCGTACGCCGCCAGCGCGCCCGCGGCCGTCTCCAGGCCCGTCGCGAAACCGTCCGCGCGGTCCACCACCGGCTTCGTCGTCGCGAACAGCCGCCGCGCCTCCGGCGCCGTGTAGTACGCCGCCAGGCCCTGGAACCTCCGGTCCGTCTCCGCGCCCGTGGCGCGGACGTCCGACGCCACCGTCCGCAGCGCGGCGCAGGCCTTCTCCAACCGCGCCAGGTCGCCCGTGAACCGGGGGATGCGCCCCGGGTCGATCACGGGCCCGGCTCCGGACGCGCCGTCCGGCGCGTCCGCGCGGCCATCGCCTCGTCGCCCTCCAGATACGCCGTGGTCGCGTCCGCCGCGCCCCGCAGCGACGCGCCGGCCCGTGTCACCAGCCAGACCAGGTCCGTGGTCGCGTGCTCCGCGTACCGGGACAGGGCCAGAGCCACCAGGCCGCCCCCGCCTCCCTCGCCGCCGTCCCCGTGTGCGGCGGCGGCAGACAGCGTGCCCGCGCTCGACGCCGCCGCCGTCAGATGGTCCGCGTACGCCTTCGCCTGGCCCTCAAGACGCGACGCCGCCTCACTCGCCGCACTCAGCACCCCCGCGATGCCCTGCGGTGTCAGATCCCAGCCGGTCACCACACACCCCGTGTCCGGGCGTCAGCCGATGCCGTCGACCGCCGCCCCCGCCTTCGCCATCGTGGACCGCGCCGTCGCGTCGTCGTCCTCCAACGTCGCTCTCACCAGCGCGATGATGTTCCTGACCTCCTGCGACGCCCGGGACCACCGCAGTTCCCTGCCGTGGTACTCCTCGGCCACGCCGTCCGCCGTGAACTCGGCCATCGCCTCCCGCACCTGGGCCTCCCGCTGCGCCATGACCTCTTCCAGGCGGGCGATCACCGCCTGGATCCCGGCCTGCGCCTGAGCCGACGCCTCCGTGTCGTACGAGCGGCGATCCGTGCCCGAACCCGCCATCACACCCGCCACCTCCCGCGGTTCAGCGGAACCGCGCGCCGTCGAAGTCGGCCGCCGCCATCTGCCGCCTCGCGTTGTCGCCCTGCTCCTGGTCCCCGGAGCCGAACGCCGACTCCATCCCCGACTGGCCGCCCACGATCGCCGCCAAGGACGCCTCCAGCTCCCTGGCGACGGCGTCGGCCCGCGACGTGAACGCGTCGAACGCCGCCCGCCCCGCGCCGTTGAACCTTCCTTCCAACGGCTGCGCTGACCCGGCGAGTTGGCGCACCAGGGCGCCCAGGTCGGCAGAGGATCCGCGCGACGCGCCGATCAGTGTCACGAGGGTCCGCGCCCCCATGTCGAACTTCACCGCGACCTCCCGGTCCGTCACGCCACGCGCATGTGCATGTGCGGACATCTCTACCAATGTCGCGATTGCACACGCAACGCACGCCCGGAGCGTCGCCACGAAGGTGTGAGGGACCCGGACGGGAATTCGGGACATGTCGTACATGCCGTACGGGAGTTCAGGGGCGCCGGTCGCAGCGCGGGCGGCTCAGCGCGTGGCGGCCTGTGCCGTCGGGCCGTCGCGGGAGATCAGCAGCAGCGCCCGGTCGTCGTTCACGTCCTTGGCGACCGCCTCGATGAGATGCCAGGCCGCGCCGTGGAAGCCGCCGGCGACATAGCGGTCGGCCTCGCCCGTCAGGCGGTCGATGCCCTCCACGATGTCCCGTTCGGACGTCTCCACCAGGCCGTCGGTGAACAGCATCAGCACGTCACCGGCCCGCAGGGAGCCCTTCACCGGGTCGAACTGCGCTCCGTCGTACACGCCGAGGAGCGGCCCGTCCGCGGCCTTCTCCTCCCAGCGGCCGCTGCCCGCGCTCAGCTGGAGGCCCGGCGGGTGCCCCGCGGTGTACAGCTCGTAGTCGCCCGACTCAAGGTCGAGGACGAGGTGGATGGAGGTGGCGAAGCCCTCGTCCCAGTCCTGGCGCAGGAGGTAGCCGTTGGCCGCGGGCAGGAACTCGTGCGGTGGCAGCGAGCCCAGCAGACCGCCGAACGCCCCGGACAGCAGCAGGGCCCGGGAGCCCGCGTCCATGCCCTTGCCCGAGACGTCCGTCAGGACGACCTCCAGCGTCCGGCCGCCGTTCGTCCGGGCGGCCACCACGAAATCCCCCGAGAAGGACTGGCCGCCCGCCGGTCTGAGCGACATCTCGCGGTGCCAGCCCGCCGGCAGCTGGGGCAGGTTGCTCTGTGCCCGGATGCGTTCGCGCAGGTCGAAGAGCATGGTTCCGCCGCGCCGCCACGGCACCCCCACCCGGCTGCGGAACTGGGCGATCAGCAGTCCGAAGAACCCGCAGGCGGCGACCACGAGGACGACGCCCGGGGTGACCCTGGAGGGGCCCTCGGTGTACGGGCCGAGCTTGACGGCCTCGACGATCAGCGCGGTGGCCCCGGCGGCGTACAGGCCGAGCAGGCTGGCGGGCCGCAGCAGCAGACCGCCCGCCACGATCGGAAGTATGAGCAGGGCGGGCGCGCACCACACGGGGTCGAACAGGGTGGCGGCCGCGATCAGCGGGATCATCAGCAGCAGGCCGGCCAGGGCGATCCAGTCCGAGCCGTCCCCGCGGAAGTAGTCCACGGCGGATCTGCGCAGGCCGGTGCGGGCCCGGTGCCACTGCTTCTTCAACCGGGCCGTGAACGTCTCGGCCGCCGCGCGGCGACCTCGTCCTGCTGCCATTGCTCGGGACCCTATCCATCGGACCTGTCACTTGGCACGGGAGGTGCCACTTGTCCCCCGTCCGAGCGCCCGACCGCGCGGGTTCGCGCCCCCCCTCGCGGGACACAAAACCGCTCGCTCGTTCCGCATTGTCCTGGTAGGCATGCCGCATGACGACCGAGGTGCGCGTGCTGCGGCAGGACGAGTGGGACGACTGGTACGGCAATCTCGTCCGTGCCTTCGGCGGCATGGGCGTTTCCCCCGAGGAGCGGGCGTTCGACCGGGATGTCACGGAGTTCGACCGCTCCCTGGGCGCCTGGGACGGGGCGTCCTGCGTCGGCACGGCCGGCGCGTTCGGTTTCCGTCTCACCGTGCCCGGCGGCCTCTCGGTCCCGGCCGCGGGCATCACGGCGGTGAGCGTGGCGGCCACCCACCGCAGGCGCGGGGTGCTGAGGTCGATGATGCGACGGCAGCTGGACGACGTCCGCGCCTGGGGCGAGCCGATCGCGGTGCTGCACGCCTCGGAGCCGGCGATCTACTCCCGGTTCGGGTACGGCGCGGCGGCCTTCCAGCTCGGCGCGGAGATCGACACGAGTCGCGTCGAGCTGTCCGTTCCGGCCGGTACGGACGGCGTACGGCTGCGCTACGCGGATCCCGCCGAGGTGCTGGACGCGTGCGAGACCGTGTACGCGCGGCTGGTGCCCGCCCGTCCCGGCATGCTCGCGCGGCAGCCGGGCTGGGAGCGGCAGCAGCTGCTGGACCCGGTGAGTGAACGGGAGGGGGCGTCCGCGCTGCAGTGCGTGGTCGCGGAGCGGGAGGGCGCGGTCACGGGGTACGCGCGGTTCCGTACGAAGCTCGGCTGGGGCGCGGGCGGGCACGACGGCACGATCTCCTTGTCGGACCTGTTCGCGCTCGATCCGTCGACGGACGCGGCGCTGTGGCGCTTCCTGTTCGGCATCGACCTGATGACGACGCTGTCCGTCGGCGCGCGGCCGGTCGACGACGCCTGGCAGTACCTGGTCTCCGACATCAGGCGGTGCGGGACGCGGGTGCGGGACTCGCTGTACGTGCGTCTGGTAGACGTCCCCGCGGCGCTGGAGGTGCGGACCTACCAGACGCCCGTGGACGTCGTGTTGGAGGTCGAGGACGAGTTCTGCCCCTGGAACGCGGGGCGCCTGCGGCTGGTCGGCGACGCCAAGGGAGCGTCGTGCGCGCGGTCCACCGACGCCGCCGATCTCGCCCTGTCCGCGAGGGAGTTGGGGGCGGCCTATCTCGGGGGCGTGTCCCTGGCCTCGTTGGCGGCGGCCGGGCGGGTGCGGGAGCTGCGGCCGGGAGCCCTGGCCCAGGCGTCGGTGGCGTTCGGCTCACCGGTGGCGCCGTACCCGCCCCACGGCTTCTAGCACCGCGGCAGGCGACACTCGCCCGTGAACGGCGCGGCAGGCGATGCTCGCCGTCAAGGAGCGGTGCCCGGTGCGGCACCAGTGCCGCGGCAGGCGATCCGTGGTCGGGCCCGGCGGGACTCGGGGGCCTGTTCCGGGCCGGTCAGTCGGCCGCCGTGTTCGTCGGCGGCTGACAGGTCGGGCACCAGAAGAGGTTGCGGGCGGCGAGACCGGCGGTGCGGATCTCGCCGCCACAGATGTGGCAGGGCAGGTCGGCCCTGCGGTACACGTACACCTCTCCGCCGTGGTCGTCCACGCGCGGCGGGCGGCCCATCGCCTCGGGAGTGTGCTCGGGGCGGACGGTGTCTATGCGGTTGCGGCGTACGCCTTCGCGCATCAGAGCGACGAGGTCGGCCCAGAGCGCGTCCCAGGTGCCGGGGGTGATGTCCCTGCCGGGCCGGTAGGGGTCGACGCCGTGCCGGAAGAGGACCTCGGCGCGGTAGACGTTGCCGACGCCCGCGATGACCTTCTGGTCCATGAGCAGGGCGGCGATGGTGGTGCGGCTCCGGGAGATCCTGCGGTACGCGGCGGCGGGGTCCCCGTCGCCGCGAAGCGGGTCGGGGCCGAGCCTGCCGTGCAGGGCCGCCTTCTCGTCGTCGGTGATCAGCGCGCAGGTGGTGGGGCCGCGCAGGTCGGCGTACGCGCGGGGGTTCGCCAGGCGCAGCCGGACCGTGTCGGTGGGCGGGGGCGCGGGGGCGTCGCCGAGGGCGACCTTGCCGAACAGCCCGAGGTGGATGTGCACCCAGTCGCTGTCGCGGAAGCCGAGGAAGAGGTGCTTGCCGTGGGCGTCGGCCGTGCGCAGGACGGCCCCGTCGAGCAGGGCCGCGGCGTCGGCGAACTTGCCCTGGGGGCTGCTGACGGCGACGGCGCCGCCGCGGAACCGGGCGGCGTAGTCCTCGGCCAGCCGGTGAATCGTGTGCCCCTCCGGCACGGTGCCCCTACCTCCTGGTGGACGAACGTCGGACGACGGGCTCCGCCCGCGGTGGCGGGGGCGGAGCCGGTGGCGTCACACGGAGGGCTCAGCCCTGCGGGTGGTGCGGGGGGATGGGCGGGAGGTCGCCGGTGGTCTCGTACGAGCTGAGCATGTCGATCCGCCGCACATGCCGCTCGTCGCCGGAGAACGGCGTGTTCAGGAACGTCTCCACGAACTTCGTGGCCTCGTCCTGCGTGTGCATGCGGGCGCCCACGGCGACGACGTTGGCGTTGTTGTGCTGCCGCCCGAGGGACGCCGTCTCCTCGCTCCAGGCCAGGGCCGCCCGCACCCCCTTCACCTTGTTCGCGGCGATCTGCTCGCCGTTCCCGGAGCCGCCGATCACGATGCCGAGGGCGCCCTCGTCCGCCGCGGTGCGCTCGGCGGCACGGAGGCAGAACGGAGGGTAGTCGTCCTGGGCGTCGTAGATGTGGGGCCCGCAGTCGACGGGCTCGTGGCCGGCGGCCCTGAGCCACTCGACGAGGTGGTTCTTCAGTTCGAAGCCGGCATGGTCGGAGCCGAGATACACGCGCATGATCCGAGTGTGGCACGCCCGCGAGTGAGGTGCCTCACTGGGTGTTACCGGTCAGGAATGTGAGCCAGGCTATAGAACCTCAAGGAAACCTCAAGTAACAATCCGGATTCAAAGGTTCCTGAATCCGGATGCCTCGGATTCACTGGACCGACTCGTACGCCGCTCGTGCGAGCCTCCCTGTCGCTCGTACGGGACCGGACGCGTCCGTACGTACGGGTGTCCCCCACATTCCGTACACACCGGCTCAAAGGAAATCCCTTTCATGACCTCGCAGCCGACCCCCACAAAGTCTGGCAGTCCCGTCCACGGCACCACCCAGGACCCTGGCGGCGGCCTCCAGGCCGGGCTCAAGAACCGTCATCTGACGATGATCGCCATCGGCGGCGTCATCGGTGCCGGCCTGTTCGTCGGTTCCAGCACCGGAATCGCCACCGCGGGCCCCGGCATCCTGCTCTCCTACGCTCTCGTCGGCACGCTCGTGGTGCTGGTGATGCGCATGCTGGGTGAGATGTCCGCCGCGAACCCCACCTCCGGGTCCTTCTCCGCGCACGCCGACCGCGCGCTCGGCCGCTGGGCCGGATTCTCGATCGGCTGGCTGTACTGGTTCTTCTGGGTGGTCGTGCTCGCCGTGGAGGCGACCGCGGGCGCCGGAATCCTCGCCGGCTGGATCCCGGCCGTGCCCCAGTGGGCCTGGGCCCTGATCGTCATGGTCGTGCTCACCGCCACCAACCTGGTGTCCGTGGGCTCCTACGGCGAGTTCGAGTTCTGGTTCGCCGGTATCAAGGTCGTCGCCATCGGCGCCTTCATCGTCGTGGGCCTGCTCGCCATCTTCGGTGTGCTGCCCGGCGTCCACAGCGACCAGGCGAGCTTCGGCAACCTCACCGGCCACGGCGGCTTCCTGCCGCACGGCCCGGGCACCATCCTCACCGGTGTGCTGCTGGTGGTCTTCTCCTTCATGGGCAGCGAGATCGCCACGCTGGCGGCGGGCGAGTCCGAGGACCCGCAGCGCGCGGTGACCAAGTCGACCAACAGCATCATCTGGCGTATCGGCGTCTTCTACCTGGGTTCGATCCTCGTGGTCGTCTCCCTGGTGCCGTGGAACGACCCGGCGATCAAGAAGGACGGCTCGTACGTCGCCGCCCTGGACTCCCTCGGCATCGCCCACGCCGGCGACATCATGAAGTTCATCGTGCTGACGTCCGTGCTGTCCTGCCTGAACTCCGGGCTCTACACGGCCTCCCGCATGGCCTTCTCGCTCGGTGAGCGGGGCGACGCGCCGAAGGCCTTCACCCGGACGACGAGCCGCGGTGTCCCGATGACGGCGATCACCGTCTCCGTCCTGTTCGGCTTCCTGGCCGTCTTCTTCAACTACAAGTACCCGGACTCGGTCTTCCTCTTCCTGGTGAACTCCAGCGGTGCGGTCGCCCTGTTCGTCTGGCTGGTGATCTGCTTCTCGCAGCTGCGGATGCGGAAGATCATCCAGCGCGAGGCGCCGGAGAAGCTCGTCGTCAAGATGTGGCTCTACCCGTACCTGACCTGGGTCGCGGCGGCCGTGATCGTGTTCGTCCTCGGCTACATGCTGACCGACACGGAGCACGACGGACGCGAGACCGTCCTGCTGTCGCTCCTCGTCGCCGCGGTGGTGCTCGTCATCGCCGTGGTCAAGGAGAAGCTGGGCGGCCGTCGTACCGCGGTGAGCGCCGCCGCCGAGGACGCGGACCAGACGCGCACCGGGATCGGCGCCTGAGCGTCACCCGGAGCTGAGACAGGGCGAGGGCCCCGCGGCATGATGCCGCGGGGCCCTCGCCCTCTCGTGGTGCCGCCGAGGCGTCACTTCCCGCCGACGAGCTTCCAGGCCGCGGGCAGCAGGCCCATCGCCAGGGCCGCCTTCAGTGCGTCGCCGATCAGGAACGGGGTGAGCCCGGCCGCGATCGCGGCGCTCGCGGACATCCCCGTGGCGAAGGCCAGGTACGGGACGCCGACGGCGTAGATGACCGCCTCGCCCAGCAGCATCGCCCCGGCCGTGCGCACCACGGAGCGGTCGGCGCCGCGGCGGGCGAGGGCGCCCACGACGGTGGAGGCGATCAGCATGCCGAGGACGTAGCCGAAGGACGGGGCGGCCGCGCCCGAGGCACCGCCGGCGAACCACGGGACACCGGCCGCACCGGCCAGGGCGTACAGGGCGAGGGAGAGGAATCCGCGCCGGGCGCCCAGCGCCGTGCCCACGAGCAGCGCGGCGAAGGTCTGACCGGTGACCGGCACCGGGGTGCCCGGAACGTGGACCGAGAGCTGCGCGGCGAGCCCGGTGAGCGCGGCGCCGCCGACCACGAGGGCGGCGTCACGGACGCGGGACGCGGGGAGCAGGTCCGCGAGGACCTCGCCCGGACGGGTGGTGGCGGTGGCGGTGGCGGTGCTCATGGGGCTCTCACTCCGGCGCTGAAGACGGTGGGGACATCGTGACGCTATCCCGGCGACCGCACCGCGATCACCGTCAGCGCTCGACAAAGGCTTGATCCAGGGCTTGGTGGGCTGTGCACAAAAGAAGCGGCCCACACCCGGTGCGGCGTGACGCCGCTCACTGAGGTGGCGTGGCCGACGGTACAGAGACGCCGGGTGCGGCGACTGTGGAGTTCCACCAACCGTTCCCCCGACCACTCCCCCGACCGCCCGCGATCGAGTGACCAGGCCGACACGTTCCGTGCGCGGAGCGTCCGGATGCTGGGCGGGCTCTTCGCGGCGGGATGCGGACCGCCCAGACTATGGGCGATTTTGTCCTCCACCGACTGGACGAGCCTCGCCCATGCCCAGCACCGCAGAGACACCGAAGCCGACTCCGGCCCGGCCGGACGACGCCTCCCTGTCCCACGGCCTCAAGCAGCGCCACCTGTCGATGATCGCCCTCGGCGGGGTGATCGGCGCCGGTCTGTTCGTGGGATCCGGTGCCGCGATCGCCGCCGCCGGGCCGTCCGTCGTGATCGCCTACACGGTCTCCGGGCTGCTCGTCATGCTCGTGATGCGGATGCTCGGCGAGATGTCCGCCGCCTATCCGTCCTCCGGCTCGTTCTCCGCGCACGCCGAACGCGCGCTGGGCCCCTGGGCCGGGTTCACGGCGGGCTGGTCGTTCTGGGTGCTGCTCTGCACGGCCGTGGGCCTGGAGGGCATCGGCGCCGCGAACATCGTCGCCGGCTGGCTGCCGGGCACGCCCACCTGGGCGTGGGTGGCGCTGTTCATGGTGGTGTTCTGCGGTGCGAACCTGGCCGCGGTGAAGAACTTCGGCGAGTTCGAGTTCTGGTTCGCGGCGCTGAAGGTCGGCGCGATCACCCTGTTCCTGGTGCTCGGCTTGCTGGCGATCACCGGGGTCCTGCCCGGCACGGACTCCCCCGGCGCCTCCCACCTCACCCACTTCCTGCCCCACGGCAGCCAGGGCCTCGTCATCGGCCTGCTCGCGTCGGTGTTCGCGTACGGCGGCCTGGAGACGGTCACCATCGCGGCGGCCGAGTCCGAGGACCCGGTCAAGGGGGTCGCGAGCGCCGTGCGCACCGCGATGTGGCGCATCGCCCTCTTCTACATCGGCTCGATGGTCGTCATCGTCACGCTGATCCCGTGGGACTCCAAGGACCTCGTCGACCCCGACAAGGGGCCCTACGTCGCCACCCTCGACCATCTGGGCATCCCCGGCGCCGGACAGCTGATGAAGGTCGTCATCCTGGTCGCCCTGCTCTCGGCGATGAACGCCAACATCTACGGCTCCTCGCGCATCGCCTACTCCCTGGTCCAGCGGGGCCAGGGGCCGAAGGCGCTGGCCAAGGTGTCCGGCGGCGTGCCGCGGGTCGCGGTGCTCACCTCCTGCGTGTGCGGGTTCATCTGCGTGGCCCTCAGCTACTGGCGGCCCGACGACGTCTTCCCCTGGCTGCTGAACATGATCGGCGCGGTGGTCCTGGTCGTCTGGTTCTTCATCGGGGTCTCGCAGCTGCGGCTGCGCCGCCGGCTGGCACGCGAGGAGCCCGAGAAGCTGGTCGTCCGGATGTGGGCGTTCCCCTACCTGACCTGGGTCGCGCTGGCGGGGATGGCCGCCGTCTTCGTCCTGATGGCGCGGGAGCAGAACACCCGCGTGCAGCTGTACTCGACGGGGGCGATGACGCTGGTCCTGGCGGTCGTGGGCTATGCCAGGCAGCGGATGCGCGCCGCCGGGCGCTGACGCCCCGCGCTCCGTCGAAGTGCCCCCGCGTACGACACGCGGGGGCACTTTCCGCTCTACAGGTTGCTGAAGTCGGGGCCCGCGGTGCGGGTGCGCTTGATCTCGTAGAAGCCCGGGACGGAGGCGACCGCCAGCGTGCCGTCCCACAGCCGCGCGGCGTCCTCGCCCTGGGGCGCCGGGGTGACCACGGGTCCGAAGAAGGCGATCTGCCCGCCGTCGGGGCCCGGGACCGCGATCACCGGCGTGCCCACCTCCTGGCCGACCTTCTCGATGCCCTCCTTGTGGGAGGCACGCAGCTCGGCGTCGAACTCGAAGTCCTCCCGCTCGGCGTGGTCGATCAGGTCGGCGGGCAGGCCGACCTCCTCGAGGGCGGCGGCGATCGCCTCCAGCGTCGGGCCCTCGCCCTGGTTGTGGAAGCGGGTGCCGAGCGCGGTGTACAGGGGGCCGAGCACGTCGTCGCCGTGCTTCTGCCAGGCGGCGGTCACCACCCGCACCGGCTGCCACGCCTTGGTGGCGAGCATCTCCCGGTACTCCTCGGGCAGCTGGTCCAGCTTGTCCTCGTTGAGCACGGCGAGGCTCATCAGGTGCCAGCGGACCTCGATGTCGCGGACCTTCTCCACCTCCAGGACCCACCGGGAGGTCATCCAGGCCCACGGGCACAGGGGGTCGAACCAGAAGTCGACGGGCGTCTTGCCGGCGGACGGCGCGGTGGCGGACATGGCTCTCCTCGGACGGGGGTCTTTGAACCGGCAACATCCCGTCCCGCCGCCTCATTCCCCGGCGTGCCGGCCGCCCCCGGCCGGGCTCCTGCCGGTCGGGCGCGCATGGCAGGATCGGCGCTGACCACACCGTCCTCCAGAGGGAGTCCCCCGTGCCCGGTGAGAACCTGTCCCGCGACGAGGCCCGGGAGCGGGCCGCCCTGCTGTCGGTCGACGCCTACGAGGTGTTCCTCGACCTGCGGTCCGCCGTCGGCGAGGGGGACGGTGACCCGCGCACCTTCCGGTCGGTCACCACGATCCGCTTCCGCTGCGCCGAACCCGGCGCCGAGAGCTTCGCCGACCTGATCGCCCCCTCCGTCACCGCGCTCAGCCTCAACGGCAAGGACCTCGACCCCGGCGAGGTGTTCGACGGCACCCGCATCCGGCTGGAGGACCTGGCCGCCGAGAACGAACTGACCGTCGACGCCCGGTGCGCCTACTCGCGGACCGGTGAGGGCATGCACCGCTTCGTCGACCCGGAGGACGGCGAGGTGTACCTGTACACGCAGTACGAGCCCGCCGACTCCCGGCGCGTCTTCGCGAACTTCGAGCAGCCCGACCTCAAGGCCCCCTTCCGCTTCGAGGTGCGCGCCCCCGAGGGCTGGACGGTGTGGGGCAACGGCGCGGGCGGCCGGCACGACGACGGGGTGTGGCGCTTCGCCGAGACGAAGCCGATCTCGACGTACATCACGGCGGTGGTCGCGGGCCCGTACCACTACGTCACGGACAGCTACTCCCGCACGTTCGCCGACGGTACGACGCTGGAGATCCCGCTCGGCGCGATGTGCCGCAAGGGCCTGGCACGGCACTTCGACGCGGACGACGTCTTCCTCGTCACCAAGCAGGGCCTGGACTTCTTCCACGACCACTTCGACTACCCGTACCCGTTCGGCAAGTACGACCAGGCGTTCGTGCCCGAGTACAACCTCGGCGCGATGGAGAACCCGGGTCTGGTGACCTTCCGCGAGGAGTACATCTTCCGGGGCAAGGTCACGCAGGCGTCGTACGAGCGCCGGGCCAACGTGATCCTGCACGAGATGGCGCACATGTGGTTCGGCGACCTGGTCACCATGGTGTGGTGGGACGACCTGTGGCTCAAGGAGTCCTTCGCGGACTTCATGGGCTCGTTCTCGATGGTGGAGGCGACCCGCTTCACCAACGGCTGGATCACCTTCGCCAACAACCGCAAGGCCTGGGCGTACCGCGCCGACCAGCTTCCGTCCACGCACCCGGTCACGGCCGACATCCGCGACCTGGAGGACGCCAAGCTCAACTTCGACGGCATCACCTACGCCAAGGGCGCCTCCGTGCTCAAGCAGCTGGTGGCGTACGTGGGCCGGGAGGCGTTCCTCGAAGGCGCCCGCCGGTACTTCAAGCGCAACGCGTACGGCAACACGCGCCTCCCCGACCTGCTGTCGGTGCTGGAGGAGACCAGCGGCCGGGACATGGGCGCCTGGGCGCGGTCCTGGCTGCAGACCGCGGGCGTCAACTCCCTCACCCCGCAGGTGCTGCTGGACGAGGACGGCCGTGTCGCGGAGCTGTCCGTGCTGCAGGAGGCCGCCGAGTCCCACCCCGAACTGCGCCCGCACCGGGTGGCGGTGGGCCTGTACCGCACCGAGGGGGGCGCGCTCGTGCGGTACGCGCGCGCGGAGGCGGACGTCGACGGTCCGCGGACGGTCATCGGCGAACTGGCGGGTGCGCGGGCGCCCGAGCTGGTCCTGGTCAACGACGACGACCTCACGTACTGCAAGATCCGGTTCGACACCACCTCGCTCGCGACGCTCGGGGAGCACCTGGGCGACATGACCGACCCCCTGGCGCGGGCGCTGTGCTGGTCGGCGCTGTGGAACATGACCCGGGACGCGCTGCTGCCGGCCCGCGACTTCATCGGCCTGGTGCTGCGGTTCGCGGGCCGGGAGTCCGACATCGGTGTCCTGCAGATGCTGCACACCTGGGCGAACTCGGCGCTCACCCACTACGCGGCGCCGGGCTGGCGGGAGACCGGCGGGCGGCTGCTGGCCGAGGGGGCGCTGGCCGAGCTGCGGCAGGCCGAGCCCGGCAGCCAGCAGCAGCTGACCTGGGCGCGGTTCCTCGCCTCCGTGGCGTCCGAGGAGGGCGAACTGCGTCTGCTGCGGGGGCTGTTGGAGGGTACGGAGGAGATCGACGGGCTCGAGGTGGACCAGGAGCTGCGGTGGGCGTTCCTGGAGCCGCTGGCCGCGCACGGGGCCGCGGACGAGTCGGTGCTCGCGGCGGAGCTGGAGCGCGACGACACCGCGTCCGGGAAGCGGCACCAGGTCCGCTGCCTGGCCGCCCGCCCCTCGGCCGCGGTCAAGGCGCAGGCGTGGGCGCAGGTCGTCGAGTCGGACGCCCTGTCCAACGCGCTCGTGGAGGCGACCATCTCGGGGTTCGCGCAGGCGTCCCAGCGGGAGTTGCTGGCGCCGTACGCGGAGAAGTACTTCGCGGCCGTCGAGCGGGTGTGGGCCGAGCGGTCGATCCAGATCGGGATGGATGTGGCGCGGGGGCTGTTCCCCTCGCTCCAGGACTCCTCCCGGACGCTGGAGGAGGCGGACGCGTGGCTCGCCTCCCGCGCGGGGGCCGCGCCGGCGTTGCGGAGGCTGGTGGCGGAGGCTCGGGACGATCTGGCCCGGGGGTTGCGGGGGCAGGCCCGCGACGCGGGGTAGCGGGCGGGGTTTTTGCGCAGTTCCCCGCGCCCCTTTGACGCGGGCTCGTCGTCGGCTGCGGGTGCGTGGGGGGATTTGCGCAGTTCCCCGCGCCCCTTGTCCTTGATGCAGGCTCGTCGTCGGCTGCGGGTGCGTGGCGGGTTTTGCGCAGTTCCCCGCGCCCCTCAAAAGCTGGGCGTGCTGTTGACGGGTGAGGGGGCGTGGCCGTTACGAAAGAGGAGGGGCGGAGGCCGTAACCCGGGGGTTCGCGCATCTCAACACGGTTGCATCGGCACTCGAACGCCCGTACTTGAGGGCCGTGTTGTCCAGGTTTGACGACAGGCGTGTAACAGCGGTTAGCGGGTGGACCGGCCGCGGGAAACCCCGGGGCATGACCTACGAGACCCCGCTCTCCCCCCGCCCCCTCGGCCACCTGTCCACGGCGCAGCGCCGGGTGCTGACCACGGCCGAGTTGCGCGCCCACGGCGTGACCGCCGCCGAGGCCGAGGAGCGCGCTCGGCCCGGCGGGCCCTGGCAGCGGGTTCTGCCGGGTGTGTATCTGCTGCACCCCGGCCCCCCGACGGCGCAGGAGCGGCTGCACGCGGTACTCCTCTACGCGGCCCGCGCCCCCCTGGCCGCGCCCGCTCCCGGGGTGCCGGCCCAGCCGGACGCGGGTGGCCCCCGCCCCTCGCCGGCCCGGCCGGACGCGATGGTCACGGGGCTGGCCGCGCTGACGCTGCACGGCTTCGGCTGCACTCCCCCGCTGACGGCTCTGGAGAAGATCGACGTACTGGTCCCCCGGCTGCGCCGGCTGCGCAGCACGGGCTGCGCGCGGGTGATCCGCACCCCGGTGATGCCCGCCCCGCGCCGGGTGACGGGGCTGCCCGTCGCCCCGGTCGCGCGCGCCCTGACGGACGCGGTGGCGAGCCTGACCGACGCGGCGGCCGTGCGCTGTCTGATGACCGAGGCCGTGCGCGGCGGGCACTGCGAACCGGCCGCCGTCGTCAGGGAGCTGAGTCAGGCCAAGCTGCTGGGCCGCCCGCATGTCGTGGACGCGGTGGACTCGATCCTGGCGGAGCGCCGGGCCCTCGCGGAGGACCGGCTGTACCGGATGGTGCGCGAGCACGGCCTGCCCGAACCCCTGTGGAACGTGGACCTGAGGTTGCCCGGCGGCCCCTACCTGGGCGGCCTGGACGCCTACTGGCCCGATCAGGCGGTGGCCGTGGAGGTGGACACGCGCGGCCCGCGGCACGGTCTGCGACCGGAGGAGGACGTGTTGTCGGAGCGGTACGACCGCAAGCGGGAGCATCTGGAGCGGCTCGGGATCACGGTCGTCCGGGTCACCCCGAGAATGCTGCGGGACGCGAGCGGGCGGCAGGCGGCCGTGATCCGTACGGCGCTGATGACCGCGGCCCACCGGGAGCCGGCCGCCCATGTCGCGGTGCTGCCCCGGTGAGCCAGGGGCCCCGCGTGTGCGGCGCGCCCGTCAGAGCGGCTCCGGCAGGGGAGGCTCCGGGAGCGGGGACCTGACCGCGTCCACCCCGTGCACGCGGTCGATCAGACCGGCGTACAAAGCGATCATGCGGGTGCGGCTGAACCGCTCGCGGCTGCCGGCGAGGGCCGGTTCGAGTCCGGGGCGCGCGGCGACGGCCTCGGTCCAGGCCCGGGCGACGGCGTCCGGGTCCTGCGGGGTGACGAAGCCGAGTCCGGCCACGATGGCCGCGCTGTCGCCCACGTCGGTGGTGACGGGGACGGCCCCGCACATCATGCCCTCGATCAGGCACAGCGGAGCGGCCTCGCCCCAGGCCGAGGTCAGCGCGACCACGTCGGAGGCGGCGTAGACGTGCTCCATGTCGCGCCGGACCCCGAGCAGCCGCAGGCGGTCCGCGTGGCGCAGGTCGCCGCCGAAGGCGTCCTCGATGTCGGCGCGCAGTCCGGGCTGCCCCTCGGACATGCCCGCGCCGCACATCAGCACCTGCCCGCCGGGGGTCGCGCGCAGCCAGGAGCGTGCCGCGCGCAGGAACAGCGAGACGTTCTTCATCGCGTCGTAGCGGGCCGCGAAGACGACCACCGGCGCCGCGGCGGGGATGCCGAGGTCCGCGCGCAGCCGGGCCCGCCGGGCGGCCTCGGGCTTGAAGCGCAGCAGATCGACGCCGTTGGGGATCACGTGCAGCACCTCGGAGGGGATCCCGGCGGCCTCGTAGGCGGCCCGGGTCGACTCGGCGCAGCAGACGCACGCCACGACCGTGCCGTCGGCGATGGCGGCCTCCAGCTCGTCGAGCGCGGCTCCCTGGTTCTCGGGGTCCGAGCGGTGCAGGCTGACGATCACCGGGCGGCGTGGCAGGCCCGCCTGGTTGAGCAGGGCGAGCGGCTGCTCCTTGAGGGAGAGGATGACGTCGGCGCCCGCCATGGCCCGCGCGGTGGCGGCCAGTTCGGGGCCGGTGTACCGCGCGGGATCGGAGGCGAGGGCCCCGGGCAGGCCAAAGGTCCGGCCCAGGGACTCGACCTCCACGCCGACCGAGGTCAGCGACCGGTAGCAGGTGTCGTTCTCCATCGCCTGCCGGGTGGCCTCACGGAGCACTTCCCCGTGAACGCTCAGCACCCGGTGGTACTGGCCGCCCTCCTGAAGTCCCAGGACGACGTCGGTGTGAAGGATCCGGGCGCCCCCGGAGAAGAAGCCCTCGTAGACCGAGAGCACGCGCAGAGGGTGCCTTGTGAGCACGCGACCACCCGCCTAGCAACAATCAGTGGACCATCCCCGTGAACAGCGGGTTGTCCGTTATGAGGCGGCATGGATGTTTCGGGCGGATGAACGGCGTGTCTCATGTCCGGGTCGAATGGGTTTACACCCCTCTTCGTCGACACCGTGCGATCGTCCGGTCGCTCTGCGGGGCGGGCCCAGCCTGCCCGGGGGCTGCGCACGCCTCGACGGGGCGGCGGTGCGAGCCGCGGGTCTCAGCCCTTCCTGAGGACCAGCTCCGTGTTGCGGTCCCCGGCCGCGCCCACGAAGTTGAGGTGGGCTCCCGGGGCGTTGAAGGCCAGTTCCCGGTAGAGGGCGGCCAGGCCCGTCTGGGTCAGGTCGGTGAGGTCCGTGCGGTGCGGGGCCGCGGACTCGATCAGGGTGGTGAAGATCGACAGCGTGCCGTCCTTGTTGTCCACCAGCTCGACGATCCGGGCGAGCTGGGGATGGTCGATGTGCGAGGCGGTGCAGATCTCCCAGAAGGAGTGGCCGTCGCGGGCGGTGTGCGGGGTGATGGTGTTGCGGTGGGTGTGGCCGTTGACCCAGGCCAGCACGTTGCGGTGGGCGCCGAGGAGGGCGAGGACCTCGGCGCCGCCGTGGCGCCGCTCGGCCGGGCGGGCCGGGTCGGGCCGGGTGTTGTCCATCGTTGTACTGGTGTGGTGGCTGAAGACGATCGCGTAGGCGTCCTTGTTCTCGCTCAGCGTCCGCTCCAGCCAGTTCAGCTGGGCCGTGCCGACGGAGCCCTGGTAGTCGCCGCCCGCGTCGGTGGTGTCGAGGCTGATGCCGATGACGTCGTCGGCGACGCGGAAGGAGTAGTACTGGGTGCGCGCGTCCAGGTTCGCCGGTGAGTAGCCGTGGCCGACCGGCCCGTGGCCCGCGTACGCCGGGTCGAGGTGCGCCTTCAGGTACTCGGCCGGGGTGAACGGGGCGCGCTTCTCGTCCGGGGTGACGGACCGCATGGCGCGGGCGTGGGTCCTCAGCAGTTGCTGGAGGTGGACGCCCTTCGGGTCCGTGGCCTTCTTGATCTCGTCCTGGAACTTCCTGGACTCGGCCGCGGGCAGGGTCATCAGCTTCTTCCCGCCGACGGCGTACTCGGCGAAGTACGGGCCGCCCGCGTAGCAGCCGAGCGGCAGGCCGTCGTGGTTGCCGACCGTGGAGTACCAGGGCAGGTTCAGTCCGGGGCTGCGCACCTCGCGGGTCGCGGCGGCGAGGAAGCCGTGCACCTGGGGGAAGCCGAGCCGCTTGTCGGTGTCGCGCAGGGGCGACTCGGGCTGCCAGTACTGCGTCAGTCCGCTGTTCTGGACGCCCTCGTAGTGCCGCGGGTCGCCGGAGTCGGGGGTGATGCGGCCACCGCTCATGACCTTCATGTACCACTCCAGTTCGTGCCTGGAGTTGTTGTCCGTGTTGTCGCCGGTGGTGATGACGAAGCCCAGGGGGGATCCGGTGACGGGCGCGCCGTGCAGGGAGTTGACCCGTTCGACCAGGGAGACGGCACCGGCCACGGTCAGCGCCTCGTGGGGCCGCCAGGCGTGGATGTCGCCGGAGCGCAGGAACTCGGAGCGCAGCGGGTGCTGGGTGTCCGTCAGATGCATGTCGGTGAACTGGACGAACGCGGCGAGCGCCGTACGGCGGTCGGTCCGGCCCGACCTGGGCGCGGCCAGCTCGGCGCGCACGACGCGCTTCCAGCCGGGGCCGTCGCCCAGGCGCCGGTAGCCGGTGCTGTTGCGCGGGGCGGCGGTGGTGGCGAGCGTGGTGCCCTTGGTGTACGGGGCCGGGGACGCGGCCCGCGCCTGCCGTGCGTCGGCGACGACGGAGGCCGCCGTGCCGTCGGCGGCGTGGCCGTCCTCGGGACGCAGCGCGAGCCCGAGGCCCGCGGTGAGGGACACCGCCCCAGCGGCGGCGAGCAGGTTGCGGCGGTTCAGTGCGGTCGTCGTGGCGACAGAGCGTGTGCGCGGCATGGCGCGATCTCCCCGGGTGCGAACGCGTGGGCGGTGGGGCGGGACACTCGCCCTCGCGACCGTCCCGCTTCGCTCTCGATCGTTGGCACCAGGGGTGACCTGGGAGTGAACGCGGCGGCAACGGGCAGCGCCGATCGTCGTACGTGGATCTGCGCCCACCCGTCGCGCCCACGAGCGCTCGTCACCCGGCCCGGGCCCGGTCACTCCGCGTTCACCTCACGGGGAAGGCGGCGCGGGACGGCGCGTCCCGCGGGGTGCGACGGCCGCGCGGCCCGGGGGGGGCGCCGGTCGGCGGGGGTCGGTCACGCCCCGGGGAGTTCGGCGCGTCCCGCGGGTGGGCGTTCCCGCCACAGGGCGAGGCCGGCGTCGACCAGGGCGATGCGCGGCAGCCCGGACACCGCGTCCAGGTCCTGCCAGGCGGCCAGGTCGGTGGAACCGCCGACCTCGTCGCGCAGTTCGCCGCCGGTGACATGCCCCTCGTACACGAGCCGCACACTGTGGCGGTCCACGGTGCGGCCGAGGCGGCCCCGCGTGGTGAAGCGCGCCGAGTCCACGCCGAGCAGTCCGGTGACCTCCACCCGGTAGCCGGTCTCCTCCCTGACCTCCCGCAGGACGGTGTCGTAGGGATCCTCGCCGTGCTCCATGCCGCCACCGGGCAGGCCCCACACGGACATTCCGTCGGAGTTCGGCATGCGGACCATCAGCAGCCTGCCGTCGCGGACACAGACAGCGTAGGCCGCCACCCTCAACTTCTCGCGCACACAGCGACGTTAACGCGTTCCTCGCGATCCGTGCGAGGTTCGCGCACAGGGAGTGGAGGCGAGGGCACGGCGTGCGCACGGACGGCACACGAACCGTGCCGGTGAAACGGCGAATGCCCGTTCCGCCCCGCTAGGTCCCCCGTGGCGTATGGCGGGATCACGCCATGCTTCCACCTAGTCCGAGTCAACTCTCCCCAAACATCTGCCCCTTGGGTAAAGCTGAGCGGTCTTCCGGACCCGAAATCCGGACGACTGCGGTCAGGACCGGTCGACTTGAGCGGTTCGGGCCGTACCACCCCCCGTTCCTTTACCTCAAGGGATGCCGATGACGACCGACGCTCAGCGCGCTCCGATGTCGCGCGCGAGACGCGTGGCCCGCACAGCCGTCGCCGCGGGTATCGTGGCCGCACTCTCCGCGGCCGGCCCGATACCCCTGGCCTACTCCGCGAACCACCCGTCGGCCCCTGCCGACCCGGCCGTCAAGTCCACGAGCCCCAAGCTCGGTTCGGACGACGCCGACCTTCTCGCCCAGGCCAAGGCCGACGGCGCCAAGAACGTCACGATGATGATCGCGACGGCACCCGGCCAGACCGAGCAGGTCGCCGACCAGCTGGACGCCGTCAAGGGCGGCTCCGTGGGCCGCGCCTACGACAAGGTCGGCTACGTCCGCGCCACCGTGCCCACCGCCAAGGCGGACGCGGCCATCGCCGCCGCCGAGAAGCTGTCCTCCGTGCACGCCATCGACCTGCGGCAGGAGATCCAGCTCGACGACCCCACGCCGAGCGCGGACCGCGCCGAGTCGGCCCGGGGACACGCGGCCAAGGGCTCGGCCACCTACCCGGGTCCGAGCAGGAAGACCCCCGCCGAGAACCCCTACAACCCGTCCTTCGAGACCGGCGCCGTCGACTTCGTGCGGCAGCACCCGAAGGCGGACGGCCGGGGCGTCACCATCGGCATCCTCGACTCCGGCGTCGACCTCGGCCACCCGGCGCTGCAGAAGACCACCACCGGCGAGCGCAAGATCGTCGACTGGGTGACCTCCACCGACCCGATCGCGGACAGCGACGCGACCTGGCGCCCCATGATCACCCCGGTCGCCGGCCCCGCCTTCTCCTACGGCGGCCAGTCCTGGACGGCGCCGACCGGCTCCTACGAGATCAGCACCTTCAAGGAGTCCGCGACCACCGGCGGCGACGAGAAGGGCGACCTGAACCGCGACGGCGACACCACCGACAGCTGGGGCGTCCTGTACGACCCGGCGGCGGGCACCGTCACGCTCGACCTGAACAACAACCACGACTTCACCGACGACACCCCGATGAAGCCGTACAAGGACGGCTACCAGATCGGCTACTTCGGGACCGACGACCCGAAGACGGACGTCTCCGAACGCATCCCGTTCGTCGTGCAGATCCGCAAGGACGTGGCGATGGACCCGTACGGCGGGTCCTGGGTCGGCAAGAAGGCCGACTTCGTCAACATCGGCGTCATCGAGTCGGAGCACGGCACGCACGTCGCCGGCATCACCGCCGCGAACGGCCTGTTCGGCGGGAAGATGAGCGGCGCCGCCCCCGGCGCGAAGATCGTCTCCTCCCGTGCCTGCACCTGGACCGGCGGCTGCACCAACGTCGCGCTCACCGAGGGCATGATCGACCTCGTCGTCAACCACGGCGTCGACATCGTCAACATGTCCATCGGCGGCCTCCCGGCGCTGAACGACGGCAACAACGCGCGCTCCGAGCTGTACACGCGCCTCATCGACACCTACGGCGTCCAACTGGTGATCTCCGCGGGCAACTCCGGCCCCGGCGCCAACACCATCGGCGACCCCGGACTCGCGGACAAGGTCATCTCGGTCGGCGCGGGCATCTCCCGGCAGACCTGGGCCGCCAACTACGGCTCGCAGGTGACCCGGAAGTACCAGATGATGCCCTTCTCCTCGCGCGGCCCGCGTGAGGACGGCGGCTTCACCCCGACCCTGGTGGCGCCCGGCGCCGCGATCAACACCACCCAGACCTGGCTGCCGGGCTCCCCGGTCGCGGAGGCGGGCTACACCCTGCCGGCCGGTTACTCCATGCTCCAGGGCACCTCGATGGCCTCCCCGCAGGCCACGGGCGCCTCGGCGCTGCTGCTGTCGGCCGCGAAGCAGCAGGGCATCGACCTCAAGCCCGCCACGCTGCGCACGGCCCTCACCTCGACTGCCGACCACATCCGCGGCGCGCAGGCGTACGAGGAGGGCGCGGGCCTCATCGACATCGTGGACGCGTGGACCGCGATCCGCCGCGGCGCCGAGGCCCACGACTACACGGTGAAGGCCCCGGTCGACACCGCGCTCGACCAGGCCCTGAAGACCCCGGGCTTCGGCACCGGCCTGTACGACCGCGAGGGCGGGCTCAAGGCCGGTGACAGGAAGACGTACGACATCACCATCACGCGTACCTCCGGCCCGGACAAGGCGCTGCGCCACGAGCTGCACTTCGCGAACGACCACCAGCGCACGTTCCGCATCGTCGGCTCCGACGAGGTCAAGCTGCCGCTGAACCAGCCGGTGACCGTCAAGGTCCAGGCCTCCCCGCGCTCCGCGGGCGTCAAGAGCGCGATCCTGGAGGTCGACGACCCGAGGACGGTGGGCCTCGACAAGCAGATCCTGACGACGGTCGTCGTGTCGGCCCCGGTCAGGTACACCTGGTCGGCGTCGAGCTCCGTGCAGCGCAACAGCAGCACGTCGTACTTCGTGACCGTGCCGCAGGGCGCCAAGTCGCTGGAGGTCGCGATCGGCGGCCTGGCGGACAAGAGCCAGACCCGGTTCATCGCGATCCACCCCTACGGCACACCCGTCGACAACACCTCGACGCCCAACTGCTACAACAACTACCTCGACGGCAACGGCTGCAAGCCCGACGTGCGGTCGTACGCGGACCCGCAGGCCGGTGTGTGGGAGATCGAGGTCGAGGCGCGCCGCACCTCGCCGCTGCTCGACAACCCCTACAAGCTGGACGTCTCCGTCCTCGGCGCCTCCTTCGACCCGGCGACGGTGACCGTGCCCGAGGCCAAGGCCGGCACCCCGGCGACGGCCTCCTGGAAGGTCACGAACGCGTTCGCGGCCCTGGACGGCAATCTGGTCGGCGGTCCGCTCGGCTCCTCGAAGACGGGCCGCCCGACCATCAAGGCCGGTGAGACGCAGACCAGCACGGTCGAGGTGCCCGCGGGCGCCACGTCGCTGGACGTCGCCATCGGCGGCGTGTCGGACACGGCCGCCGACCTGGACCTGACGGTGCTCGACGCGTCCGGCAAGCAGGTCGCGCAGTCCGCCGACGGCGACTCGGAGGAGGCCGTGCACATCGCCTCCCCCGCCGCCGGTACCTACACCGTCCAGGTGGCGGGCTACTCGGTGCCGTCCGGCTCGACGGCCTACGACTACCGGGACGTGTTCTTCTCCGCCTCGCTCGGCCGGGTCACGGTCGACGACGCGGCGACGGTGAAGCTCGGCACGGGTGACAGCGCGACGGTGTCCGGTGCGGTCACGGCGGCCTCGGCGGCCCCCGCGGGCCGGGAGTTCTTCGGACAGGTCCAGCTGGTCAACGCGCGCGGCACGGTCGCGGGCGTGGGCAGTGTGAAGATCGGCACGGTCACGCCGTAACGGCGTCGTCCCCGACGGGACCACAGCGGTGGGGCGGGCGTCCTCGGGCGCCCGCCCTTCGTCGTACGCGCGCCGCGTCCGAGGTGTGCGTCACACCGCCGTGTGCGCCGGGGGGCCCTGGGCAGGGACGCAGCAGCACGGTGTGCGGCGCGGGCGGCCCGAGGGAGGCTTTTCTCCGGCTCGGCGGCGGGCGGACACGAGATCCGCAACCGGCGCCGCGCCCCGGGACGTCCCAGTCCTCGGGCACATCGTGCGGAAAATTGGACAGACTGCCTGGTGCCGGCCGCATGATGGAGATGCCTCGGCCGGACAACAGGCACGTCAGAGGCATGTCAGCACACGCAGAGGAGTCGTCGTGAGGGTCGGAATCGTCGGAGCCACCGGTCAGGTCGGCACGGTCATGCGCAGGATCCTCACCGAGCGGAACTTCCCCGTGACGGAGCTGCGCCTGTTCGCCTCGGCCCGCTCGGCGGGGACGGTCCTCGACGGGGTGACGGTGGAGGACGCGTCGACGGCCGACTACTCCGGCCTGGACATCGTGCTGTTCTCCGCGGGCGGCGCGACCTCGAAGGCACTGGCCGAGAAGGTCGCCGCCCAGGGCGCGGTCGTGATCGACAACTCGTCCGCGTGGCGCAAGGACCCGGACGTGCCGCTGGTGGTCTCCGAGGTGAACCCGCACGCGGCGGTGAACCGCCCCAAGGGCATCATCGCCAACCCGAACTGCACGACGATGGCCGCGATGCCGGTGCTGAAGCCGCTGCACGAGGAGGCGGGCCTTGAGGCGCTGGTCGTCGCCACCTACCAGGCGGTGTCCGGTTCGGGCCTCGCGGGCGTCGCGGAGCTGCACGGCCAGACCCAGAAGGTCGTCGCCGACGCCGACCGGCTGACCCACGACGGCGCGGCGGTCGACTTCCCCGAGCCGCAGGTCTACCAGCGCCCGATCGCCTTCAACGTGCTGCCGCTCGCGGGCAGCCTCGTGGACGACGGCCTGAACGAGACCGACGAGGAGCAGAAGCTCCGCAACGAGTCCCGCAAGATCCTGGAGCTGCCCGGCCTGAAGGTCTCCGGGACCTGCGTCCGCGTCCCGGTCTTCTCCGGCCACTCCCTCCAGATCCACGCCCGCTTCGCGCGCCCGCTGTCGGTGGAGCGCGCCACGGAGCTGCTGGCGGGCGCCCCCGGTGTGGCCCTGTCCGACATCCCGACCCCCCTCCAGGCGGCCGGCCAGGACCCGTCCTTCGTGGGCCGCATCCGCACGGACGAGACGGTGGACAACGGCCTGGCCCTCTTCGTCTCCAGCGACAACCTGCGCAAGGGCGCGGCCCTGAACGCGGTCCAGATCGCGGAGCTGGTGGCGGCGGAGCTGAGCGAGTAGCCGACGGCATCCGACGAAGGGGGCGCCCGCCGGTACCGGCGGGCGCCCCCTTCGTCATGCCGGCCGCCGGACCTCGTACAGGAAGCACCCGTACGCCACGGCCCGCACATGGACGAGTTCCACGGCCGGGTCGGCGAACGCCTCGGCGAACGCGTCCTCGAGCGCACCGGGCCCCTCCTCCACCAGGCGGCCGCCCAGGATCCGTCCCTGCGCCGAGTACCGGCGGACCACCCGGGAGGCGCCGTCGAACGGATGGCCGCCCCCGTCGTCGACGGCCGGGCCCCCGCACGCCTCGGCGTGGACGAAGACAGGACCCTGCTCGTCGTACGCCCCCGGATCCACCCCCGCCCCGGCCGCCCAGCGCCGCAGCGGCGCGTACGACACGAGGGCGACCCACTCACCCGGCTCGCTGTGGCGCAGGCAGCACCGCAGCGGGGCACCTCCCTCGTCGTCCACGACGGACGCCACGGGGCGTCCCGCGTCGTCGGTGCGGCGCAGTTCCTTCAGGGCGGCGGGGGCGATGGGGCGGGCCGTGTGGGTCGTCATGCCCCCAGGTTCGCTCCCGGCGGCGCCGGCCACCGGCGGGAAACGGACGTCGCGCCGGGGGCGTGCGCTGCCGGGCGGGCCCGGTCGGGTTCCTCGACCGTAGGGATCTCCCCACACCGATCCGGCCACCGGGCGTGGAAGGATGTCCGAACCCACACATAACGAGGAGATGACCGCGTGCCTGGCACAAACCTGACTCGCGAAGAGGCTCGGCAGCGGGCGACGCTGCTCAGCGTTGACTCGTACGAGATCGATCTCGACCTCTCGGGCGCGCAGGAGGGCGGTACCTACCGGTCCGTGACCACGGTGCGCTTCGACTCGGCCGAGACCGGCGCCGAGTCCTTCATCGACCTGGTGGCCCCGACGGTCCACGAGGTCACACTGAACGGCGACACGCTCGACCCTGCCGAGGTCTTCAAGGACTCGCGCATCACGCTCCCCGGCCTCCTCCAGGGCCGCAACGTGCTACGGGTCGTCGCCGACTGCGCGTACACCAACACCGGCGAGGGCCTGCACCGCTTCGTCGACCCGGTGGACGAGCAGGCGTACCTCTACACCCAGTTCGAGGTCCCGGACGCCCGGCGCGTCTTCGCCTCCTTCGAGCAGCCCGACCTCAAGGCGACCTTCCAGTTCACCGTGAAGGCACCCACCGGCTGGACCGTGATCTCGAACTCGCCGGCCCCCGAGCCCAAGGACGACGTCTGGGCCTTCGAGCCGACGCCGCGGATCTCGACGTACATCACCGCGCTGATCGTCGGCCCGTACCACGCCGTCCACAGCAGCTACGAGAAGGACGGCCAGTCCGTCCCGCTCGGCATCTACTGCCGCCCCTCGCTCGCCGAGTACCTGGACGCGGACGCCATCTTCGAGGTGACCCGCCAGGGCTTCGAGTGGTTCCAGGAGAAGTTCGACTACGCGTACCCGTTCAAGAAGTACGACCAGCTGTTCGTGCCCGAGTTCAACGCGGGCGCCATGGAGAACGCGGGCGCGGTCACCCTCCGCGACCAGTACGTCTTCCGGTCCAAGGTGACCGACGCGTCGTACGAGCTGCGGGCCGAGACCATCCTGCACGAGCTGGCCCACATGTGGTTCGGCGACCTGGTCACCATGGAGTGGTGGAACGACCTGTGGCTGAACGAGTCGTTCGCCACCTACACCTCCATCGCGTGCCAGGCGTACCACCCGGACTCCCGCTGGCCGCACTCCTGGACCACGTTCGCCAACTCCATGAAGACGTGGGCGTACCGCCAGGACCAGCTGCCGTCGACGCATCCGATCATGGCCGAGATCAACGACCTGGACGACGTCCTCGTCAACTTCGACGGCATCACGTACGCCAAGGGCGCGTCCGTCCTCAAGCAGCTCGTCGCGTACGTCGGCATCGACGAGTTCTTCCGCGGCGTGCAGGCCTACTTCAAGCGCCACGCGTTCGGCAACACCCGCCTGTCCGACCTGCTGGGCGCCCTGGAGGAGACCTCCGGCCGCGACCTGGGGACCTGGTCGCAGAAGTGGCTCCAGACGGCCGGCATCAACGTGCTGCGCCCGCAGATCGAGACGGACGAGCAGGGCGTCATCACCTCCTTCGGCATCCGCCAGGAGGCCCCGGCCCTCCCCGCCGGCGCCAAGGGCGAGCCCACCCTGCGGCCCCACCGCATCGCGGTCGGCTTCTACGACCTTGACGAGGCGAGCGGCAAGCTGCTGCGCGGCGACCGGATCGAACTGGACGTCGACGGCGAGCTGACCGCCGTGCCGCAGGCCGTCGGCCGGCGCCGTCCGGACGTCGTCCTGCTCAACGACGACGACCTCTCGTACGCCAAGGTCCGCCTGGACGAGGCGTCCCTCGCCTTCGTCACCGAGCACCTCGGCGACTTCGAGGCGTCCCTGCCGCGCGCCCTGTGCTGGGCCTCCGCCTGGGACATGACGCGTGACGCGGAGCTCGCGACCCGCGACTACCTCTCGCTGGTGCTGTCCGGCATCGGCAAGGAGTCCGACATCGGCGTGGTGCAGTCGCTGCAGCGCCAGGTGAAGCTCGCCATCGACCTGTACGCCGCCCCGTCGGCGCGCGAGACGCTGCTGACCCGCTGGACGGACGCCACCCTTGCCCATCTGCGTGCCGCCGCGCCCGGCGGCGACCACCAGCTGGCGTGGGCGCGTGCCTTCGCCGCCACCGCCCGTACGCCGGAGCAGCTGGACCTCCTGGAGGCGCTGCTGGACGGTTCGGGGAGCGTCGAGGGCCTGGAGGTCGACACCGAGCTGCGCTGGGCGTTCGTGGAGCGGCTCGCCGCCGTGGGCCGCTTCGACGAGGCGGAGATCGCGAGCGAGCTGGAGCGGGACAGGACCGCGGCGGGCGAGCGGCACGCGGCGACCGCCCGTGCGGCCCGGCCGACCGAGGAGGCCAAGGCGGAGGCCTGGGCGTCGGTCGTGGAGTCCGACGCGCTGCCCAACGCGGTGCAGGAGGCGGTGATCGGCGGCTTCGTGCAGACCGACCAGCGTGAGCTGCTGGCTCCTTACACCGACCGGTACTTCGCGGCGGTCAAGGGCGTGTGGGACTCCCGCTCGCACGAGATGGCCCAGCAGATCGTGGTCGGGCTCTACCCGGCGGTCCAGGTCAGCGAGGCGACGGCGGCGAAGACCGACGCGTGGCTGGCCGCCACCGAGCCCGTCCCGGCGCTGCGGCGGCTGGTGCTGGAGTCGCGTGCGGGTGTCGAGCGCGCGCTCAGGGCGCAGGCCGCGGACGCGGCCGCCGGCTGACGGTGACCCCGAGGGGCGTCCGGCGCGTGCCGCCGGGCGCCCCTCGGGGTGCGTGCGCCGGGTACGTCCGTACGGGTGAACCGGCGGGCGGTGGACGGGGTACGGGGTACGCGAAAGCCGGGGGAGTCCGGGGACACCGTGCGGGTGTCCGGACTCCCCCGGCTTCGGCGCGTCAGGGGCGGGTGGTCAGCCCCGCTTCGGCTGCTTGGGGGACCTGTCCAGGACCATGACGAGACCCGCGATGGCCAGGAACAGCACGATCGGGATCACCACGTAGAGGCCCAGGGTCTGAGCCGCGCTCAGGCCGGTGCCGGGGTCGTCACCATCGTCGTGGGTCAGCGCAAGCGCTGGGGACGACATGAGCAGCATCATCAGCGTCGTACCGGCGGCCAGGGCGCCGGCGCGCAGGGCGTTCTTCTTGTCCACAGTGCCAACGTAGCGAACGGCTGAACGGGGCGCGCGTCCGGGGGGCGGTTTCGCGGGGACCCCGCGCTCCTGGCGCGTGCCTCCCGCACGTCTTCGGCCGCCCGTGCGTGGGTGGGATTGCGCAGTTCCCCGCGCCCCTGTCGGGTGTGGCCCGTGCTTCGTCAGCTGCCCGTGCGTGGGGATTCGCGCAGTTCCCCGCGCCCCCATCATGTGCGGACCGTGCCTCGTCGGGTGCCTGCGCGTGGGTGGGACTGCGCGGTTCCCCGCGCCCCCTTCAGGGCTTCAGGGGCGTTCGGTTCTCAGGACGGAGGTCAGGGCGTGCAGCCTCGGGGAGGCCGCCAGGTCTTCCAGGGTCGTCGGGCGGCCTTCGGGGTCGGCGATCGGGAGGCGCCAGTTCGGGTACTCGGCCCAGGTGCCGGGGAGGTTCTGGGGGCGGCGGTCGCCCACGGCGTCGGGGAGCCAGAGGCCGATCAGCCGGGCGGGGGTGCGCAGCAGGAAGCGGTGGACGGCTTGGATCTCCCGCTCCTCCGAGACCGCCGAGACCCCTCCGCTCGCCCCCTTCAGCAGCCCGAGCCGGGACAGCAGGGCCAGCCACTCGCCGGTGTCGGCCGCCGCGGCGGCCCGTTCCTCGTCCAGCGGGCGGGTCAGCAGTCCGAGCCGGTCGCGGAGTTCGACGTGCTCGCCGCTGAGCCGGGCGGCGGTCGAGGGCAGGTCGTGGGTGGTGGCGGTGGCCAGGCAGTCCGCCCGCCAGCGCTCCGGCGGCAGCGGCTTCCCGTTGCCCTCCCAGTCGCGCTCGAACCACAGGACGGACGTGCCGAGCACCCCCCGCTCGTGGAGCGCCTCGCGCACGCCCGGCTCCACCGTGCCGAGGTCCTCGCCGATGACCAGCGCCCCGGCCCGCGAGGCCTCCAGGACCAGGACGGCGAGCATCGCCTCGGCGTCGTAGCGGACGTAGGTGCCCTCCGTGGGCGGCCGGCCCTGCGGCACCCACCACAGCCGGAACAGGCCCATGACATGGTCGATGCGCAGGGCGCCCGTGTGTCGCAGCAGGGCGCGCAGCAGCCGCCGGTAGGGGGCGTACCCGCAGGCGGCGAGGCGGTCGGGGCGCCAGGGGGGCAGCCCCCAGTCCTGGCCGCGGGCGTTGAAGGCGTCCGGCGGGGCGCCCACCGACATGCCGGCCGCGAGGTGGTGCTGCTGGGCCCAGGCGTCCGCGCCGTCCGGGTGGACGCCCACCGCGAGATCGTGGACGAGGCCGACCGCCATGCCGGCGTCGCGCGCGGTGCGCTGGGCGGTGGCGAGCTGGGAGTCGGTCAGCCAGGCGAGCCGGCTGTGGAAGTCGACACGCTCCATCAGCTCGGCTCGCGCGCGGGCGGTCTCGGGCGAGCGGGGGTCGCGCAGCCGGGTGGGCCAGGTGTGCCAGTCGGATCCGTAGACCTCGGCGAGCGCCGACCAGGTGGCGTGGTCCTCCAGCGCCTCGCCCTCCTCGGCGAGGAAGTCGGCGTAGGCGGCGCGCCGCCCCGGGCCGAGGGGAACGTCGTGCACGAGTTCGAGCACCTGGCGTTTGAGGTCCCACACGGCGTCCCGGTCGATCAGCGCGCCCTTGTCCAGGACGGCCTCCCGCAGGCGCGCGGCACGCTCCAGCAACGTGCGCAGGCGGCCTTGGGCCTCGATGTGCGGGAACTCGGGGACGTCCTCGACGCGCAGGTGCACGGGGTCGGGGAAGCGGCGGGAGGAGGGGCGGTAGGGGGACGGGTCCGTGGGAGTGCCGGGCACGGCCGCGTGCAGGGGGTTGACCTGGACGAATCCGGCGCCGAGCGCACGGCCGGCCCAGGCGGTCAGCTCGGTGAGGTCGCCGAGGTCGCCCATGCCCCAGGAGCGCCGGGAGAGCAGGGAGTAGAGCTGTACGAGCAGCCCGTAGGAGCGGTCCGGGGGCGCGGGAAGCCTCTGCGGGGCGGCGATCAGGTGGACCTCGGCGGTGCGTCCGTCCGGGGCGCTGAGGTGCAGGACGTGCACGCCCGGCGGGAGGTCCTCGGCCGAGGTGCGCGACTCGCCCTGCTCGGTCTCGATCCGCAGCCGGGTGCCGTCCGGGAGGTCGGCGAGCGCGGCGGGCGGCCGGCCGGCCCAGGACACGACGGTCGGCGGGAGCAGCCGCTCCCGCGTCTCGCGCTCGTGCGCGTCGAGGGCGGCGCGCACCGCGTCCGGGGTGCCCGCGTCGACACCGAGCGCGGCGAGGGCGGCGGTGACGGCGGCGTCCGGGACGGCGACCGTGCGGTCCGGGGAGGGGCGGTAGGAGGTGGCGACGCCGTGCAGCGCCGCGAGCCCGGCCAGGGGCGTCGCGTCGCGCGCGGGGTCGGCCGGCGGCATCTAGTACCCCGTGGGGTCCGGGCCCGCGGCGGCGGGGGGCTCGCTGGTCAGCGGGGTGAAGTCGGCGAGCGGGGGCTCGCTGGTGAGGGGCTCGGCGTCGGGCAGCGGGGGCTCACTGGTCAGCGGCGCCTCGGCGCAGGCGCTCTCCGCGCTCAGGACGCACAGCAGGGTGTCCAGGTCGTCGAGGGTGGTCGCGGACAGGTCCGCGCCGGGTTTGGACTGGGCGGGCAGTAGCGGGTGCACCGTGGCGGTCACGCGGGGCCTCCTGGTCGTCGTACGACAGTTGCGGGTGAGAGGAGCCCTACCCCGTGGGCGCCCGTGCAGGCGTCCGGGGGCGGACAACGTGCGCCGGTTCACACACACCTCCCCGGTCGGCGTACTCGAAGCGGCCCTCCGGTGACCGACGGCACCACCATAGCCACCCTCGGTGACATCGGGGAGCCCCGCGGCGCGTCGGCCGGTCGCGGCGGGCCGGGCAGGCACACCGCCCGGGCGGCGCGGGGCGCGCCACGTGCCCGGACGGCCCGCCCGCGTCGAACGGGCCCTCCGGGTGTGCGAAAGCCCGGACCGTCAGGCGGAGATGCCGTCGATCCGGGCCAGGGCGTCGTCCGCGCCGTACGGCTGCAGATAGGGCAGCCAGCGCGGGTCTCTGTGCCCGGTCCCGATGATGCGCCAGGCCAGGCCGGTGGGTGGGGCCGGTTTGTGATGGAGCCGCCAGCCGATCTCGAAGAGGTGCCGGTCGGCCTTGACGTGGTTGCAGCGGCGGCATGACGCCACCACGTTGTCCCAGACGTGCTGACCACCGCGGCTGCGCGGAATGACGTGGTCGACGCTGGTTGCGACGCCACCGCAGTACATGCACCGGCCCCCGTCGCGGGCGAAGAGCGCGCGCCGGGTGAGAGGAACGGGCCCCCGGTAGGGAACCCGCACGAATCGCTTGAGCCGGACCACGCTGGGTGCGGGGACAGTGACGGTCGCGCTGTGCATGAAGGCGCCGGACTCCTCAAGACTTACAGCTTTGTTCTCAAGGACGAGGACGAGCGCGCGGCGGAGCGGTACGACGCCGAGTGGCTCGTACGACGCGTTGAGGACCAGGACGTGCGGCACGGATGCCTCCTTGTACGCCGGCGGCGCGTGGCTCGCGCCGGGACGATCTGCAGCCAGTCTCTCCTCATGCCTGGTGGACGCGCCACCATGTCCCGGTAACGGGCTGGGAGTGTTTTCGACCACACCTGATGCATCCCCCGAATCGCGCCCCCTTACGTCCCCGGCGCCCGACCGGGCTTCCCGGGCGTCCCCCGGGTGAGCACAGTCTCTTCTCCGAACTTCGCCATGATCCGCACACGATGCCCCGTTAGTGTGGTCCTCCTGCCCGTCCGGTGATCCATCCGTGACCTCGGCGCCACCACGTCGACGGTCGCACCGCACCGCACCTGCCGGCGGCAGCCGCACCACCTGGAGGTTTCTGCCGTGTCCCTGCCCGCCCTACTGGCCGCCGGCGCCACTCCGTCTCCGTCGCCCTCGCAGACGACGGCTCCGGCGGTACCCACGTTCCAGGACGCGCAGAAGAGCGCGACGAACGCCGCCGGCTGGGTCGAGCAGAACTGGTCGACGTGGCTCGCCATCGGCCTGAGAGTGCTGCTGATCCTGGTGGTCGCGGCCGTGCTGCGCGTGGTGGTGCTGCGGGCGATCACCAAGCTGATCGACCGCATGAACAGGACGGTGCAGGGGGTCGACGGCACGGCCTTCGGCGGCCTGCTGGTGAACGTGGAGCGACGCCGGCAGCGCTCGCAGGCGATCGGCTCGGTCCTGCGTTCGATGACGTCGTTCCTGATCCTGGGCACGGCGGCGCTGATGGTGCTGGGGAGTTTCCAGATCAATCTGGCCCCCCTGCTCGCCTCCGCCGGGGTCGCGGGTGTGGCGATCGGTTTCGGCGCGCGCAACCTGGTGACGGACTTCCTGTCCGGGGTGTTCATGATCCTCGAGGACCAGTACGGCGTCGGCGACAGCATCGACGCGGGCGTCGCGTCCGGCGAGGTGATCGAGGTCGGGCTGCGGGTGACGAAGCTGCGCGGCGACAACGGTGAGATCTGGTACGTCCGCAACGGCGAGGTCAAGCGGATCGGGAACCTCTCGCAGGGCTGGGCGACCGCCGGGGTGGACGTGACCGTCCGTTCGAGCGAGGACCTGGACCGGGTGAAGGCGACCCTGGACGCGGTCGGCGAGGAGATGAGCAAGGCGGAGCCCTGGAACGAGCGCCTCTGGGGCCCGATCGAGGTGCTCGGCCTGGACAGCGTGCTGCTGGACTCGATGGTGGTCCGGGTGTCGGCCAAGACGATGCCGGGCAAGTCGGTGTCGGTGGAGCGCGAGCTGCGCTGGCGGATCAAGCGGGCCTTCGACCGGGCGGACATCCGTATCGTGGGCGGCCTGCCGACCGTGGCTCCGGAGGAGGAGCCCGTCGACCCGACGGCCTCGGTGGCGGCCCCCTCGGTGTACGCGAACGCGGCTTCGCCCCAGGTGGAAGCGGCTTCCCCGATCTCCCCGCCCCGACCGGCGGCGCGCTAGCCGCCCCCAGGGCCTGTCTGACAATTCCTGTCGTCCGCCCGAAGGGCGGGCCGCGCGGCGCCTGGTGCGTGCGACCGCAAGGCGCCGGAGCGCCCTCGTGGCGGAGCCACGTGGGCGTTTCGGCAACGCCGCGAGCGCGCGTGCCAGACGCCGCACGGCAGGCAGGAATTGTCAGACAGGCCCTTGCGACACGAAGGAGGAGGCGGCGTCCGGGCAGACCCCGGACGCCGCCTCCTCTTGACGCTCGCGGGCGCGCGGCCCTACGTTCCTCGCACCATCCGACAGGAAGATTTCCTGACAGCGCCGAGCGGGCCGTGAACGCCCGCGTCGCCCTGGATCCGCTGCCGGCGCACGCCCGTTCAGCCGTACCCCCCTCGGCAAGCCCACCGGCCTCTTCCGACCGACCGCCTCCCCCGTCGCCGGGGTCGACCTCGCCCCCGGGCGCGTCCGGCAGCCGCCTCGCGCTGAGAGCCACCGGGTGCCCGTCCCGGGGTGTCACGTTCACCGGAGTGAAGGGCTGACGGCAATGAAGCTCACCGTGGTCGGCGGAGGTTCGACCTACACACCCGAACTCGTCGACGGGGTGGCCCGGTTGCGAGCCACCCTGCCCGTGGAGGAGCTGGTCCTCCTCGACCCGGACGCCGACCGCGTGGAGTTGGTGGCCGCCCTGGCCCGGCGGATCCTCGCCCGGCAGGGCCACCCGGGGCGCGTCGTCGCGACCCAGGACCTGGGCCGGGCGGTGGAGGGCGCGGACGCCGTGCTGCTCCAGCTGCGGGTCGGGGGCCAGGCGGCCCGGGAGCAGGACGAGACCTGGCCGCTGGAGTGCGGCTGCGTCGGCCAGGAGACCACCGGCGCGGGCGGCCTCGCCAAGGCGCTGCGCACCGTGCCGGTGGTGCTCGACATCGCCGAACGGGTCCGCCGCGCCAACCCCGAGGCCTGGATCATCGACTTCACCAACCCCGTCGGCATCGTCACCCGCGCCCTGCTGGACGAGGGCCACCGCGCGATCGGCCTGTGCAACGTCGCCATCGGCCTCCAGCGGAGGTTCGCCGCGCTGCTCGACGTCCCGCCCGCCGACGTCCACCTCGACCACGTGGGCCTCAACCACCTCACCTGGGAGCGAGCCGTACGCCTCGGCGGTCCCGAGGGCGAGGACGCCCTGCCGTCCCTGCTCGCCGAGCACGGCGAGCGGATCGCCGGGGACCTGCGGCTGCCGCGCGCCCTGCTGGACCGGCTGGGCGTGGTCCCGTCGTACTACCTGCGCTACTACTACGCGCACGACGAGGTCGTGCGGGAGCTCGCCACGAAGCCCTCGCGCGCGTCGGAGGTCGCCACGATGGAACGGGAGTTGCTGACGATGTACGCCGACCCCGCCCTGGACGAGAAGCCGGCGCTGCTCGCCCGGCGGGGCGGCGCGTACTACTCGGAGGCGGCCGTCGACCTCGCGGCGGCGCTGCTCGGCGGGGGCGGATCGCCGTACCAGGTGGTCAACGCCCGCAACCGGGGCACGCTGCCCTTCCTGCCGGACGACGCCGTGATCGAGGTGCAGGCGGCGGTGGGACCGCGCGGGCCGAGCCCGCTGCCCGTCGTGCCCCGCGTGGACCCGCTCCTGGCGGGGCTGATGGCGAGCGTGACCGCGTACGAGGAGCTCGCCCTGGACGCGGCGCTGCGCGGCGGCCGGAACCGGGTGTTCCGGGCGCTGCTCGCCCACCCCCTGGTCGCCCGGTACGGCTCCGCCGACGCCCTGACCGACCGGCTGATCGCGCACAACCGGGAGCACCTCGCGTGGGCGTGACGGGGAGCGTGCTCGCCGTGGACGCGGGGAACAGCAAGACCGACGTCGCCGTCGTGGCCGCCGACGGGCAGGTCCTCGCCGTCGAGCGGGGAGGGGGCTTCCAGCCGGGCGTCGAGGACGTCGAACGGGCCGTGGACGGGTTGGGCGAGGTCGTCGCGCGGGCGTTCGCGCGGGCTGGCGTCGACACGGTCGGGCACGTCTCGGCCTGCCTCGCGGGCGCCGACCTGCCGGTGGAGGAGGAGCGGCTGGCCGCGGCGCTGCGTGCCCGCGCGTGGGGGGCGACGGTCTCGGTGCGCAACGACACCTTCGCCGTCCTGCGGGCGGGGGTCCGCGCGCCCCGGGGGGTCGCGGTGGTGTGCGGCGCCGGCATCAACTGCGTGGGGATGCGTCCGGACGGGCGCATCGCGCGCTTCCCCGCGCTCGGCCGCATCTCCGGCGACTGGGGCGGAGGGTGGGGGCTGGCCGAGGAGGCCCTGTGGTGGGCGGCGCGGGCGCGGGACGGCCGGGGCGAGCCCACCGAACTGGCGCGCACCCTGCCCGCGCACTTCGGGTTCGGTTCGATGGACGCGCTGATCGAGGCGCTGCACCTGGAGCGGGTCGAGCGTGAGCGGCGGCACGACCTGACGCCGGTGCTGTTCGCCACGGCCGCCGGGGGCGACCCGGTGGCGTGCGCGATCGTGGACCGGCTCGCCCGGGAGGTGGTCGCGATGGCGGTGGTCGCGCTGACCCGGCTCGACCTGCTCGACGAGGTCGTGCCGGTGGTGCTGGGCGGGGGGATCCTGGCCGCGGGGCACGCGCGGCTCGACTCCGGCGTGCGCGCGCTGCTGGCCGCGCGGGCGCCGCAGGCGGAGATCCGCGTGGTGACGGCCCGTCCGGTCCTGGGGGCGGCGCTTCTGGGCCTGGACGCACTGGGCTCCCCGCCGGACGCGGCGGCGAGGCTGCGGACGCACTTCGCGCGCTGACGCGCCGACCGGCCGCACTCCGAACCGGCCGACCTCCGAACCGGCCGACCTCCGAACCGGCCGCGCTGCGAAGGGAACCGGACGTGCGCGTTCGACGTTTTCATGTGCGGGGGGCGGAATGCCGCAACGCTGCGATCTGATCAAGATCGCACGAAGCCCCGTGCGGATATCGGTACCGACGGCGATACTTGCCCCGGCACACCCACGCCCGCACCCGAACACGGGCGAAGGTGGCCGCGGGATGACCATGGGGGAGGTCGAGTGACACAGCCGCAGCAGGGCACCGGCATCGGCATCGCGCCGGCCGCGACACCCGTGGCGCCGCCCGCCCCGCCACGCCGTCCGGCCTTCGTCGAGGGCGTCGAGCACGTGCGCGCCGCCGCGACGACCGAACCCGGCCGACTGCGCCTCATGGGAGCCGTCCTCGCCCTGCTGGTCGTCGCGTTCGGCGCCGTCACCGCCTGGCAGATGGGCGAGCGGGCCGACGCCGCCGACGACGTGCTGCACCGCAGTCAGCCGCTGAGCGCGGGGGCCGCCGACATCTACCGCTCCCTGGCGGACGCCAACACGACCGCCTCCAGCGGCTTCCTGTCGGGCGGTCAGGAGCCGACGGCGACCACCGAGCGGTACGAGAGGGACATCAGGACGGCCGCCGCGGGACTCGTCACGGCGGCCGCCGGCACCGACCCCGGCTCTCCCTCCGCGCACACCGTCGCCCAGCTCAACGAGCTGCTCCCCCGGTACAAGGGCCTCGTCGAGCGGGCCCGCGCCAACAACCGGCAGGGCTTCCCGGTGGGCGGCGCCTACCTGCGCGCGGCGAACGACGTGATGCAGCGGCAGATGCTGCCCGCCGCGCAGGACCTGTACACCAAGGAGAACCAGCGGCTGCGCTCCGACTACGCGAACGCGACGCCGTATCCCTGGGGCGCGATGGCGGTGGGCGTCCTCGCGCTGGCCGCGCTCGCCCTCGCGCAGCGCCGTACCTACCGGCGGACGAACCGGGTGCTGAACCACGGCCTGGTCGCCGCCACGGCCTCCTGCGCCGTCGTGCTGCTGTGGCTGGTCGCCGGACACAGCCTGGCCCGCGCCGGGCTCGACGCGTCCTACGACCACGGCATCCGCTCGCTGGACGTGCTGCACGACGCGCGGATCGCGTCGCTGAACGCGCGCGGCAACGAGAACCTCACCCTGGTCAGCCGTGGCGCCGAGACCAGGAAGCTGCCGGACGGCACGGTCCAGGACGCCTACGACTACGCCTTCCAGCGGGAGATGAGGACCCTCTCCACCTCCCTCGACCAGGCCTCCTCGCTCGCCGACGCCCCCGAGGGCAGGAAGCCCGTGGCGGACGCCGCCGCCGACATGAAGGTCTGGCTGCAGCGGCACGGCGACGCGCGCAAGGCCGACGACGAGGGCGACTACCAGGCCGCGCTGGACAAGGTCGTCGGGACCAGGGCGGACCAGCCCACCGGCGAGTGCTTCGACGGCGTGGACGCGAGCCTGGCGCGGGCGCTGGACCGCGAGGAGAGCGAGTTCCACCGGTCGGCGACCTCCGGAAGAGCCGCGCTGACCGGGCTCCCCGCGGGCGCGACCCTTCTCGCGGTGCTGGGCGCGGCGGGCGCGCTGCTCGGCATCGGGCGCAGGCTTTCGGAGTACCGGTGAGCAGGGGAGCGGCGATGATCGCACGGCGTCTGAGGGCGAGCCTGAAGGGCTGGGGCGGGGTGGGCGCGATACTCCTCGCCTGTGTCCTCGCCGTGGGCCTCACGCTGCTGCTGCCACTGGCGCACCCCCGCCCCGGCGGCGGCTCCACGGGCACCGGCGGACCCCGCGTCGCCATGGCCGACCAGGCCAAGGCGGGCTCCTGCGGGGCGCACCCGGAGCGGTTGAGCCCGCCCCCGTCCGGTGACGAGAGCGGCCCGGCGGTCACCGCCATCAAGGCACGCGGCTATGTGTCGGTGGGCGTCGACCAGAACAGCTACCGCTGGGGCTATCGCGACCCCAACAAGAAGGGCAGCGACCTCGAAGGCTTCGACATCGACCTCGCCCACGAGATAGCGCGGCGGATCCTCGGCGACCCGGGCGCCGTGCGCTTCCACGCGATACCCACCAACCAGCGCGTGTTCGCCGTCCAGCACCACCAGGTGGACATGGTGGTGCGCACCATGACGATCACCTGCGACCGGCTCGACGACGTCGCCTTCTCCGACCCGTACTTCACGACAGGCCAGCAGGTCCTCGCGCCGAAGGCGTCGGACATCACGGGATACGACGGCTCCCTGGCCGGCAAGCGGGTCTGCTCGGCCCAGGGTTCGACGGCCGCCGCCGCGCTGGCGCAGGACCAGAGGTCCGGGAAGCTGCCCGCGTCCACGGACATCTCCACCGCCGTCCCCAACCAGCTCGACTGCCTGGTCGCGCTGCAACTCGGCGAGGTCGACGCGGTGGTCACCGACGGCGCGCTCGCCGCGAGCCAGGCCGCCCAGGATCCGACGGTCGAACTCAAGGGGAAGCCCTTCACGACCGAGTACTACGGAGTGGCGATGAACAAGGACGACGTCGACCTGGTACGCCGGGTCAACCAGGTGCTCGTGGACTACCGCGCGAGCGGCTGGGGGGCCTCGTACGCCAAATGGCTCTCGCCGACCCTGGGCGCGGACTCGGCGTCGTCCAGACCGCCGTCCTCCTGAGGACCGAACGACCTGGTACCACTGGAGAGTCACCGAGCGGCCCGGCGCACCGGACACGCGCGCGGGACACGACGAGACGAGGGGTGATCGATGGGCGCCACGGGACCCACCGGTCCGGTGCTGGACCGGGACGAGGTGGACCGTGCGCTGGCGCGGCTCGGCGCGGAGCACGAGGCCATAGAGACCTCGCTCCTCGCCCTGCAGGACCACGCGGGCCGCAGGCTCCTCGAAGGCGCCGAGCTGACCGGCGTCACCAAGGAGCGCTGGGCGTCGGCCGAAGCCTCGATCACCCTGCTGTGGACGTACTTCGACGCCTACACCGCCGCGTTGCGTCGGGCGCGGGAGATCCGTGCCCGGCGGCGCTGGTCCAGCCGCGAGGATCTGACCGAGCTGACCGAGCTGCTGCACGGCGCGGGCGTGACCGTCGCGGACGGCACGGCGGTGTCCGCGGGCGCGGTGTCGCTGACGGGCACCGGAAAGCTGAGCGAGCAGTTCACGCTGGCGCGGCTCGTGGAGCGGATGAACGAGCTGTACGCGGCCTCGCTCGACCTGGTCGTCGCGGCCGACGCGGTGTGGTCGGCGCTGCCCGCCCGGATCGATTTACTGGCCGCGGAGTTGCAGCGCACCCGCCGGCTCGCGCACTCGGTGGGGGTGCGTCCCGCGGAGCACCCGGCGGGGGACGACCTGGAGCGCATCACGCGCGTACTGACGAGGCTGCGTCAGGAGGTCGTCTCCGATCCGCTCGCGTACTGGGTTCCGGCGCAGGGGAGTTCGGCCCCGGGCGGCGGCCGTCCGGACACGGCGACGTACGACCGTGAGGCCCGCGCCCTGGAGGAGGTGCGCCGCGAGATCGACGCGGTGCTGACGGTCCGCCAGGACGCGGAGACACGGCTGGTGAAGCTGCGCGACCTGCTCAGCCGCGCGGACCGCACTCTGGCCGAGGCCCGCAGCGCCCGCGGGGAGGTTCTCGCGAAGATCGCGGCCTCGGAGGTGCCCGCGGTCAGCGGCCCGCCGACCGCGCTCCAGGAGCAGCTCGCGACGGCCGCCGAGTACCGCAGGCACGCCCAGTGGCACCGCCTGTCACCGCTGCTGGAGTCGCTGGAGCAGCGGGCGGAGGACGAACTGCTGCGGGCCCGCGAGTCGTTGACGGCCGTCACCGCGCCGCTCGCGGTCCGCGCGGAACTGCGCGGCCGACTCGACGCCTACAAGGCGAAGGTGGCCCGGCACGGTCTCGCGGAGGACCCGCTGCTGATCGAGCGGTACGACGCGGCGCGCCGCATGCTGTGGAGCGCGCCCTGCGATCTGCGGGCGGCCGAGGGGGCGGTGCTGCGCTACCAGCGGGCGGCTGCCGAGCAGTTCGGCCAGCGTGTGCCCCACCAGGACGCGCCGGACGACCGGAGGGGGGAAGCGTGAGCCAGGAAGGGCAGACCTGTCAGCGGCCCGGCTGCGAGGGGTCGTACGAGGACATGGGCGGCGGCGAGCTGTACTGCGACACCTGCGGGCTCGCCCCGGTCGTCGCGGCCAGGGGTGCCACCGGGTCCGAGCGGAGCGGGGCGTCCGAGGAGACGCGAGGGTCGCACGGCTCCAGGGAGTCGCGGGGATGGCAGGAACCGCGGGAGGGCATGATCGCCTCACCGGCGACGGGGATCACCGGGGGCGGCCCCGACTCCCGGGGTTCGTCCAGCCGTGCCTCCTCGCGCTCCTCGCAGTCCCGGCGTTCGGTGTCCGGGCGGCTGACCGGCAGGTCCACGAGCCAGTCGGTGTCGGTGCGCAGTTCGGGTTCGGCGTCCGGTGGTTCCGGGCGCGGCCGGCTCGGCCTCGGCCTCGTCCAGGTGCCGGACGTCCCGCGGCCCGATCCGCACGCCATGGCGCTGGAGAACCCCGAGGTACCCGAGCGCAAGCGTTTCTGCTCGCGCTCCGACTGCGGGGCCCCGGTGGGGCGTGCGCGCGGCGAACGGGCGGGGCGCACGGAGGGGTTCTGCACGAAGTGCGGCCACCCGTACTCGTTCGTGCCCAAGTTGCGGGCCGGCGACATCGTGCACGGCCAGTACGAGGTCGCGGGCTGTCTGGCGCACGGCGGGCTCGGCTGGGTCTACCTCGCCGTGGACCGCGCGGTCTCCGACCGGTGGGTGGTCCTCAAGGGCCTGCTCGACACGGGCGACCAGGACGCGATGGCCGCGGCGATCTCCGAGCGCCGCTTCCTCGCGGAGATCGAGCACTCCAACATCGTGCGCATCTACAACTTCGTGGAGCACCTCGACCAGCGCACCGGCTCGCTCGACGGCTACATCGTGATGGAGTACGTCGGCGGCAAGTCGCTCAAGGACATCGCCAACTCGCGCCGCGCGGCGGACGGCAGCAGGGATCCGCTGCCGGTGGAACAGGCCTGCGCGTACGGCATCGAGGCGCTGGAGGCCCTCGGACATCTGCACAGCCGCAATCTGCTGTACTGCGACTTCAAGGTCGACAACGCCATCCAGACGGAGGACCAGCTCAAGCTGATCGACATGGGCGCGGTACGCCGGATGGACGACGAGGAGTCGGCCATCTACGGCACGGTGGGATACCAGGCGCCGGAGGTCGCGGAGATCGGCCCGTCGGTGGCGAGCGACCTCTACACGGTCGCGCGCACCCTCGCGGTGCTCACCTTCGACTTCCAGGGCTACACGAGCTTCCACGTGGACTCCCTGCCCGACCCGGGCACCGTCGAGGTCTTCGGACGGTACGAGTCCTTCTACCGGCTGCTGGTGCGGGCCACCGACCCCGATCCGGCGCGCCGGTTCGCGTCCGCGCAGGAGATGTCGGAGCAGTTGACGGGGGTGCTGCGCGAGGTCGTCGCGCTGCAGACGGGCCGTCCGCGGCCCGCCCTGTCGACGCAGTTCGGCCCCGAGCTCAAGGTCACGGACACGGAGCTGTTCCCGAAGCCGGACGGTGACGTCTCGCGGCTCGGGGCCAGAGGGGTGCCGGCGCGGCGTCGGTGCGGGATCGCGGCGGGCGCCGGACGTCCGGCGTCCGGCGTCGTCATCCCGCACCAGATCGCGCCGTCGGGCGCGCGCACGGACCCGGGCCCGCACGGCGCGACCGCGAGCGCCCTCCCGGGAGCGGGCGGCGCCGGCGCCGCCTCGTCGGGTGCCGCCGTGGTCAAGCCCGTCGACACCGCCGCCGCGGCGCTCACGCTGCCGGTGCCCCTCGTCGACCCCGGCGACCCCAACGCCGGTTTCCTCGCCGGCCTCATGGCCTCCGCGCCCGCCGAGCTGATCACCGCGCTGCGGGCGGCCCCGGCGAGCTCCCCCGAACTGGGTCTGCGCGAGCTGCGCGCCCGCCTGGAGATGGGCGACACGGACGCCGCGGGCCGGGCGCTCCAGGCGCTGGCCACGGACCACCCCGAGGACTGGCGGGTCGTCTGGTACCGCGGGGTCACCGCACTGGTCACGGGCGACCACGAGGACGCCGCGCTCTCCTTCGACGCGATCTACGACGCCTTTCCCGGCGAGCCCGCGCCGAAGCTGGCCCTCGGCCTGTGCGCCGAGGTCCTCGGCCAGCTCGACAACGCCGCCGAGTACTACGGCCTCGTCTGGACCACCGACCCCAGCTATGTCAGCTCGGCCTTCGGGCTGGCCCGCGTGCAGTTCGCCGCCGGGGACCGGCGTGGCGCCGTACGCAGCCTGGAGTCGGTGCCGGAGGCGTCCATCCACTACACCGCCGCCCGTGTCGCCGCCGTGCGGGCGCGGTTGCGGCGGCGTGCGGACGCGGACCCCGACCCGGCCGTCCTGGACGACCTGGTGGCCGCCGCGGGCCAGGTACAGGCGTTGGAGTCGTACGGCCTGGACGCCGTACGGCGCGAGCGGTTGTCCACAGAGGTCCTCGGCTGTGCGCTGGACTGGGTACTCTCCGGTAGCCAGGGTCCGGCCGGCCGGGGTTCCGCGTCGGCCTCCGCGGACGGCCGGGCGCTGCTCGGCAGTCCACTGGACGAACGCGGCCTCCGGTTCGGCCTGGAGCGCTCGTACCGGATGCTGGCCAGACTCGCCCAGGGCGGCGAGGAGAGGATCAACCTGGTGGAACGTGCAAACCGTTACCGCCCCCGGACGTGGGTGTGATCGATGTCCCAGATGCCCCAGCCGACGGCGCTTTCGCGGTGCCCCAGTTGCGAGGAGCCCCTTGAGGAGGGCGACCGCTTCTGCGGCGCCTGCGGGTACGACCTCTCGGTGGTGCCCGCCCCGCCCGAGGACACCCCTACGCTCACCATGAACGGCACGCGAACGCCCGCTCCCCGGAGCGCGGAGCCCGCGGGCGCCTGGCCCACCGCCGCGCCCGCGAGCGCCGCGAGCGCGGCCGCCCCCCTGCATGTGCCGGCCGACATCCCCGGCACGGACTCCGGCGGCTCCGACCTGTCCGAGCCGGCCGACCCCCACCTCGCGCCCGCGCCCGCGCCGGACGAGTCCAGGGGCGTACGGCTGGACCGGCCCGCGGACTCCACGGGCGCCGGGGCCGAGGCGGACTACCACCTCGCGGCCCCCGAGCCCGTCGACCCGCGCACCGCCGGCCCCCTCGCGCCCCCCGCCGGCACCAGGGTCTGCGTGGCCTGCCGCGCCGGCACCGTGGACAGCGACGGCTACTGCGAGCACTGCGGCCACGCCCAGCCACGCGAACGCGACCATGTCGAGCAGGAGTCGGGCACGATCGCCGCGGTCAGCGACCGGGGTCTTCGCCACCACCGCAACGAGGACGCGTTCACCGTCTCGCAGGCGGCGCTGGCCGACGGGACGCCCGCCGCCATCGCGATCGTCTGCGACGGCGTGTCCTCGGCGACCCGCCCCGACGAGGCCTCCCTGGCCGCGGCCCGGGCCGCGAACGAGACGCTGCTCGACGCCCTCCCGCACGGCACCCACCCCCAGCAGGCGATGCACGACGCGATCATGGCCGCGTCGTACGCCGTCAACGCGCTGGCCGTCGAACCGGAGACGGCCCAGGAGCACTCCCCGCACCAGAACGCGCCCGCCTGCACCCTCGTCGGCGCCATCGTCGCCGCCGGTCTGCTGGTCGTGGGCTGGGTCGGCGACAGCCGCGCCTACTGGGTCCCGGCCGACCGCTCCGCTCCCCCGGCCCGCCTCACCGAGGACGACTCCTGGGCCGCGCAGATGGTCGCCGCGGGCCTGATGGGCCAGGCCGAGGCGTACGCCGACGAGCGTGCCCACGCGATCACCGGATGGCTCGGCGCCGACGCCTACGAACTGGAGCCGCACACCGCCTCCTTCAAGCCGGACCGGCCGGGCGTGGTGGTGGTGTGCACCGACGGGCTGTGGAACTACGCCGAGGCGGCCGAGGAGATGGCCGAGGTGGTGCCGCCCGAGGCGGCGAACCGTCCGCTGCACGCCGCTCAGGTACTGGTGGGCCACGCCCTGGACGGCGGGGGCCACGACAACGTAACAGTGGCGGTCCTCCCGTTCCCCGCCGCGCCGCAGGGGGCAGGATCCGCCTGAGGGAAGCGGCCCGGCCCCGGGCGCGGGCCGCCCACGGACCGGAGGGGACCGGTCCGCGTTCAGTCATCGCCCCACGACGTTGGGGTTCTTGAGGGGGATCGGACGAGTCATGGCCAACTTCTCGAAGTCGAGTGTGCCGCGGTTCTCGGTGGACGTGTACCAGAACGAGTACCTGCCGCAGGGCGGCAGCGAGGTCAACGCCATCGTGACGGTGACGGCGACCGGCGGCGGCACGGTCGGCGGCGCGGTCGCGGCGCCCCACCTGTACACGCCCGGGAACGGCCCGAGCGCGGCCGTGGCGATCATGGTGGACTGCTCGGGTTCGATGGACCACCCGCCGACCAAGATGCGCGGCGCGCGGGAGGCCACCGCCGCCGCCGTCGACACGCTCCGCGACGGTGTGCACTTCTCGGTGATCGGCGGCACCCATGTGGCCAAGGAGGTCTACCCGGGCGGCGGCAGGCTCGCCGTCGCCGACGCGACGACGCGCGACCAGGCCAAGCAGGCGCTGCGGGGGCTCGGCGCGGGCGGCGGCACCGCGATCGGCACCTGGCTGCGGCTGGCCGACCGGCTGCTGTCGTCCGCGGACGTCTCCATCCGGCACGGCATCCTGCTCACCGACGGCCGCAACGAACACGAGTCGCCCGAGGACCTGAGGGCCGCGCTGGAGGACTGCGCCGGCCGTTTCACCTGCGACGCGCGGGGGGTGGGCACCGACTGGGAGGTCAAGGAGGTCACCCAGATCGCCTCCGCGCTGCTGGGCACCGCCGACATCGTCGCCGACCCGGCCGCCCTGTCCGCCGACTTCACGCACATGATGGAGACGGCCATGGGCAAGGAGGTCGCCGATGTCGCGCTGCGGCTGTGGACACCGGTCGGCGCGCAGGTCGCCTTCGTCAAGCAGGTGGCGCCCGCGGTGGAGGAGCTGACCGACCGCCGGGCGGAAGCCGGTCCGCGCGCCGGGGACTACCCCACCGGCTCCTGGGGCGACGAGTCCCGCGACTACCACGTGTGCGTCCGGGTGCCGGCCGCCGCCGTCGGCCAGGAGATGCTGGCCGCCCGGGTCTCGCTGGTGATCCCGCAGGGCGAGGAGGGCGCCGCGCTGAGCCTGGGCGCGCAGGGGCTGGTACGGGCCGTGTGGACCGACGACATGTCGGCGTCGACCTCGATCAACCCCCAGGTCGCGCACTACACGGGCCAGGCCGAACTGGCGGAGGTCATCCAACAGGGCCTCGATCTTCGCAAAGTGGGCGATTTCGACGGCGCGACGGCCAAGTTGGGACGTGCCGTCCAGTTGGCCGGCGCCTCGGGGAACGCGGATACTGCGAAACTGCTTGCGAAGGTGGTGGACGTGGTCGACGCGGCGACAGGTACTGTGCGACTGAAGACAAAGGTCGCCCAGGCCGACGAGATGACTCTCGAGACCCGGTCCACGAAGACCGTTCGTGTGAAGAAGTGACCTGAACGTCCGCCGACAGCGAGCCCGGCCCGAAGGGTCGGAGAACCACACCGGTCCGAGGGGCCGGAGAAGGAGAGGGGGAAGCGCCGACATGCCGACCTGCCCGAACGGACACCAGTCGGGTTCCGACGACTGGTGCGAGGTCTGCGGTCACCGTATGGCCGGTGCCGTACCCCCGCCGCCACCCCCGCCGCCCGCCGGATACGGCTACCCGCCGCCCGGCTCTCCTCCGCCGCAGGCCGGCGGCCGGCCCGGGGGGCGCCCGCTGTCCGCCGTGCCGGACCTGGAGCCGGAGCTCTGCCCGCAGTGCCGCACGCCCCGGGAGGGCGGTGCGCCGTTCTGCGAGGAGTGCCGGTGGAACTTCCTGACCAACACGGCGACCTCCTACACCCCCGCCGCGCCCCGGCCGCCCGCGCCGGGTCCGGGGGTGCGTTTCCAGCAGGGCGGCGGGCAGACCGCGCCCGGGATCGACCCGTTCGACTACGAGCGGTCCCGGCCCTCGCGCGTGAACCGGCCCGCGGAACCCATTCCGCCGGGCCCCTTCGGCGACGAGCCGTCCGGGCTGACCGGCTTCGGCGCCTCCGCCTCGCGGCCGCCCGCCTTCGGTGAGGGCCCCTCGCGGCCGTCGCCGTTCGGCGAGAACCCCTCCCGTCCCGGGGGCTTCGGGTCGGACCCCGCCTCCGGCTTCGGCGCGGACCCCTCGCGTCCGGCCCCGCCGCCCGCGCCCACGTCCGGCGGCCCGGGTGGTCCCGGCGGCTTCGGCGGCCCTGGCGGCTTCGGCGGCCGTCCCGGCGGCCCTGGTGCTCCGGGCGGCCCGCAGCAGACCGGTGCGCCCGGCGCGCCCTCGGCGTTCCACGGCGGTCCCCCCTCGGCGTTCCAGCCCCCGGCTCCGCCGCCCGCGCAGGGCGGCGCCCAGCAGGGCTTCCCGCCCGCGCCGACGCAGCCCGGCGCTTCGGCGTTCGGCGGGGGCGACGACGACTGGCTGATCCCACCGCCGTCGTCCTCCGGCGCACCGCAGAGCGGCGGCTACGGCTACCCGGGCCCGGGGTCCGCCCAGGCCTCTGCGCCGCCCTACGAGCAGCAGCAGGCGCCGTACGAGCAGCAGTCGGCGACCTGGACCGCGACCATCGGTCCGGACCGCGAGTACTTCATGGCGATGATGCACCGCTCCGGCCCCGAGGCGGCGGGCCTCAACCTGCCGGCGTACTCCCCGGAGCAGCAGCGCACGCTCACCGGCGAGCAGATCACCATCGGCCGCCGCCGGCACTCCACCGGGGACACCCCCGACATCGACCTGGCGGTCCCCCCCGAGGACCCGGGCGTCTCGCACCAGCACGCGCTCCTGGTCCAGCAGCCGGACGGGTCCTGGGCGGTGGTCGACCAGAACTCGACGAACGGCACCACGGTCAACGGCGGCGAGGAGCCCATCCAGCCCTTCGTGCCGGTCCCCCTGCGGGACGGGGACCGGGTGCACGTGGGCGCCTGGACGACGATCACGATCCACCGCGGCTGAGACACGACTGCCGCCGCCCCTGTCCGCACCGGCGGACAGGGGCGGCGGTCCTAAGCCCGGAGTCCTCCGTCGCCCTGTCTGAGACCATGGAGCACGTGAGAGAGATTCGGCGCGGCACACTTCAGGAGCAGACCTTCTACGAGCAGGTCGGCGGTGAGGAGACCTTCCGCCGCCTCGTGCACCGTTTCTACGAGGGCGTCGCCGAGGACCCGGTCCTGCGGCCCATGTATCCCGAGGAGGACCTGGGCCCGGCCGAGGAGCGCCTCACCCTGTTCCTGATCCAGTACTGGGGCGGCCCGACGACGTACAGCGAGAACCGCGGGCATCCGCGCCTGCGCATGCGGCACGCGCCCTTCACCGTGAACCAGGCCGCGCACGACGCCTGGCTCAGGCACATGCGGGTGGCCGTGGACGAGCTCGGCCTCTCCGCGGAGCAGACGACGACGCTGTGGAACTACCTGACGTACGCCGCCGCGTCGATGGTGAACACCCCGGAGTGAGGCGCGCGCCGGGGCCGGAGTCGGGCAGGATCAGCGGACGCTGACGTCCAGGGCCCCGAGCCCCGCCCTGCGGACGGCGACCGACCCGTAGGGCATGCGCAGCCGGAGCCAGGCACCCGAGGAGAACAGACCGAGCGGCTCGACGCCCGGCGACCGGGGGGCGGGGCGCAGGAAGCCGAGCGACTGCGCCGCGTGCAGGGCCCGCACGGGCAGCCCGGTGTCCGCGACCGTGCGGGACCAGATCTCCCGGCCGATCCGGTCGAGTTCGGCGCGTGTGCGCCGCTCGGGCGCCAGCTCCTGTGTCCGGGCGCGGAACTCGGCGACGGCTGCCCCGACGGTGGCCCGCAGGGCGTCGGGCGCGGGCAGTCCCGGCTCGGGCCGCCAGCCTCCGCGCGGTGGCAGGATCCCGGCCCACGCAGGGCCCGTGACCGCCGCCGGGACGGCCGCGGTCGCCGCGCGCTCGTCCACGCACTCCAGCAACTCGCCTGCGGAGACGGTCACGTCGAGCCGGTCCTCCAGCCCGTTCTCGTACGGCTTGGCGAGCCGTACCGAACGCACCGCGAGCACCTCGAACGACGGCGGGCGCCCGAACACCGCCAGCGCGGTCCCGCTCGCCTGGAGCCGTACGGAGGCGGCGCGGTCGTAGTGGATCAGCCGGGCGAGGAAGGCGGCGAGGTCCGCCGCCTCCCCGTCGTCGGCGAGTGGGAGCACCGTCCGTCCCGTCATGCGGCGACGGCCTCCTCGTCGCCGTCCCGGTACCCGGCGAGGAACTCCCGCTCCTCGGCCGTGATACGGCGTGGCCGCTGGGCCTCGAAGTCGAACGGCACGATCACGGTCGAGGCGCGGACGTAGACCTGGTCCGGGTCCTTCACCTCGTAGGCGAGGGTGAAGGACGCGGCCCTGATCTCGGTGACCCACAGCTCGATGTCCACCGGCGTGTGCCGGTGGACCAACTGCCGCCTGTAGTCGATCTCATGGCGTGCCACCACGGACCCCTGCTGGAAATCCTTGTCCGGGCGGAACAGGAAGTCGATACGGGCCTCCTCCAGATAGCGGAGGAACACCACGTTGTTGACGTGGCCGTACGCGTCCATGTCCGCCCAGCGCAGCGGGCAGCGGTAGAGATGCCGCAAGATCGATCAGCCTCGCGTCAGCTTCTTGTAGGTGGCTCGGTGCGGACGGGCCGCGTCCGGGCCGAGGCGCTCGATCTTGTTCTTCTCGTAGGACTCGAAGTTGCCCTCGAACCAGAACCACTTGGACTCGCCCTCGTAGGCGAGGATGTGGGTGGCGACACGGTCCAGGAACCAGCGGTCGTGGGAGACGACCACGGCGCAGCCCGGGAACTCCAGAAGGGCGTTCTCCAGGGAGGACAGGGTCTCGACGTCGAGGTCGTTGGTCGGCTCGTCGAGGAGCAGCAGGTTGCCGCCCTGCTTGAGGGTGAGCGCGAGGTTGAGGCGGTTGCGCTCACCGCCGGACAGGACACCGGACGGCTTCTGCTGGTCCGGGCCCTTGAAGCCGAACGCGGACACGTACGCGCGCGAGGGCATCTCGACCTGGCCGACGTTGATGTAGTCCAGGCCGTCGGAGACGACCTCCCACAGTGTCTTCTTCGGGTCGATGTTCTCGCGGCTCTGGTCGACGTACGAGATCTTGACGGTCTCGCCGACCTTGATCGAACCGGCGTCGGGCGTCTCCAGCCCCTGGATCATCTTGAACAGCGTGGTCTTGCCCGCGCCGTTCGGACCGATGACACCGACGATGCCGTTGCGCGGCAGGGTGAAGCTGAGCCCGTCCACCAGGACCTTCTCGCCGAAGGCCTTGTTGAGCTGGTCCACCTCGACCACGACACTGCCCAGACGCGGGCCCGGCGGGATCTGGATCTCCTCGAAGTCCAGCTTCCGCATCTTGTCCGCCTCGGCCGCCATCTCCTCGTAGCGGGCCAGACGCGCCTTGGACTTGGCCTGGCGCCCCTTGGCGTTGGAGCGGACCCACTCCAGCTCGTCCTTGAGCCGCTTCTGCCGCTTGGCGTCCTTCTGGCCCTCGACCTTGAGGCGGGTGGCCTTGGTCTCCAGGTACTTGGAGTAGTTGCCCTCGTAGCCGTGCAGACGGCCGCGGTCGACCTCGCAGATCCAGCCGGCGACGTTGTCCAGGAAGTACCGGTCGTGGGTGACGGCGACGACCGTGCCCTCGTACTTGGCCAGGTGCTGCTCCAGCCAGTTCACCGACTCGGCGTCCAGGTGGTTGGTGGGCTCGTCGAGCAGCAGCAGGTCGGGCTGCTCCAGCAGCAGCTTGCACAGCGCGACGCGGCGCTTCTCACCACCGGAGAGCTTGGTGACGGCCCAGTCCCCGGGGGGGCAGCCGAGGGCGTCCATGGCCTGCTCCAGCTGGGAGTCCAGGTCCCACGCGTTGGCGTGGTCCAGGTCCTCCTGGAGCCTGCCCATCTCCTCCATCAGCTCGTCGGTGTACTCGACCGCCATCTGCTCGGCGATCTCGTTGAACCGGTCGAGCTTGCCCTTGATCTCGGCGACACCCTCCTGGACGTTCTCCAGAACGGTCTTCTCCTCGTTCAGCGGGGGCTCCTGGAGCAGGATGCCGACGCTGTACCCGGGGGTGAGGAAGGCGTCACCGTTGGACGGCTGCTCAAGACCGGCCATGATCTTGAGGACCGTCGACTTGCCGGCGCCGTTCGGGCCGACGACGCCGATCTTGGCACCTGGCAGGAAGCTCAGGGTGACGTCGTCGAGGATCACCTTGTCGCCGTGCGCTTTGCGCGCCTTGCGCATGGTGTAAATGAACTCAGCCAAGAGAAACCGTCCGGCAGCTTGAAATCTGGCAGTGGGCAGATACACCCCATCTTGCCGCACCGCCACCCCCGGGCGGAAACCCGTCCGACCCGAGGGCCCTGACCTGGGCTTTCGCTGGCGGCCCCGGGTGGTCGGAAGGTCACCTTCGGTGGGCTGCGCCGCCCCTCGGGCCGTCGGAGGCCGGTTTCAGTCCAGGGGCAGGGACACCAGGTCGTCCGTGCGGGGCGTCCCCTGGACCGGGCCGGGCTGCTGCGGGACCGGGCCCGGCTGCCGGGTGACCAGGCTGAAGGGCTGCGGGAGCCGGTCGGACGGCTGCCGCGTGGGCACAGGCGGCAGGGACGGGACCGCCGGCTCCTCGACCGAGTCGAGGTGCGCGAAGACCACCACGTTGGACTCGTAGTCATGGGCGGTGTGGTTGTAGATGCCGCCGCAGGTGATCAGGCGCAGCTGGGAGGTGGACGTGGCGCCGTAGACCCGGTCGTCGGGGAAGTTCGCCTTGCTGAAGGTCTCGACGGAGTCGACCTTGAAACGGGCGACGCTGCCGTCCGCCCGGTCGATCCTCACCTGGCTGCCCGCCTTGAGGAAGCGCAGCAGCACGAACACCGCGGGACCGGTCTTGGTGTCGACGTGCCCCACCACGATCGACGCCCCCCGCTGCCCCGGGACCACCCCGTCCTGGTACCAGCCGACCAGGTTGGTGTTGTTCACGGGCGGCGCGTTCAACTGCCCGGTGGCCGCGAGGGACAGCCCCATGAAGGGGGCGTTCACCCCGATGGTCGGGATCAGGAGCCGCTTCGGCTCCCACAACGCGCGTTGCGTCGCCCCGTTCGGCACGGGCCGCGCCGGGTTGGCCATCGGCGGGACGACGGCCGAGGGCGAGGCGCCGTCCGTGGCCGCGGGGGCGACCGCCGGCGGGGTGACGTCCACGGGGGGAGGGGTCTGGGACGGCGGGACGATGTCCGCGGGCTGGGCGACGGCCGTCGGCGGAGTCGGTGGCTTGAGGTCCTCGGGGCTGCTCAGCGAGTGGTGGATGAGCAGGGCGCCGAGCCCCACCGCCGCGGCCGGCCAGAGCAGAGCACGGCCGGTGGTGGGCCTGCTCCGGGTCTCACCCGGCACGGTCGACTGCGTCAGGGCCATCGGGCAATGCCTTTCGTCGGCGGGGGTCGGACATCGGCGGGCCGAACGGCGGGCACCTGGACCGCAGCGGCGGCCGTCGTCACCCTTCGCAGAGCGACAACGGCCGCGACCACACGGAAGCCGGTGCTCACCAGCCGGTCAGGCCCCTACGGCACCCGACGCGCCCCGGCGGCGCAGCATGTACGCACCCGCCCCGAGGCCTCCGAGCAGCAGCACCGAGCCCGCGGCCAGACCACCGCCGGACTGGGCCAGACCGCCGCCACCGGCGTGCACGCCACCGCGCGGCGAGCCCGCCTGGCCGTGGTCGTGCCCGTGGTGGTGGCGACCGTGGTGGTCCTCGTCGCCCTGCTGGTCGTCACCCTGCTGGTCGTCGCCCTGGCTCCCGTCCTCGGCACCCGCCATGGGGTCCGCGGCGCTGTCCGAGTCGGCCGACGGGTCGTACCCCGAGTCGCCGTCATCGGCCTTGCGCATGGCGAGCGCACCGCCACCGGCACGCACTCCACCGCTCGGCTGCCTCGCGTCGTGGTGGTGCCGGCCGTGCTCGCGGGCGCCCTCGTCCTCGCTCCCGCCCAGCCCCTGGTCGTCGCCACCCGACGCCTCGTCACCGCGCGCCTCGTCGCCACGACCCTCGTCACCGCGACCCTCGTCCCCACGGCCTTCGCCGCCGCGACCCTCGTCACCGCGGTCCTCGTCGCCGGCCGGGCCGTGCCTGTGCGCGCCCCTTCCCTCGTTGCCCTTCGCCTCGTCGCCGTTCGCTTCCTGGCCTCTCGCGTGCTCGCCTCTGGACTCCTCACCCCTGGACGTCTCGTGTCTCTGGCTGTGGGAAGAGCCGTCGTCAGAAGCCCGCAGCTGAACCGCCGAAGCGGCGTGCGCGACGGGCGCCGAGAACGCGACGGCCGCGGCGATCGCCACGGAGGCGAACATGGTCCGGGTCACTCTCATCAGCGGTAGTCCTTTCGCTGCCACCGCGAAGGCCGACACCACGCCGGCACAGCGGATTCGCAGCAGCACCGTGATCACCATCAACCCGATGACCACGCCCCACCACCGCAGGACACGAAAATAGTGTCGGCTCGTACTCCCTCCGAGTGCCTCCAGGCCGAAAAGTAACCCGGTCGGCGGCACCCCCTTCAGCAGCAGCCCCCACCCCGAATGGCCGTCCCGTCGAACCGCGGTCGGGCGCCGACACGCTTCACCCATACGTTCGATGACACGACATCAGTTCCTTTCGCAACTCATCGCCGCCGGACGGGGACACTCCCACCCAGGAACAACCCAGAGCCTGACACTCTGTGATGTCAGTCGTGCGTCGGCGACTGCCTGCGACGGAGCAGGACGAGGACCGCGCCACCGATGACGACCAGCGCGATGGCCGTGCCGGTGATGATCGGGGTCGTGCTCGACGTGCCCGTCTCAGCGAGGTTGGTGTCCGGGGCAGCCACCCCGCCCACCGTGGCGGGACTGGGCTGACTGAGTGTCTGCGCGGCGAGACCGCCGGTGCTGGTCTTGGTCTCGCAGTCGAACACCCCCTTGAACCACTTCTGGCCGCCGCCCGGTTCCTTGATCATGAAGTCATACGCCTGGTCCTCCTGCAACGGGATCGTCACCGTCCGGGTCCCGCCCGCCGCGATGGCGTACTCGGCACCCATCAGGGCGAACCTGAAGGCGTCGTCCCCCTTGTTCACCCCGGTGATGTCCACGCCGCCCTTGGCGCAGTCCTTCCACGCCGACAGCGCGGGTATCGCGCCCTCCTCGGCCCAGTCCGCCGTCGCCGTGGCGGAGACGGTCGACTCGCTGGAGCCCGCGAGTATCTGCGTCTGGCTGCGGGCGTCGGAGGCGAAGGCCCGGCCGACCGGCACCGTGGTCGACGCCTGCACGGTCATCTCGGCCGCGCCGTCCCGCGCGCCGGTCGGCACCGCGAAGTAGACGCGGCTGCCGTCGACCGCCGACGTGACCTTCCTGCCGTCGTTCCCCACGATCTTGACGCCCGCGGCCGCCAGGTCCGTCGGGGGGGCCACCGCGACGCTGTCGGCGTTCGTGTGCACCGTGACCGGGCCGAGGCGCTCACCGGGGTGGCCGGAGACCGCCGGCGGGGTGAGCGTCAGGGACGCCGCCGGTTCGGGGACGGCGACGGCCCGCTTCTCCAGGTAGTCGGCGAGCCTCTCCGCCTGGGGGTCGACCGCGTCCACACGCGCCCCGTCCGAGTACCGCCATATCGCCACCTGCGTGCCGGCGGCCGCGTCCTGCTCGGTGAGGCCCTTGGCCCCGGCCTTGGCGGCGAGCGCCGCCAGGTCGTTGACCTGCGGGTAGGAGTTGTCCAGGATCCAGCGGATCTTGCCTGCGTTCCTGTTGCCGTTCAGGGAGGTGCCGCTCCAGGACGTCTCGTGGTACTTGGCGTCCCGCTGCGCCGGGCTCTGGATGTCGACGCCGTACGTCTGCAGGGTGCCGCCGCCGTCCACGGACATCTCGAACAGGCCCGCGGAGACCGGCCGGTCGGTGCCGTCGTCGTGCACGACGGCGGAGCCGAACACCTTGAGTCCGTCCAGGGTCGCGCTCGCCCCGCCCTCGCTCTGCGGCACCCCGTCGGCGACGGCCGCTCCCGCGGTGGCCATCAGCCCGGCCGCGACGAGGCCGGACACCAGGGGCGCGGCGGCGAGGCGAGCGGCCCCTCGCCTGCGCACGAACCGCACAGAGAGCGAAGAAAACACAGAATTCCCCTTCGAGCAGGACCCGTTGACGTGGGGGGCGGGGTCCCACCAGCAGAATCAGAAGCCCCAAGAGCTACCTCCGGCATCCTAAGGACGCGGCGCGCCGCCCTCCCCGGTCATGTCGTCGGATAACCGATCCGACTCGGAATCGTTATCGCCCACACCGCCTGTGAACTGCGCTTATCCATGAATGACATAGGGATCGTCCGGGCGTTGAACGATTCATGGGACCCATCGGATGCATGGGGCGATAAGCGGACAGTCACCCTCTACTGGGCCGCCGGGCGGAGGAGGCGCCCCCACATGACGTCACGTCACGCCTGCGCCCTCCAGGTGCGGTTGCGGCACCGGGTCGTGCCGGTCGCCGTCGACCGGCCCCGGCGGACCGGGCGGGGCCGTCTCCCACTCGGGCTCCGGCTCTGACCGCGGCGCGACGTCACCCCCGGCTCCCGCGTGGACTCCGGACTGCGGCTCGGTCCGGTTCGCGCGACGGAAGGCCGAGGTGCCCCGCGACAGGTCGTGTCCGATCGCCGCCGCGTCCAGATCCGCCGACAGCCATCCCTGACCGTCCCGTTGCTCGGTCCGCACCCTCAACCGCCCCTGGACGACCAGCGGATCACCGACGGACACGGACGCGCCGACGTTCGTGGCCAGGGAGCGCCGCGCCCACACCGTGAAGAAGTTGGTGTGCCCGTCCGTCCACTCGTTCTTCTCGCGGTCCAGGTAGCGCGCCGTCACCGCCAGCCGGAACCGCGCCGTGGGGCCGGTCGGCGACTCCCGGTACACCGGTTGCGTCGCGACGTTGCCGACGACACACACCGTCGTCTCGTTCATGTGAGGTTCCCTCCCTCGCCCCGCCGTGCGCGCCGGGGCTCGACGCGTACGGGCCCGTCCCGTACGGATGCGTCCGCCACGGCGGTCGTGCGCCGTGGCAGACCGCCGTCCGTACGACGGGTCGTGGGCCCCACGGTCGTGAGCCCCACGGCCCGTCGCGAGATCAGACTGCCTCCGTCGGCTCGAACCCGCTGAGCCCTGTGGGCCACCCCCGGCCTGTGGACAACCTGGTCACCCGAACGATCGGCTCCGACGCCACACCGCACGGCCCCGCTCCGTCCCGCCCCCGTCCCGCCTCAGCCGCGTGCCTCACCGCCGCCGGTCCGCGCTCACGTCCCCGGACCGGCGCCTGCCACCTTCACGAACTCCTCCCGCACCTCCCCGTACCGCAGCACTTCCGCCGCCACCGGGTCCAGCACATGGGCACGTCCGCACCCGGCCGCCGCCTCTCTCAACCGCCGCCCCGCCTCGACGCCGTGTCTGCGGGCCGGACCGCGCGCGGCCATCCCGCAGCCCCACTCGACCACGGGACCCCCGGCGGTGCCCGCCGCCACCAGCAGCGCCGCGAGCGTGAACTGCGACGGCAGGAACCCGACGAGCTGGGCCACGATCCACAGCACGCCGAGGACCTGCAGCAGCGCCATCGCCGCCTGGACGACCGTGGCCGCGGTCCACCAGCCGGGGCGCGGCGGCCGCGCCTGCGGGGCGGCGGCGACCGCCGTCAGCTCGTCCAGCGCCTGCGGCAACCCGTGCGCGCCGCGCGACGCGGCCTCCCGCACCGCCTGCGCCCACGGCGCCGGCATACCCGCCGCGGCCTGGTCCGCCACCGTCCGTACGGCCTGCTCCACGCGCTGGCGGTCCGTCCCCTCGCCCTGCACGGGCATGCGTACCAGCAGCCTGCCCGTGGACGGTTCGCGCCGTTCGCGGCACCACCGCCACAGCCGCAGCCACGGAGTGCCGCACGCACGGCTCGCGTTGCGCAGCCACTCGCGCTCGGCCGCCTCACCGGCGGCGGTCGCCCCCACCGCCTCCGTGAGCCGCTCGGTGAACTCCTCGCGGGCCTCCTCGCTGAGCCCGCCGCGACCACCGGTCGCGTAGACGGACCGCAGCCGAGCGGCCGCTGCGTCCACATCGGCACGGATCCGGCGCCCCGCCGCCCCGCGATCGGCCACGAACTGACCGAGCAGTTCACGCAGTTCGCCCACGCCGTCCCCGGTGAGAGCGGACAGGGCGAGCACGGTCGCACCCGGCTCGCCGTACTCGCCCAGCGCGATGCCGTCGCCGTCGAGCAGCCTGCGCAGATCGTCGAGGACCTGCTCGGCCGCCTCTCCCGGCAGCCGGTCCACCTGGTTGAGGACGACGAACATGACTTCGGCGTGTCCCGCCATGGGCCGCAGATAGCGCTCGTGCAGGACGGCGTCGGCGTACTTCTCCGGGTCGACGACCCACACGACCGCGTCCACCAGGGCCAGGACGCGATCCACCTGGTCCCGGTGCTCGACCGCCGCGGAGTCGTGGTCCGGCAGGTCGATCAGGACGAGCCCTTGGAGCTGCGGCTCGCCGTCCGGCGTCTGCACGGGACGTCTGCGCTGCCGCCCCGGGATGCCGAGCCGCTCGATGAGCGAGGCCGCGCCGTCGCCCCAGGTACAGGCGATGGGCGCCGCCGTCGTCGGCCGACGCACACCGGTATCCGAGAGGGCCACCCCGGCCAGCGCGTTGAACAGGGTGGACTTTCCGCTGCCGGTGGCTCCCGCGATGGCGACGACGGTGTGCTCGCCGGAGAGTTCGCGGCGCGCGGCGGCCTCGTCGAGCACACGGCCCGCCTCGGCCAGGGTGTCGCCGTCCAGACGGGTGCGCGACAGGCCCACCAGTTCCCGCAGTGCGTCCAGCCGTGCGCGCAGGGCCTCCTCGTACACGAGCGGCTCGGACGTGCGCGGCCCCGGGGAGCGGGGCTCCACGATCGTGATCGCCTCCGGCGTGTCGGCCGCCTCAGGCAGGCGTCGGGCGATCAGTCCGTCGTCCCAGGCGGTCGCCGTCCCGGCGCCGCCCGTGCGGTCGCCCTCCGCGGCGCGGGCGTGTCCCTGCCCGTCGTCGTTCCTGGCGCCCGGGTCCGCGTCGTCCTCCACGCGCGCGTGGAGGACGACGTCCTGGTGGTGTTCCGCGTGGACGCGCGGTGCGTCGTACGGCTCGCGCGCGTACGGGACGTCGTCGCCCACGCGCGCGTGCGGTGCCCGTTCCGGTGATCGGGCCGCTCGGGCACCGCCCCGCGCGCCCCCGTCCCCCGTGTCCGCGGCCCCGCCGTGCGCCTCGTCACCGTCGCGGACGCCGTGCTCGCGCTCCGCGTCCGCGGGTCCGTGTCCATGTCGGTGCGCGTCGGCGGGGGTGCGCGAGGTGGTGCCGCGCTCAGCCGCCGTCCGATCGTCGGCCCGGCTCTGGACCCGGGCCTGAGCCCGGGCCTGGGCCTGGGCCTGGTCCCGGCCGTCGGCCCCCGACCGGCGCTCGCCCCCGGGGTGTTCGTGATCCGTGCGGTCAGTGACGCCAGCCACCGCGGTCACCTCTCCTTCTGCAGTACGGACAGTGCCGCGATGAGTTCGGCCTGGTGCTCGGCGTTGACGTCCAGGGCGTCCAAGGGGGCGAGGCGGCGCTCGCGTTCGGTCCGCAGCGCCCTGTCGACGTACTCGGACAGCAGCCGCAGGGCGCGGTCGCGCAACCGCAACGCGGCCTGCACCCCGAGCCGTTCGGCCAGCTCCTCACCGGCCGCCCCGGCCCGGCGCCCACCCAGCAGTGCGGTGGCGGCGAGGGCGGTCACCGACTCGGCGTCCTGCGCGCCGCTCTTGTCCAGGTCGCGCACCTGCTCCTCGGTGTACTCCTCAAGGACGCGCCGCCAGCGCCGTACCGTCACCCCGATACGGTGCTCGGCGCTCTCCGGCTCGGGGTCACGGTGCGTCAACCCCGGTGTTCCCGCGCCCGGCTCACGGCGCCACGCCTCGTCGATGTGCTCGTCGGCGGCGGTGACGGCGCACAGCAGCAGGACACCCAGGCTCTCGGTGAGAGCGTCCAGCAGTTCACCCGCGGTGGAGTCCAGGGGATAGCCGCGCCACCGCCTCAGGGCGTCGCCCGCGAGGACGGCACCGGACTTCAACCGGCTGCGTACGCGCGCGTGCTCACGGTCGTAGGCGGACTCGACGGCCGCGGTGAGGCGGAGGGCGGCGGCGTACTGCGCGGCGGCGGCACCGGCGAGTTCGGGCATCCGGGACCTGAGCGAGTCCAGGACTCCCTGCGCGGTCCGGGAGAGCGCCGCCTCGCGGGCGGCGGGGTCGTGCACCTGGTAGGTGAGCCAGGCGCGCAGAGGGGCGACGGCCGTGGCCGGCAGGAGGCCTCCTCCCCAGGCGGACTCGGGCAGTTCGGGCACCGTGAACCGGGGCACCTCGCCGAGTCCGGCCTTCGTCAGGAGGGCGCCGTACTGCCGCGACACATCGGACACGACCTGATGCGGCACGCGGTCGAGCACGGTGATCAGGGTCGCCCGGTGCGCCTTGGCGGTCCGCAGCAGATGCCAGGGCACGGCGTCGGCGTACCGGGCGGCGGTGGTGACCAGGACCCAGATGTCGGCCGCGCTGATCAGTTCGGCGGCCAGGACCCGGTTGCCGGCGACCAGCGAGTCGATGTCGGGTGCGTCCAGGAGGGCGAGGCCGCGCGGGAGGCTGTCCGCGGTCTCGATCCGCAGGACGCGCTCCTGGCTCCCGACGATGTCGTGCAGATCGTCGTCGGTCTCCTGGTGAGGAACCCAGACGCGGGTGAGGTCGGGCAGCACGCGCATGCCGCTGAACCAGTGGTGGTCCTCGGGATGGCACACCAGGACCGGCGTGCGGGTGGTGGGCCGCAGCACGCCGGCCTCGCTGACTCTTCGCCCCACGAGCGAGTTGACGAGGGTCGACTTGCCGGCACCGGTGGATCCGCCGATGACGGCCAGCAGAGGCGCTTCAGGCTCTCTCAGCCGGGGCACCAAGTAGTCGTCGAGCTGTGCGAGAAGTTCGTCGCGGTTGGCACGCGCGCGGGGAGCCCCCTGGAGGGGCAACGGGAAGCGTGCGGCAGCGACACGGTCGCGCAGGACGGAGAGTGTGTCGAGCAGCTGAGGCCGTACGTCCAAGGTCACCACATGCGAAGAATGCCCAATTTTGGCGTCTTTCTGAAGCATATGGCGGTGCCTGCGCGCCGACAGGACACATGGGATGGAAGGGATGACCGGGACACAGGCATAACGAGTGCACAACACCCGGCGCGCCGGGTGCGAAAAGCCGTGCACGATTCGCACCTGCCTGCGATTATCGGGATCGCTTCACTGAACCTCCACATCGAGCCACGGAGGCGAAGCGACAGGGACAAGGAACCCGGAGCCCTATCCTTGTGCCCGGCAAGGTCACGGCTGGGCCCACACCCGGGCACCATGACAGACCACCACACCGGCCCCCGTAGCTCAGTGGATAGAGCAGGCGCCTTCTAAGCGCTTGGCCGCAGGTTCGAGTCCTGCCGGGGGCGCCGCGTCCTCACAGCTCAGAGGAAAAACCCGTAGCCCGCCACACGACTGCTCGTGGCGGGCTCTTCGTCGCTCGGGCGGTGGGGCTCAGCGGAGGCGGCGCGTCGACTCGCCCTTCAGGAACGCCTCGAGGTCCTCCACCCTGCCCTCGACGGACGCCCGGTTCGCGGACCGCGGCGCGGAGCCCTCAGTGGCCCTTGAGCGGAAGGCCGCCGAGCAACCGGGCGGGGCCCTTCGGGCCGTTGAGGTCGTTCGTGGCGGTCTTCACGGCGCTGAGCGGCGAGTGCCTGTTCTCGGTGTCCAGGCCGTCGGACCGGTGCGAGAGGGGGTTCACGCCGAGCGACTTCTGACTGGTGACGGTCTGCAGGGCGCCGCCGACGCTGGTGGGGGCGGTGTCGAGGGCGAAGGCGGGGGCGCAGACACCGGTGACGGCGAGGGAACCGGCGACGACAGCGGCGGCCTTGAAGGACTTCATCGTCTTCCTTTCTGCGGCGACTCACGTCACCGGGAGATGGGTACCGCGAGACGGGTACGAACTGGCTAACGAGCCCCCGGACCCACGGAAACCCCGCATGGGCAGGATTCCTGCCGCCATGCGGGGTCGTCGGGTGCCGTCACGCCACGGCGGCCGGGCTCAGGCCGACTCGTTGGAAGGAACCCCCGTGACGGTCGGCATGGGAGGGAGCGGGGGCATCGGCGGCAGCGTGGGCAGGTCGGGAAGGCTCGGCACGCGGCCTCCGGCCACGCCGGACAGGACGACCTTGACCAGGGAGGTCAGGACGTTCGCGGCCGCGGGCAGGACCCGGCCCGTGTCTCCCGCGGTGACCGTCGCGATCAGCTTGTCCACGGCGTCCTGGAGGGCGGCGAGCGCATTGGCCTGCACGGGTGAGAGCGTGGGCGAGGGTGAGCCGGCGGTTCCGGAGGCCTTGGCGATGGCGTCCCTCACCGCCTTGCCGAGCTTCGCGGCCCGGTCCGCGGGCAGCCGCCCGTCGTGGGCCTTGAGCACGGCGTTGAGCAGATCGGCGACCGGGGGTACGACACCTCCGGCGTCGGCCAGATCCCGGATCCGCGCCCGGAGCCCGTCGACGGAGCCGACGGGGGCGGTCACCTCGGTGCGGCCGCGCGGCGAGGTGTCGGCGGCGACGGCGGCGGATCCGGCCGTGCCGAGCACGAGCACGGCGCAGAGGGCGGAGGAGGCAAGGCGTCGCACCGGCAGATCACGCATGGGGGTTCCCTTCGTAGTGAGCCTTCGTGCTTGCGTTCACCGTGAAAGGGGACAAAGACTCCTGCAACCGGGCGAACGCCCTCCGTAGTCGTGGGGCTCCGCGGTCTCGCGCGTCTTCCCAGGTGGGGGGCCGTTCGAACGCGTCATGGGACGCTCCGCCCGTTCGGGGTACCGCCGGTCGGCCGTACGTTTCCCACAGGCGGGTACGCCAACCGGCCGCCTCCAGGGGAGAGCGGCCGGCAGAAGGGGCGGCCGGGGTCCTTCGTTCGGATCAGACCGGACCGGGGAGCGGAGCCCCGCCCGCCCGGTGTGATCCGCACGAGAGGCCCTGAGGCGTCAGCCGTTGACGCAGGAGTTGCCGAACGCGGGGTTCAGCAGACCGACGACGTCGATCGTGTTCCCGCACACGTTGACCGGGACGTGCACCGGGACCTGCAGGACGTTGCCCGACAGGACGCCCGGAGAGTTGTCGGCGGCACCGTTGGCACCGCTGTCGGCGGCGGCGATGCCGGCGGCGCCCGCCACAGCCGCAGCGGCAACGGAGGTCAGGGCCAGGCTCTTCGCGATACGCGACATGGAGAGATACTCCTTGGATCGTCACAACAGCCGGGCCGAATGCCCGACGCAGAGTCAACTGCGGGGTGCCCGCCCGGGTTGCGCCTCCTTTGGAGTGATGTCCGACAGCCCCGCGCTTTACGCGTTCGACACTCCGCGCGCCCCTGTCCGCGCCTTGTCCGAATGTCCGGACAAGGTGTGCACGGCCGCCTCCGGCGCGGATCGCCGGCGCCCTCACATGTGTCTACGCGGAACCCGAAACCGCAGACACTGTGTCGGGCCCGCCCGGGGCGTATGCCTGGTGTGATGGACCCATGGCCGGGACCGCGCCCCGACCGCCCACGGTCCGGCGCGAGACGCACGACCGGGACGTCCCGGCCCGACGCCGCCATCTGCGAAGGAGTACTGGGCATGACGAAGATCGTCAACCACTGGATCGGCGGCAAGTCCGTCGAAGGCGCGTCGGGCACGTTCGGACCGGTGACGGACCCGGCGACCGGCGCGGTCACCACGAAGGTCGCCTTCGCGAGCGTGGAGGAGGTGGACACGGCCGTCGCCACGGCCAAGGACGCGTACCGGACGTGGGGCCAGTCCTCGCTCGCCCAGCGCACCTCGATCCTCTTCAGGTTCCGGGCGCTGCTCGACGAGCATCGCGACGAGATCGCCGAGCTGATCACCGCCGAGCACGGCAAGGTCCACGGCGACGCGCTCGGCGAGGTGGCGCGCGGCTTGGAGATCGTCGACCTGGCCTGCGGCATCAGCGTCCAGCTGAAGGGGGAGCTGTCCACGCAGGTGGCCAGCCGGGTGGACGTGGCCGCGATCCGGCAGCCGCTGGGCGTCGTCGCCGGCATCACGCCGTTCAACTTCCCGGCGATGGTCCCGATGTGGATGTTCCCGATCGCCATCGCGTGCGGCAACACCTTCGTCCTGAAGCCCTCCGAGAAGGACCCGTCGGCGGCCGTCCGCCTGGCCGAGCTGCTGGCGGAGGCGGGCCTGCCGGACGGCGTGTTCAACGTCGTCCACGGCGACAAGGTGGCCGTGGACCGACTCCTCGAACACCCGGACGTCAAGGCGGTGTCCTTCGTCGGCTCCACGCCGATCGCCCGCTACATCCACACCACCGCCTCCGCGAACGGCAAGCGCGTCCAGGCGCTGGGCGGCGCGAAGAACCACATGCTGGTCCTGCCGGACGCCGACCTGGACGCGGCGGCCGACGCCGCGGTCTCCGCGGCGTACGGCTCCGCGGGCGAGCGCTGCATGGCCATCTCGGCCGTCGTCGCCGTCGGCGCCATCGGTGACGAGCTGGTGGAGAAGATCCGCGAGCGGGCCGAGAAGATCAAGATCGGGCCGGGCGGCGACCCGTCCTCGGAGATGGGCCCGCTGATCACCAAGGCGCACCGCGACAAGGTGGCCTCCTACGTGGCGGGCGCGGCCGAGGAGGGCTCCGAGGTGGTCCTGGACGGCACCGGGTACACCGTCGAGGGCCACGAGGACGGCCACTGGATCGGCATCTCCCTGCTCGACAGGGTGCCGACCTCGGCGAAGGCCTACCGGGACGAGATCTTCGGCCCCGTGCTGTGCGTGCTGCGCGCCGAGACCTACGAGGAGGGCGTGGCCCTCATCAACGCCTCGCCGTTCGGCAACGGCACCGCGATCTTCACCCGGGACGGCGGCGCGGCCCGCCGCTTCCAGCTGGAGATCGAGGCGGGCATGGTCGGCGTGAACGTGCCGATCCCGGTGCCGGTGGGCTACCACTCCTTCGGCGGCTGGAAGGACTCGCTCTTCGGCGACCACCACATCTACGGCAACGACGGCACCCACTTCTACACCCGCGGCAAGGTCGTCACCACGCGCTGGCCGGACCCGTCCGAGGCTCCTGCGGGCGTCGACCTCGGGTTCCCGCGCAACCACTGAAGGTGACCCCGCGCCCCACCGGCGCCCGTCGGGCCGTTCGCCATGCGGACGGCCCGACCTTTTTTTGTCGGCCGCCCTTCGATTCCCGCGCAGCCGGGATCAAACGGGTGACGCAGGTCGGAAATCACAATTCCCTTCGAAAGCAAGGTCACATTCCCAACAGGCTTGATGAATGAACCAGTAGGGCTCGATGTCCTGGGAAACGGGTGTGGCCCGCGTCGCACTACGACTACGGATTCCGAAGGTGAACGGCCATTGACGGCACGGTTTTCGTCGGGGTTCCATCAGCGCCGGGAGCGGACGAGAAGACGTACGACGAGAGCCGCCGGAGGCGATAGCGCTCCCACCGCACATCTGCCGCACGAGTCGATCGGAACCGCCGCATGACCGACACGCTCCGCCCTGTCGAGAACGCCGTCATCGAGGTGTCGGACAGCCCCCAGAAGCTCAAGCGTTCCATCGGCGTCGTCGGCGGCACCCTGCTCACGCTGTCGTGCGTGACACCCGCCTCCACCCTCTTCGTGGTCGTCCCCGACCTGTTCGGCTCCCTGGGCACCGCCACCGCCCTGGCGATCGCCATCGGCTCCCTCCTCTGCGTCGCCGTGGCGTTCTGCTACTCGGAGCTCGGCACCCTGATCCCCAGCGCCGGCGGCGAGTACGCCATGGTCTCGACGCTGGCCGGGCGGCTCGCGGGCTGGCTGGTCTTCGTCCTGTCCCTGCTCGTCGTCATGATCGTGCCGCCGGTGATCGCGATGGGCACGGCGGACTACCTGGCGCCCCTCGTCCACCTGGATCCGGCGATGACGGGGGCCGGGGTCATGCTGCTGGCGACCCTCGCCGGACTGCTCGACCTGCGGGCCAACGCCTGGATCACCGGCATCTTCCTGGTCCTCGAGGTCGTGGCGGCGGGAGTCGTCGCGGTCCTCGGCTTCGCCCACGGCGAGCGCGGCGCCGGCAGCCTCGTCTCGATGCAGGTGACCGGCTCCGGGGGCCACACGGACACCGTGACGGCCATGATGGTGGTCTCCGGGCTCGCCATCGCCCTCTTCGTCACCCAGGGCTTCTCCACGGCTGTCTACCTCTCCGAGGAACTCGAGCACCCGCGCCGCACCGTCGCCCGTACGGTCCTCGCCACCCTCGCCATCTCCTCGGTCATCATCCTGGTCCCGGTCGCCGCGATCACCATGGGCGCCCCCGACCTGAAGGCGCTGACGGGCGGCGACCTCAGCACCATGGTCACGGCCTGGTCCAACTCGGCCGTCGGCACCTTCGTCAGCCTCTGCGTGGCCCTCGCCATCATCAACGCGGGCATCGTCATGGTGATCCAGAACTCCCGTGTGCTGTTCGCCTCGGCCCGCGACAAGGCGTGGCCCGAGCCGGTGAACAACGCGCTGTCCAGGCTGGGCCGGTTCGGCTCCCCGTGGGTCGCCACGCTGCTGGTCGGCGTCCCCGGCGCGCTGCTGTGCTTCGTCGACCTCGACACGCTGTACGGCGTCACGGGCGTCTCCGTGACCGGCATGTACCTGCTCGTCGCGGCGGCGGCCCTGCTGGCCCGGCGCGGCCGGCACGCGACGACCCGGGCCTGGCGGATGCCGCTGTGGCCCGCCGTACCGGTCCTGCTGATCGTGGTCCTCGGCTACGTCCTCACCCAGCAGGACACGAGCTACCTGCTGTGGACGGGCGGCATCATGGCGGTCGCGACGCTGTACTGGCTGCTCTACCTCCGTCCGCGCCGCGCCACCCGTTGGCTGGTGTCGATCCCGGACGACGCGCAGGCCTGACACGGCTGCCAGGGCCGGGGGCACTCGCGCCCGAAGAACCGTATGCGGCCGCGTGCGGCGTACCGCGGACGCGGTACGCCGCACGCGGCCGTACACCCCCGGGAGGGGCCGGAGTTCCACCGGGCGGCCGCTGAGGATGTCGGTGGCGGCCTCTACCGTGGTGCCATGAACCTTCGACTGCCCGCGATCCGGCGGCTGCTGGGGCTCGCGGCGCCGCGCCGGTGGGCCGTGGCCGCCGTGGCCGCGGTCGTCCTCGTGGTGGCCGGTGTCGGGACCTGGACGGCGGTCGCCTCGGGCGGAACGCCCGCCGTGCACCGCACCGACCGGGTCATGGACATGGGCGGCGGGGTGCGGATCGACACGTCGTACTTCACCTCCTCCGCCGCCGGCCGCCGCCCCGCCGTCCTGCTGGCGCACGGCTTCGGCGGCAGCAAGAACGACGTCAGGGGCCAGGCCGAGGACCTCGCGCGCGACGGGTACGCGGTGCTGACCTGGTCGGCCCGCGGCTTCGGCAGGTCCACCGGCAGGATCGGGCTGAACGACCCCCAGGGCGAGGTCCGCGACGTCTCACGGCTGATCGACTGGCTGGCGAAGCGGCCCGAGGTCCGGCTCGACCGGCCCGGCGACCCCCGCGTGGGCGTCGCGGGCGCCTCCTACGGCGGGGCGATCGCCCTGCTGGCCGCCGGGTACGACCACCGGGTGGACGCCACCGCCCCGGCGATCACGTACTGGAACCTGGCCGACGCCCTGTTCCCCGACGGCGTGTTCAAGAAGCTGTGGGCGGGCGTCTTCATGAACACCGGCGGAGGCTGCGCCCGGTTCACCCCCGAGCTGTGCCGGATGTACGAGCGGGTCGCCGAGTCCGGGAAGCCGGACGCGCGGGCCCGCGCCCTCCTGGAGCGGCGCTCCCCGTCCGCGGTCGGCAGGAGCATCAAGGTGCCCACGCTCCTCCTCCAGGGCCAGTCCGACTCGCTGTTCCCGCTCGGCCAGGCGGACGCGGCGGCCCGGGCGATCAGGGCGAGCGGCGCGCCCGTGGACGTCGACTGGATCGCGGGCGGCCACGACGGCGGGGACCTGGAGACGGCCCGCGTCCAGGCCCGCGTCACGGCCTGGTTCGACCACTACCTCAAGGGCGAGAAGAGCGCCGCCACCGGTCCCGCCTTCCGCGTCAGCCGATCCGGCGGGATCGACTCCACGGACGGCACCGCCCTGCTGCGCGGTGCGAGCGGCACGGCGTACCCGGGGCTGGACGGCGGGCGTCACGCGATCGCCCTCAGCGGTCCGCGGCAGAGCTTCGCGAACCCGGCCGGGGCGAGCCCGCCCGCGGTGTCGGCGCTGCCCGGCCTCGGCGGGGCGGCGGGACTGTCCCAGCTGTCGTCGCTGGGGGTCGGGGTGTCGCTGGACTTCCCGGGCCAGTACGCGCACTTCGACTCGCGGCCCGTGCGGGACACCCTGTGGATCACCGGGTCGCCGACGGCCACGGTCCATGTGACCTCCACGAGCGACGAGGCCGTGCTCTTCGGCAAGGTGTACGACGTCGGGCCGGGCGGCGCCCGGCCCGTACTGCCGTCCCAACTGGTCGCGCCCGTCCGGGTGACGGGAACGAAGGGCGCGGGCAAGGACGTCACCCTGACCCTGCCCGCCGTCGACCACGAGGTGCAGCCGGGGCACCGGCTTCGGCTGGTGCTCGCCTCGACGGACCTCGGCTACGCCTCCCCCGCCGCCCCGGCCACCTACACGGTGTCCCTGAAGAGCGCCCTGGAAGTGCCGACCGCGCCGGGGGTGACGACCGCGGCGGCCCCGCTTCCCGCCTGGGTGTGGTGGCTCCCCCTGGCCGGAGCGCTGCTCGCCCTGGCCCTGTCGGCGACCGGCCGCCGCCGCAGGACGGCACCGGCACCCGACCCGGCACTGGCCGCCGTACCCCTGCAGATCACGGGCCTGAGCAAGCGGTACGCGAAGTCCGCCGACCGGTACGCGGTGCGGGACCTGTCCTTCCGGGTGGAGCCGGGCCAGGTGCTGGGCCTGCTGGGACCGAACGGCGCGGGCAAGACCACGACGCTGCGCATGCTGATGGGCCTGATCACGCCGGACGGCGGGGAGATCCGGGTCTTCGGCCATGCGATCCGCCCCGGCGCCCCCGTGCTGTCCCGGGTCGGTGCCTTCGTGGAGGGTGCCGGGTTCCTGCCGCATCTGTCCGGCCGGGAGAACCTGGAGCTGTACTGGCGGGCGACGGGACGCCCACCCGAGGACGCCCGCCTGGACGAGGCACTGGAGATCGCCGGGCTGGGCGACGCGCTGGCCCGGGCGGTGCGCACCTACTCCCAGGGCATGCGTCAGCGTCTGGCCATCGCCCAGGCGATGCTCGGCCTGCCGGACCTGCTGATCCTGGACGAGCCGACGAACGGGCTCGACCCGCCGCAGATCAGGGAGATGCGCGAGGTCATGATCCGGTACGCGGCGGCGGGCCGCACGGTGATCGTCTCCAGCCATCTGCTGGCCGAGGTCGAGCAGTCGTGCACCCATCTGGTGGTCATGGACCGGGGACGGCTGGTGCAGGCGGGCCCCGTGGACGAGATCGTGGGCTCCGGCGACACCCTGCTCGTCGGGCTGGCGGCCATGGTCACGGACCCGCTGGTGGAGAAGGTGGCCGCGCTGCCCGGCGTGGAGTCGGCGGTCCGCGCGGAGGGCGGCCTGCTCATCCGGCTCGCCCCGGCAGCGGCGCCGGAACCGGCCCTGTCCGCGGCGGGCCCGGTGCCCCCGCCCTCCGCGACGTCCCCGCAGGACATGGCGGAACCGGTCGGCGTCCGGCCGCTCGTCGTCGAACCGCTGGTCACCGAGCCGGTGGGCGTGGAACCGGTGGCCGTGGAACCGGCCGGGGCCCTCGGGTCCGCTGCCGCCGCCCGGCTTCTGGCCGAACTCGTACGGCTGGACGTCCCGGTGGCCTCGCTCGGCCCCCACCGGAGGCTGGAGGACGCCTTCCTCACCCTGATCGGAGGTTCCGCATGAGTGCGCTCGCCGAACGGCCGGAGACGGCGGACGGATACCGGCCCCTGCGGACGCTGCCCCTGCGCGTGGAGCTCGTCCGGCAGCTGAAGCGGCGCCGCACGCTCGTCATGGGCGCGATCCTGGCCCTGCTCCCCTTCGTCCTGCTCATCGCCTTCGCCGTCGGGGGCGACCCGGGCAGCCGCAACGGCCGGATCACCCTGATGGACACGGCGACCGCCTCGGGCGCCAACTTCGCCGCGGTGAACCTCTTCGTCTCCGCCGGGTTCCTGCTGGTCATCCCGGTCGCCCTGTTCTGCGGTGACACCGTCGCCTCGGAGGCGAGCTGGTCCTCGCTGCGCTATCTGCTGGCCGCGCCGGTCCCCCGCGCCCGACTGCTGTGGTCCAAGCTCACGGTGGGACTCGGCATGAGCCTCGCGGCCATGGTGCTGCTGCCCCTCGTCGCGCTCGCCGTCGGCACCGCGGCCTACGGCTGGGGGCCGCTGCAGATCCCGACGGGCGGCTCCCTGCCGGCCGGCACGGCCGCCCAGCGGCTCGCGGTCGTCGTGGCGTACATCTTCGTGTCCCAACTGGTCACCGCCGGACTGGCCTTCTGGCTGTCGACGAGGACGGACGCACCCCTCGGGGCCGTCGGCGGGGCCGTGGGCCTGACCATCGTGGGCAATGTGCTGGACGCGGTCACCGCCCTCGGCCACTGGCGCGACTTCCTCCCGGCGCACTGGCAGTTCGCCTGGGCCGACGCCGTGCAACCCCGTCCGGAGTGGGCGGGCATGATCCAGGGCACGGCGATCTCCCTCACCTACGCACTCGTGCTGTTCGCTCTCGCCTTTCGCGGCTTCGCACGCAAGGACGTCGTCTCCTAGTTCCCTTCCGGTCGCCTCTTCAGCGATGCTCCTGTGCGCTTTCCTTATGAATTCAGGGGTGGCATTCGGGTGAAATCCGCGGCATATCGATTAGCGGAGTTGCTTCGGCCGCCCATTCCTCGTTTCACAGGGTGCAGGTCGTGCGGCGAGCTGTTCACGCCGTGCTCGCTCGGCTTCTGCCGTCACAGGGGCACGACCGCACAGAAGGGAAACTTACGTGAACCACAAGAAGAGCGCCGCGGTCGCCGCAGGCGCCATCATGGCCCTCGGAATGGCTGCCCCGGCGATGGCCGACTCGGGGGCCACCGGCTCCGCCGTGGGCTCCCCCGGCGTCCTGTCCGGGAACCTCATCCAGGTCCCCGTGCACGTGCCCGTCAACGTGTGCGGCAACAGCATCGGCCTCGTCTCGCTGCTGAACCCGGCCGCCGGAAACGCCTGCATGAACGGCTGACCACGCGGTCGCCGCGGCTGATGTCGAATTTCACCAGCCCCCCGGCCGTGTCAGGGCCGACCTTGGACCGCACTCCGCGGCTCCGGGGTCGGCCTCCCCCCTTCTTCTATCTCTACCAGCAGGAAGATCAGTAGATTGCGACAGACCCTGAGCAGGGGAATGGTCGCGGCAGCCGCCGCGACGGGCATCCTGTCCCTTTGCGGCAGCCCGGTGTTCGCGGACTCCAGCGCCGACGGCACCGCGACCGGATCGCCAGGCGTCGCCTCCGGCAACACCATCCAGGTCCCCCTGGACCTCCCCGTGAACCTCTGCGGCAACACGATCAACGTGCTCGGCGCTCTGAACCCGGCCTCCGGCAACGCCTGCGGCAACGGCTCCGACATGGAGACGCCCCCGGACACCGGCGTCGCCGGCCTCCCGGACGACCCCGACTGCCCGGACACCCCCGTCACGCCCGACAACCCGGGCACGCCCACGACGCCGGTGACGCCCAGCACGCCGAGCACGCCCACCACGCCGACGACCCCCAGCACGCCGAGCACGCCCACCACGCCGACGACGCCCAGCACCCCGGCGACCCCCACCACCCCGGTCACTCCGGCGGGGAACCCGGACGGCAGCCACCCCGTGCAGCAGGCGAGCACGCCGGACACGACGCCTCAGCTCGCCGAGACCGGTAGTGAGGGACTGCTCGCGGCCTCGGCGGTCAGCGTCGCGATGCTGGCCGGCGGACTCGTGCTGTACCGGCGCGGCCGGGCCACGTCGCAGCGCTGACGCACCGGGTGCCGGACGCATCGGCCGTCCGGCACCGTGCCCCGCATCGCGCCTCCTCCGCGGTTCGCGGCCCGAGGGTGGCACCCGTTCCCACGGGTGCCACCCTCGGGCCGTTCGCGTTGCCGCTGACCTCTCACCCTCGAACCCGCACTCGTCGCTGAGGCCGAAGCCACCGGGGCCGAATTCGACGTGCGTGTCACAAAGAACTCCCTTGTGTCACACATGTCTCGCATACGCGGGTCTTCTGTCACACCCGCTTCACAGCCCCAGTCCCCTTCGCGGACCACGTCGTTGAGGGAGCACAGGGTTCGTGATCACCAGCGCAGCGTCCGGCTCCCCAGACGGCTCACCCTGCCGCCGCCGCGATGCCGCGCGGGGAGGTGCCATTGATGACCGAAAGCCGCCTGTGGTCCTACAAGGAGATCGCCGCGCACATCCAGGTGCAGCCGGACACCGTGAGGTCCTATCGAAAGCACGGGCTACTGCCACCACCTGATCATGTGGAGAGCGGAAAGCCCTACTGGTACGCCGACACGGTCCGAGCCTGGGTGGCGTCCCGCCCCAGCAACCGGGGCCGCGCACACCCTTGAGGATCGCCATGCCCGCCGAGTGGCCCGCCTCGCCCAGGGAAGCGGGCCACTCGGTCCCTTCGCAACAGGCCCTAACCGCGCGCGCCGGCCGTGTCCCGGTCGGGTTCGCGGTTCAGGTCCACACCGCGCTCCCGGTCGTCCGGCTTCTCCTCGACCTTCTCCTCGACCGCCGCGACCGATTCCTCGTCGCGCAGGCCGAAGCGCTGGTGGAAGGCCCGCAGCGGTGCGGGAGCCCACCAGGTAGCCCGGCCGGTCATCCGCATCACCGCCGGAACCAGCAGACTGCGCACGACCATCGCGTCCATCAGGACCGCCAGCGCGATCCCCAGGCCCAGCATCTTGGTGTTGGTCACCCGCGAGGTGCCGATGGCGACCATCACCACCGCCAGGATGACCGCCGCCGCGGTGATCAGGCCGCCGGTGCGCTGCAGTCCGAAGCGGACCGCCTCGCGGTGGTCGCCCGTGCGGTCGTACCCCTCCTTGATGCGCGAGAGCAGGAACACCCCGTAGTCCATGGAGAGTCCGAAGGCCACGCAGAACATCAGGACCGGCAGGGTCGTCTCGATCGAGCCCGGGCTGGTGAAGCCGAGCAGACCCGACAGGTGGCCGTCCTGGAAGACCCAGACGACGGCGCCGAACATCGCCGTCAGGCTCAGCGCGTTGAGCAGCACCGCCTGGACGGGGATGAGGACGCTGCCGGTCAGCAGGAAGACCAGGAGGAGGGTCACCGCGGCGATGAAGCCCGCCGCCCAGGGCAGCCGATCGGCTATCGCGTGCTTGGAATCCACCAGGACCGTGGCGGTACCGGTGACGGACGCCTCGAACGGGGCGGGGACGGCACGCAGATCACCGACCAGCCGCTGGGCGTCCGCGTCGACGGCCTCACCCCTCGGCTGCACCGTGAAGTACGCCTTGTCGCCCTGGACGAGGGGTCCGTCCACGCGCACCACCTCGGGAAGCCGGGCGACCCGGTCCTTGTAGGCGGCGTACTGCGCGGCGGTCGCACGCCCTTCGGCCAGCACCTCCAGGCCGCCGCCCGGGGTCCCCGGGAATCCGTCGCGTATGTGCTGCTGCACCACATGGGACTCGGCGCCCGAGGGCAGCTGGCGGTCGTCCGCCGTACCGAACTTCACGCCCAGGAAGGGAAGTCCGAGGATCACGAGGCCGGCCGTGGTGGCCGCGGCGAACAACGGGGCGCGCCGCATCACCAGCGTCGCCACCCTGCTCCAGCCGCCGCCCGCCGCGGGCTCGCGCCGGGGACCGCGCCGGAACAACCGCCTCAGATCCAGTGCGTTCACCCGGTGGCCCAGCAGCACCAGGGCGGCGGGCAGCAGGACGAGCGCGGCTCCGGCGGCCAGCAGCACCACCGCGATGCCCGCGTAGGCGAAGGAGCGCAGGAAGTACTGGGGGAAGACCAGCATCGCGGCGAGCGAGACGGCGACGGTCAGGGCCGAGAACAGGACGGTACGGCCGGCGGTGCGCAGGGTGGCGGCGACGGCTTCCAACGGGGTCGCGTCGCCGACGAGTTCCTCACGGAAGCGGCGGACGATGAACAAGGCGTAGTCGATGGCGAGGCCGAGGCCGAGCGCCGTGGTGAGGTTCAGCGCGAAGACGGAGACGTCCGTGAACGAGGTGATCCCCCGCAGCACCGCGTTGGTGCCCAGGATGGCGACGATGCCGACGCCCAGGGGCAGCATGGCCGCGACGGCGCTGCCGAACACCATCACCAGCAGGACCAGTGTGATCGGCAGGGCGATGATCTCGGCGCTGGTCAGGTCCTCGCGGATGGTCGTCTCCATCTCGGAGCGCACCGCGACCGGGCCGCCGATCCTGACCACCACCGGGCCGCGCGTGCCCCGGTAGTGGGGGGCTATGCGGTCCAGGGTGTCGTTGGCGGCCTTCTCCTCGCCCGTGATGTGTGCCGCTATCAGCGCCTCGTGTCCGTCCTTCGCCCGTAGTGCGGGCGCGCCCGACCGCCAGTAGGAGCCGACGCCGGTGACTCCTGGCTCACCGGCGAGCCGTGCGGTCAGCCGCTTCGCCTCCGCCGCGACCGCCGGGTCGTCCACCGATCGGCTCCCCGCGTCGAGGAGGAGCAGCAGATTGGGCTGCGAGGCGGGGAACTCCCGCTCCAGTGCCTGGGTCGCGTAGGTGGACTCGGCGGCCGGGTCCTGCCAGCTGCCGCTGCCCAACCGGTCGGCGACCCCGTTTCCCGCGACCACCGCGAGGGCCGCGAGCAGCAGGGCGAGGAGGAGCGACAGGCGCGGGCGCGCCGTCACGAACCGCGTCCAGCCGCCGGGCCGCGCCCGCGGCTCGTCGCCGCCGGCCCGGTCCGGGCTCCCGCTCCCCTCCTCCGGACGTCCGGCCCCCTGGCCCGGCCCGGCCCCGGCCCCGGCCCCGACGGCCTCGCCGGTCCCCCCGGCGGCCCGGTCGTTGACTTCGGTCATGATGCGGTGTGCCCTTCACCGAGACCCCGCATCCCGTACATCCGTGCAGGCAGCATGGGTCGTCCATTGCCATAGAATGGCAAACACGAATGGTCGCTCGCGTTTCCTAAGAATGCGAGCGGTCGCTCACGTTTGTCAATCGCGTTCCGAGAGTTGGGGATAACGCGTGCCCAGGAGCCAGCAGACCGACGGACCGGCGACCGAGCCGGCCGAGCGGCGGGAGCCGCCGCGAGAACAGCGGGAGCCGCGGGAGCGGCAGGAGCCACCGGGATCACCGGAGCCACGGGAGGCGCGGGAGTCGTCCGAGGCGCGGGAGCGGGCCGAGTCGCCGGAGCAGGCCGAGGCCAGGCCGCGCCGGCGGCAGGCCCGCGGCGAGCGCCGTATCGCGCAGCTCCTCCAGGCCGCCGCGGCCGTCTTCTGCCGTACCGGCTACACCGCCGCGAGCACCAACGCGATCGCGCGCGAGGCGGGCGTCTCCCCGGGCACGCTCTACCAGTTCTTCCCGAACAAGGAGGCGATCGCCGTCGGCCTCGGGGAGCAGCTGCTCCAGCAGTGGCAGGAGTCGTCGGAGCGGGCCCTCGCCGACGCCCACCTCGCGCTCCCGCTGGACGAGATGCTGGACGCGGCACTCGACCCGCTGATCGCGTTCAACGTCGAGAACCCGGCCTTCGGTGTGCTGCTGCACGGCCCCGACACCCCCGGGGCGATCGCCCAGGAGCACAACGCCGTGCACGACGCCTCGCTCACCCGTATCGAGGCGCTGATCGCGGGCTATCTGCCGAGCGCCGCGCCCGACGAGCGCGCCCGCACCGCGAACATGCTGCTCGGCCTGTTCAAGGCCGGACTCGATCTGATCATGTCGCACGAGGGCGGGGAGCGGCAGGCGTACATCAGCGAGCTCAAGACCGCCATGCACCGGTATCTCAGCCCCCTCCAGGACGGCACCCCCCGCTGAGGACACACGCCCCGCCGACCCCGCGCGACACTCCACCCCCACCCACCATCCCTTGGAGTAATACCCCCTAGGGGTATAGTCTGGCTCTCCGCAGACCTCACACGCCCCGAGGAGTACGACATGACCGCGCACACCGACGCCCCCGGCTCCGTGACCGCCGTCTACAAGGTGAGCGGCATGAGCTGCGGGCACTGTGAGGGCTCCGTCTCGGGCGAGCTCTCCGAGATCTCCGGCGTCAGCTCGGTCGCCGCCGTCGCGTCCACCGGCGAGGTCACGGTGGTCTCCGCGGCGCCCCTCGACGACGAGGCCGTGCGCGCCGCGATCGACGAGGCCGGCTTCGAGCTCGTCGGCAGGGCCTGAACCGCCAAACACCTGCTCCCGCGCCCGGCCGTGCCGACCAGCTGATACTGGCTCCGCACGGCCCGGCCCGTTGTCTGGAGTCCGGACATGACCAGCAGCACGACGTCCACCCCGATACAGGAGACCGCGCCGGGTGAGGCCGGAGCCTCCGAGGCCGAACTCGTGATCGGAGGCATGACCTGCGCCTCCTGCGCCGCCCGGGTCGAGAAGAAGCTCAACCGGATGGACGGCGTCAGCGCCACGGTGAACTTCGCGACCCAGAAGGCGAAGGTCTCCTACGGCCCCGGGACCTCGGTCGCCGATCTGATCGCCACCGTGGTGAAGACCGGGTACACGGCCGAGCGACCGCCGCCCCCGCCGACGGCGCGGCCGGTGTCCGAACAGGCCGGCGACGGAAGGACGACGGCACCCGAGGGGTCCGCCGCGGACCCCGGGGCGCCCGAGGACCGCGAGGACCCCGAGGCGGCCGCGCTGCGCCGCCGACTGACCGTCTCCGCCCTGCTCGCCCTGCCGGTCGTGCTGCTCGCGATGGTCCCGGCCCTGCAGTTCGACAACTGGCAGTGGCTGTCGCTGACCCTCGCCTCGCCCGTCGTCGTCTGGGGCGGACTGCCCTTCCACAGGGCGGCGTTCACCAACGCGCGACACGGCGCGGCCACCATGGACACGCTGGTCTCGGTCGGCACGCTGGCCGCCTTCGGCTGGTCCCTGTGGGCGCTGTTCCTCGGTGACGCGGGCATGCCCGGCATGCGCCACGGTTTCGACCTCACCGTCTCCCGCACCGGCGGGTCCTCGGCCATCTATCTCGAAGTGGCCGCCGGGGTCGTCGCGTTCATCCTGCTCGGACGCCATCTGGAGTCCCGCTCCAAGCGGCGCGCGGGTGCGGCGCTGAGGGCGCTGCTGGCGCTGGGCTCGAAGGACGTGGCCGTGCTGAGGGACGGGCGCGAGGTGCGCGTCCCGGTGGGGACGCTGGCCGTGGGCGACCGGTTCGTCGTGCGCCCCGGCGAGAAGATCGCCACGGACGGCACGGTCGTGGAGGGGGTCTCGGCTGTGGACGCGTCCATGCTGACCGGGGAGTCGGTTCCGGTCGACGTGGCCGCGGGCGACGCCGTGACCGGCGCGAGCGTGAACGCCGGCGGCCGGCTGGTGGTGGAGGCGACCCGGGTCGGGGCGGACACCCAGCTGGCCCGGATGGCCCGGCTCGTGGAGGACGCGCAGAACGGCAAGGCGGAGGTGCAGCGGCTCGCCGACCGGGTGGCCGGGATCTTCGTACCGGTGGTGCTGCTGATCGCCGCGGCCACGTTCGCGGCGTGGATCGGCGTCACCGGTGACACGGTCGCCGCGTTCACGGCGGCGGTCGCGGTACTGATCATCGCCTGCCCCTGCGCGCTGGGGCTCGCCACGCCGACCGCCCTGCTGGTGGGCACGGGGCGGGGCGCCCAGCTCGGCATCCTCATCAAGGGGCCCGAGGTGCTGGAGTCCACGCGGCGGGTCGACACGGTGGTCCTGGACAAGACCGGGACCGTGACCACGGGCCGTATGACGCTCCAGGAGGTCGTCGCCGCCGGAGAGGCCGAGCAGGCCCCGGCGGCCACCGAGAAGGACGTCCTGCGGCTCGCGGGAGCCCTGGAGCACGCCTCCGAGCACCCCGTCGCCCGAGCCGTCGCCCAGGGCGCCCAGGAGCGCGTGGGCGACCTGCCGGCACCGGAGCACTTCGAGAACGTCCCGGGGGTCGGCGTACGCGGCCGCGTGGAGGGGCACGAGGTGACCGTGGGCCGGTTCCCGGGCCCCCTCCCCCCGACGCTGGACCGGGCGAGGACCCGGGCCGAGGCGGAGGGCCGCACGGCCGTCGTGGTCGCCCGTGACGGCGTGGCGATCGGCGTCGTCACCGTCGCGGACGCGGTCAAGGAGACCAGCGCCGAGGCGGTACGGAACCTGCGCGCCCTGGGCCTGCGGCCGGTCCTGCTGACCGGCGACAACCGGGCGGTCGCCGCCTCGGTGGCCCGCGCCGTCGGCATCGACGCCGCCGACGTGATCGCCGAGGTGCTGCCCGAGGAGAAGGCCGCCGTCGTCCGGAGGCTTCAGGGCGAGGGCCGCACGGTCGCCATGGTCGGTGACGGGGTCAACGACGCCGCCGCGCTCGCCACCGCCGATCTCGGCCTGGCGATGGGCACGGGGACGGACGCGGCCATCGAGGCGAGCGATCTGACCCTGGTGCGCGGGGACCTCCGGGTGGCCGCGGACGCGATCCGGCTGTCACGGCGGACGCTCGCCACGATCAAGGCGAACCTGGTGTGGGCCTTCGGCTACAACCTGGCGGCCCTGCCGCTGGCCGCCGCCGGTCTCCTCAACCCGATGATCGCGGGAGCGGCGATGGCGTTCTCCTCGGTGTTCGTGGTGACGAACAGCCTGCGACTGAGGAGATTCACCTGACGCGGGACCGGGAGTCCCTCTAGAGTCCAACGCGTGCCTCACATAAGCTCTTCACAAGGCTCGCGCATCTTCCTTACGCTGGGTCCTCGATCACCTTTTCGAGGCGGTTGCGTAACTTCAGGGGATATGCGAGAGACGCAGATCACATTGGTGTGAACGTAACCAGTGGAAGGGTTCGTGAGTCTAAGTTGGCGATGTCAGAAGCGTCTTGGGGGGCGTGACTGACATCTTGGGGATGTCTTGGGGGACGTTCCCGGGAACTGCGTTGCCGGGGCACGTACACCGGGGAGCTTTGAGCGGCCCTCCCGACCGTACGGGTCCCGGCAGACCGCACCGCGGTACGGCACACAGTTCGTTGTTCTGCTCGTTTTGCTCGCAGCGATTCAGGCGCTGTCCCGCAGACGCCCGGCCGGATCCCGTGGGGGGAATCCGCACCGGGACATGGGAAGGCGCCCCGGTCGTCGGCCCGTGGGGGGACCGCCGTCGGGGCGCCTTCCGCTTTTCCCGAGTCGTCTCGCGCGTCTCCCGCGCCCCGCACACACCCCGCGCCGTGGGCGCCGAGGCCTCGGCCGGGGCGTCAGGGGCGCCGCTGACGCCGTACGCACCAGGTGGGGCACGGCGCTCGCACGACCCCATCAGGCGTACGCCGCGCCACGACGGCGCACGCCTCACCTACGGGGATCCGCTCGCCGCGGATCCGCTCAGCGCTCCTCGACCGGAACGAAGTCGCGCTCGACCACACCCGTGTAGATCTGACGCGGGCGGCCGATCCGGGAACCGGGCTCCTTGATCATCTCGTGCCACTGGGCGATCCAGCCCGGCAGCCGGCCCAGCGCGAACAGGACCGTGAACATCTCGGTCGGGAAGCCCATCGCGCGGTAGATCAGACCGGTGTAGAAGTCCACGTTCGGGTAGAGCTTGCGCTCGACGAAGTAGTCGTCGGACAGCGCGTGCTCCTCCAGCTTGAGGGCGATGTCGAGGAGCTCGTCCTCCTTGCCCAGCGCGGAGAGCACATCGTGCGCGGCGGCCTTGATGATCTTGGCGCGGGGGTCGAAGTTCTTGTAGACCCGGTGGCCGAAGCCCATCAGGCGGACGCCGTCCTCCTTGTTCTTCACCTTGCGGATGAAGGTGTCGACGTCGTTGCCCGAGTCGCGGATGCCTTCGAGCATCTCCAGGACGGACTGGTTGGCGCCGCCGTGCAGCGGGCCCCACAGGGCGTTGATGCCGGCCGAGATCGAGGCGAACATGTTCGCCTGCGACGAGCCCACCAGGCGCACGGTGGAGGTGGAGCAGTTCTGCTCGTGGTCCGCGTGCAGGATCAGCAGCTTGTCCAGCGCCGAGACGACGACCGGGTCCAGGTCGTAGTCCTGCGCCGGGACCGAGAAGGTCATGCGCAGGAAGTTCTCCACGTAGGAGAGGTCGTTGCGCGGGTAGACGAACGGGTGACCGATCGACTTCTTGTACGCGTACGCCGCGATCGTCGGAAGCTTGGCGAGCAACCGGATCGTGGAGAGGTTGCGCTGCTTCTCGTCGAAGGGGTTGTGGCTGTCCTGGTAGAAGGTGGACAGCGCGGAGACGACCGACGACAGCATGGCCATCGGGTGCGCGTCGCGCGGGAAGCCCTTGTAGAAGTTCTTGACGTCCTCGTGCAGCAGGGTGTGCTGCGTGATGTCGTTCTTGAACGTGGAGAGCTCGTCGACGGACGGCAGCTCACCGTTGATCAGCAGGTAGGCGACCTCCAGGAAGGTGGAGTGCTCGGCCAGCTGCTCGATCGGGTAGCCGCGGTAGCGGAGGATGCCCTCCTCGCCGTCGAGATAGGTGACGGCGGATTTATAGGCGGCGGTGTTGCCGTAACCGCTGTCCAGGGTGACCAGCCCGGTCTGGGCGCGGAGCTTCCCGATGTCGAAGCCCTTGTCACCGACGGTGCTGTCGACCACCGGGTAGGTGTACTCACCGTCGCCGTACCGCAGTACTACAGAGTTGTCGCTCACGTCTTCCCTCACCCGACGTAGTGCCTCATCTTCGAGGTGCCCTGACTGTCTCTACCATCCCCCATTTGGCGCAGGAGAGTGCACTCGGGGTCGACCATTGGGCTCATCGGCGGCACTGAGTGCCGTCAACCTGCTCATCCTGCCGCCCATCGACCGCATCCGGAAGTACTCTGTGACCTTCGCGACTCATTTGATCGATCATTTTTTGTCGGCCGCTTCTGGAAGGGCCTACGGTTCCGGAAGGCGCCCGGTCCTCACAGCGCGCGCGGGGCCAGCCTGAAGTCCAGTGCCGTGCAGCGCCGGCCCGCCGACACCGTGCGCACCGCCTGGCCGATCGCCTTGCGCGACCCCACGAGGACGACGAGCCTCTTGGCGCGGGTCACCGCCGTGTAGAGCAGATTGCGCTGGAGCATCATCCACGCACCGGTCGTGACCGGGATCACCACCGCCGGATACTCGCTGCCCTGCGAACGGTGGATGGTCACCGCGTACGCGTGGGCCAGCTCGTCCAGTTCGTCGAACTCGTAGACCACCTCCTCGTCCTCGTCGGTCAGCACCGTCAGGCGCTGGTCGACCGGGTCGAGCGAGGTGACCACCCCCACGGTGCCGTTGAAGACGCCGTTCTCCCCCTTCTCGTAGTTGTTGCGAATCTGGGTGACCTTGTCGCCCACACGGAAGACGCGCCCGCCGAGCCGCTTCTCGGGCAGGTCGGGGCGGGCGGGGGTGATCGCCTGCTGGAGCAGTCCGTTCAGCGCGCCCGCGCCGGCGGGGCCCCGGTGCATCGGCGCGAGCACCTGCACGTCCCGGCGCGGGTCGAGGCCGAACCTGGCCGGGATCCGCCGGGCCGCGACGTCCACGGTGAGCCGGCCCGCCTCCTCCGTGTCGTCCTCCACGAACAGGAAGAAGTCCTTCAGGCCGTCGGTGAGCGGGTGCTGCCCGGCGTTGATGCGGTGCGCGTTGGTGACGACGCCGGACTGCTGCGCCTGGCGGAAGACGCGGGTCAGCCGGACGGCGGGCAGGGGGCCGCCGTCCGCCAGCAGGTCCCGCAGGACCTCGCCCGCGCCCACACTGGGCAGTTGGTCGACATCGCCGACGAAGAGGAGGTGCGCGCCCGGGGGCACGGCCTTGACCAGCTTGTTGGCGAGCAGCAGGTCGAGCATGGACGCCTCGTCCACCACGACCAGGTCCGCGTCGAGCGGGCGGTCGCGGTCGTACGCCGCGTCGCCGCCGGGCCTCAGCTCCAGCAGGCGGTGGACGGTGGACGCCTCGGCGCCCGTCAGCTCGGACAGGCGCTTGGCGGCCCGCCCGGTGGGCGCGGCCAGGACGACCTTGGCGCGCTTGGCCCGGGCCAGCTCGACGATGGACCGCACCGTGAACGACTTTCCGCAGCCGGGGCCGCCGGTGAGGACGGCGACCTTCTCGGTGAGCGCGAGGCGTACGGCCGCCTCCTGCTCGGGCGCCAGATCGGCTCCCGTGCGCCCCTTGAGCCAGCCCAGCGCCTTGTCCCACGCCACGTCCCCGAAGCCGGGCATCCGGTCCTCCTCGGTGCGCAGCAGCCGCAGCAGCTGGGCGGAGAGGGACAGCTCGGCGCGGTGGAACGGGACCAGGTAGACGGCGGTGACCAGGTCGCCGCCGTCCGGGTCCGGGACCTTCTCCCGTACGACCCCGGGGTCCGCGCCGTCCTCCGGGGGCGCGGCGAGCTCGGCCAGGCATTCGATGACCAGGCCGGTGTCGACCTGGAGGAGCTTGACCGCGTCCGCGATGAGCCGCTCCTCGGGCAGATAGCAGTGGCCCTGGTCGGCGGACTGCGACAGCGCGTACTGGAGACCGGCCTTCACGCGCTCCGGGCTGTCGTGCGGAATGCCGACGGATCGGGCGATCCGGTCGGCCGTGAGGAAGCCGATGCCCCAGACGTCGGCGGCCAGGCGGTAGGGCTGGTTCCTGACGACGGAGATCGAGGCGTCGCCGTACTTCTTGTAGATGCGCACCGCGATGGAGGTGGAGACCTCGACGCTCTGGAGGAACAGCATGACCTCCTTGATCGCCTTCTGCTCCTCCCAGGCGTCGGCGATCTTCCTGGTCCGCTTCGGGCCGAGACCGGGCACCTCGATCAGCCGCTTCGGCTCCTCCTCGATGATCTGGAGGGTGTCGGTCCCGAAGTGCTGGGTGATGCGGTCGGCGAAGACCGGGCCGATGCCCTTGACCAGGCCGGATCCGAGGTAGCGGCGGATGCCCTGGACGGTGGCGGGCAGGACGGTCGTGTAGTTCTCCACCGTGAACTGCTTGCCGTACTGGGGGTGGGATCCCCAGCGCCCCTCCATCCGCAGCGACTCCCCGACCTGGGCGCCGAGGAGCGCGCCGACGACGGTCAGCAGATCACCGGCGCCCCGGCCGGTGTCGACGCGGGCGACCGTGTATCCGTTCTCCTCGTTGGCATAGGTGATCCGTTCGAGCACGCCTTCCAGCGTGGCCAGGCGCCGCTCCCCGGCACCCGGTCGCGCCTGCCCTGCCCGACTCGCCTCCTGGGTCATGATCCGACGCTATCGAAGAGCACCGACAGTGCGTGCCGGTACGGCGGTGGACGATGGCGCGATGGACCCCCTGCTCGCTCGTCTGCCGTCCGCCTTCTGGAGCGTCCCCCACGTCGCCGCGCGCTTCCCGGGCTCACGGGACGTGCGCGAGCGCCCCGGTCTGGCGGCGGGTGCGAACTGCCAGGTGTTCGCCTACGCGGTGCTGCGCCACTTCGGCCTGGCCGCGCCCGCGCTGCGTTCCAGCGACCTGTGGACGGACACACGCTCCACGGTCCGGGTCGGGGCCGACGCCGCCCGACCCCTGGACCTCATGCTGTTCAACGCCGGCGACGACGCGTACGGCGCCCATGTCGGGGTCCGGGCGGGCGAGGGCCGGGTGCTGCACCTGTGCGCGGAGGTGGGGCTGCCGGCGCTCTGGGAGGACGCGCGGTTCGCGGAGCGGGAGCGCTACCGGGTCCTGGTGGGCGTCAAGAGGGTGACGGCACGTCACGGGAGTGCCGGGAAGTCGGATCGCGCGGCGGGAGAGGCGTACTGACGCGGCGTCATATGCGCGCGGCCTCGAAAGCGGTCGCGATCCGCGCCGAGCGGGCCGGCGTCTCCCGGCCCGCTCCCGCCCCGCCGCGCCCCTTCCGGTGACCCCCGTCACGCGCATCACAATCCGGTCTCGACGGCCCCTCCACCCCTTGCCGAACCCTCGTGTAATCGATTCCAATCGCTGCTGTCAGTCGGCCGTGTAATCGATTCCAATCGGTTCGCGGACTCGCGTCAACGGACTCACAAGGAGGTGGTCCCGGCGATGGCGAGCATCAAGGACGTGGCCGCCGTGGCAGGCGTTTCCGTCGCCACGGTGTCCCGTGTCCTCAATGACCACCCGTCGGTCAGCGCCGCCGCGCGCGCCCGGGTGCTGGCGGCCGTGGAGGCGCTGGGCTACCGCCCGAACGCCGTCGCCCGGTCCCTGCGCACCGACCAGACCCGCACCCTCGGCCTGGTCATCAGCGACGTGCTCAACCCGTACTTCACGCATCTGGCCCGGTCCGTGGAGGAGGAGGCGCGCGCCCTCGGCTACAGCGTGATCATCGGCAACGCCGACGAGCGGCCCGACCTCCAGGACCACCATGTGCGCACCCTCCTGGACCGGCGCATCGACGGGCTCCTCGTGTCGCCGACCGACGGCGGCTCCCCGCTCATGCTGGACGCCGCGCGCGGCGGCACGCCCATGGTGTTCGTGGACCGCTGGATCCCCGGCGTGGACGTCCCCGTCGTACGGTCCGACGGGCGCACCGCCATCCACGACCTCGTCGCCCATCTGTACGCGCTCGGCCACCGCCGGCTCGCGATCATCGCGGGGCCCGCGGCGACCACGACCGGCCAGGAGCGCGTCGAGGCCTTCCGCCGGGCCATGGGCGCGTACGGCCTTCCCCTCCCGGACGCCTACACGGGCCAGGGAGACTTCCAGGCCGAGAGCGGGCGCCGGGCGATGGAGCGCTTCCTCGAACTGGCCGAGAGGCCCCAGGTCGTGTTCGCGGCCGACAACCTGATGGCGCTCGGCGCGCTGGACGCCGTACGCGCGCGTGGACTGCGGGTTCCGGACGACATCGCGCTGGCCGCGTTCGACGACATCCCGTGGTTCCTGCACACCGACCCTCCGGTCACCGCCATCGCCCAGCCCACGGGCGATCTGGGACGCGCCGCCGTGCGCGCGCTGGTCGACCGGATCGAGGGGCGGACCCCCGAGTCCGTCATCCTCCCCGCCCGTCTCGTCGTACGCCGCTCGTGCGGCGAGAGCCATGACAACGGCAAGGGCAACGAGCGGATCCCCCACCAGCCGGCGACGAACAGGAGCCAGTCGTGAGCGACGACACGGACGAGTTGCTGCGCATCGAGGGCATACGCAAGACCTTCCCCGGCGTGGTCGCGCTCGACAGCGTGGACTTCGACCTGCGCCGCGGCGAGGTGCATGTGCTGCTCGGTGAGAACGGCGCGGGCAAGAGCACCCTGATCAAGATGCTCTCCGGCGCCTACCGCCCCGACTCCGGGCGGATCCTGGTCGACGGCGAGGAGGTGCGCATCCACGGTGCGCAGGACTCCGAGCGGCTCGGGATCGCCACCATCTACCAGGAGTTCAACCTCGTTCCCGATCTGACGGTCGCCGAGAACATCTTCCTGGGCCGCCAGCCCCGCCGGTTCGGCCTGATCGACCGCGGGAAGATGGAGGCGGACGCCGCCGCCCTGCTGGAACGCGTCGGCGTGAACGTCTCGCCCCGCGCCCGGGTGCGGGAACTGGGCATCGCACGGCTCCAGATGGTCGAGATCGCCAAGGCGCTGAGCCTCCGGGCCCGCGTCCTGATCATGGACGAGCCCACGGCCGTGCTCACCTCCGAAGAGGTCGAGAAGCTGTTCGCGATCGTGCGCGCGCTGCGCGAGGACGGCGTCGGGATCGTCTTCATCACCCACCACCTGGACGAGATCGCCGCCCTGGGCGACCGGGTGACGGTCATCCGCGACGGCAGGAGCGTCGGCCAGGTGCCCGCCGCCACGCCCGAGAACGAACTCGTGCGGCTCATGGTGGGGCGCTCGATCGAGCAGCAGTACCCGCGCGAGCGGCCCGACACCGGCGCGTCCCTGCTCACCGTCGAGGGACTCACCCGCGACGGGGTCTTCCACGACGTCTCCTTCGAGGTGCGGGCCGGCGAGGTCGTCGGGATCGCGGGGCTGGTCGGCGCCGGCCGTACCGAGGTCGTGCGGGCCGTGTTCGGCGCCGACCCCTACGACCGGGGCGCGGTACGCGTCGCGGGCGCGGACGTACGGCGCTTCGACGTCAACGCCGCGATGGCGGCCGGGATCGGGCTGGTGCCCGAGGACCGCAAGGGCCAGGGTCTGCTTCTGGACGCCTCCGTGGAGGAGAACCTCGGCCTGGTCACCCTGCGCGCCGCCACCCGCGGCGGTCTGGTGGACCGCAAGGGGCAGCGGGCCGCCGCGGCGGAGGTCGCCGAGCGGCTCGGGGTGCGGATGGCCGGGCTCGCCCAACAGGTGCGCACGCTCTCCGGCGGCAACCAGCAGAAGGTCGTCATCGGCAAGTGGCTGCTCGCGAACACCAAGGTGCTGATCCTCGACGAGCCGACGCGCGGCATCGACGTCGGCGCCAAGGTCGAGATCTACCAGCTGATCAACGAACTCACGGCCGCGGGAGCCGCCGTCCTGATGATCTCCAGCGATCTGCCCGAGGTGCTCGGCATGAGCGACCGGGTGCTGGTGATGGCCCAGGGCCGCATCGCGGGCGAACTGTCCGCCGACGAGGCGACCCAGGACTCCGTCATGGCCCTCGCCGTCAGCACACCGACCACTGCCACGACGTCCCCCTCGTCCACGGCCGCGCACGAAACGAACGGAACCAACGGAACGGAGGCCCCCCGTGGCCACTGACACGCTCAAGGGCAATGCGGGCGCCGGTGGCGTCACGGGCATCCGCCGCCTTCTGCTCGACAACGGAGCCCTCACCGCGCTGATCGTCCTCGTGATCGCGATGTCGGCGCTGTCCGGCGACTTCCTCACGGCGGACAACCTGCTCAACATCGGCGTCCAGGCCGCCGTGACCGCCATCCTCGCCTTCGGTGTCACCTTCGTGATCGTCTCGGCGGGCATCGACCTGTCGGTCGGGTCGGTGGCGGCCCTGTCGGCCACGGTCCTGGCCTGGAGCGCCACCTCGGCGGGCGTTCCGGTGGCGGTGGCGGTGCTGCTGTCCATCGCGACCGGCCTGGCCTGCGGCCTCGTCAACGGCATCCTGATCTCGTACGGGAAGCTGCCGCCGTTCATCGCGACGCTCGCCATGCTGTCGGTGGGCCGCGGTCTGTCGCTGGTCATCTCCCAGGGTTCGCCCATCCCGTTCCCGTCCTCCGTCTCGCACCTCGGGGACACGCTGGGCGGCTGGCTGCCCGTGCCCGTCCTCGTGATGGTCGTCATGGGGCTGATCACCGCCCTGGTGCTCGGTCGTACGTACATCGGCCGTTCGATGTACGCGATCGGCGGCAACGAGGAGGCCGCCCGGCTGTCCGGGCTGCGGGTGAAGCGGCAGAAGCTCGCGATCTACGCGCTGTCGGGCCTGTTCGCCGCGGCGGCGGGCATCGTGCTCGCCTCGCGCCTGTCCTCCGCGCAGCCGCAGGCCGCCAACGGCTACGAGCTGGACGCGATCGCGGCCGTCGTCATCGGCGGCGCCTCGCTCGCGGGCGGCACCGGCAAGGCGTCGGGCACGCTGATCGGCGCGCTGATCCTGGCGGTGCTGCGCAACGGCCTCAACCTGCTGTCGGTGTCGGCGTTCTGGCAGCAGGTCGTCATCGGTGTCGTGATCGCTCTGGCGGTGCTGCTGGACACCGTGCGGCGCAAGGCCGGGGCCACCCCGGTGACGGCCGGGTCGCCGGGCGGCGCGGGCAAGGGCAGGCAGGCGCTGACCTACGTCCTGGCCGCCGCGGTCGCCGCGGCCCTGGCCGGCGGCGTGTCCTTCCTGCACGGCGGCTCCTCCTCGGGCACGCAGAAGGTGGGCCTGTCCCTGTCCACCCTCAACAACCCCTTCTTCGTGCAGATCAAGGCGGGCGCGCAGGCGGAGGCGAAGAAGCTGGGCGTCGACCTGACCGTCACGGACGCGCAGAACGACGCCTCCCAGCAGGCCAACCAGCTGCAGAACTTCACGAGTGAGGGCCTCGCGTCGATCGTCGTCAACCCGGTGGACTCGGACGCGGCGGGCCCGGCGGTGCGCTCCGCGGACAAGGCCGGCATCCCGGTCGTGGGCGTCGACCGCGCCGTGAACAAGGCGAAGACGGCCGCGCTGGTCGCCTCCGACAACGTCGAGGGCGGCAAGCTGGCCGCCAAGGCACTCGCCGAGAAGCTGGGCGGCAAGGGCCGGATCGTGATCCTCCAGGGCCAGGCGGGCACCTCCGCCAGCCGGGAGCGCGGGGCGGGCTTCGCCGAGGGGCTGAAGGCCTACCCGGGTATCCAGGTCCTCGCCGAGCAGCCGGCCGACTTCGACCGGACCAAGGGCCTGGACGTCATGACGAACCTGCTCCAGTCGCACCCGGACGTCCAGGGCGTCTTCGCGGAGAACGACGAGATGGCGCTCGGCGCGATCAAGGCGCTCGGCTCCAAGGCGGGCACCTCGGTGCAGGTCGTCGGCTTCGACGGCGAGCCCGACGGGCTGAGCGCGGTCAAGGCGGGCACGCTGTACGCCTCGGTGGCGCAGCAGCCGACGCAGCTCGGCCGGATCGCGATCGACAACGCGGTGCGGGCCGCCCAGGGCAAGAAGGTCGAGGAGACGGTGAAGGTTCCGGTCAAGGTGGTCACGAAGCAGAACGTGGCCGGGTTCCGCGGCTGACCTCCGCACACCTCCGGGCCGCAGCAAGGGAACGCGGCGGCCCGGCTTCGGCTTCGGCTTCGGCTTCGGCTTCGGCTTCGGCTTCGGCTTCGGCTTCGCGAGGGTCCACGGGGATCCGTTGGGAGAGACAGTTCATGGACGACTACGACCTGCTGGTGGTGGGCTCCGCCAACGCCGATCTGGTGATCGGCGTCGAGCGGCGGCCCGCGCCGGGCGAGACGGTGCTCGGCTCCGACCTGGTCGTGCACCCCGGGGGCAAGGGCGCCAACCAGGCGGTCGCCGCGGCCCGGCTCGGCGCCCGCACCGCGCTGCTGGCGCGGGTCGGCGACGACGACCACGGGCGGCTGCTGCTGTCGGCGCAGCACACGGCCGGGGTCGACACGGCGGGGGTCCTGGTCGGCGGGGCGCCGACCGGGGTCGCGCTGATCACGGTGGATCCGTCGGGGGACAACAGCATCGTGGTCTCGCCCGGGGCCAACGGCAGGCTCACCCCGAAGGACGTCCGGGACGCCGAGCACCTGCTGCGGGGGTCCCGGGTGGTCTCGGCGCAGCTGGAGATCCCGTTGGAGACGGTCGTGGAACTGGTGCGGAGCCTGCCGGCCGGCACCCGCTTCGTGCTGAACCCGTCGCCGCCGCGCCCCCTGCCCGCCGAACTGCTCGCGGCCTGCGACCCGTTGATCGTGAACGAGCACGAAGCCCGCGTCATCGCGGGCGGCGCCCTGGACGGCGCCCCCGAGGACTGGGCGCGGGCACTGCTCGCCCTCGGTCCGCGCTCGGTCGTGGTGACCCTGGGCGCGCAGGGCGCGCTGGTGGCGCGCGGCGACACCGTGTCCCGGGTGCCGTCCGTGCAGGTGGACGCGGTGGACACGACGGGCGCGGGTGACGCGTTCACCGCGGCGCTGGCCTGGCGGCTGGGCGCGGGCGCGTCCCTGGCCGACGCGGCGGCGTACGCGGCGCGGGTGGGCGCGGCGGCGGTGACCCGGCCCGGGGCCCAGGAGTCCTTCCCGACCGCGGCGGAGGTCGAGGCGCTGTGAAGAAGGCGGGAATACTGAACCGCCATCTCGCGGGTGCCGTGGCCGAACTGGGGCACGGGGACGGGGTGCTGGTGTGCGACGCGGGCATGCCGATCCCGGCGGGCCCCCGGGTCGTGGACCTGGCGTTCGTGGCGGGGGTGCCGTCCTTCGCGCAGGTGCTGGACGGCCTGCTGGACGAACTGGTGGTGGAGGGGGCGACGGCGGCCCGCGAGGTGCGCGACGCGAACCCCGCGACGGCGGCGCTGCTGGACGCGCGCTTCCCCGGCCTCGTGCTGGTGCCGCACGAGCGGCTGAAGGCGCTGACGGCCGGCGCGCGCCTGATCGTCCGTACGGGTGAGGCCCGCCCGTACGCGAACGTGCTGCTGCGCTGCGGGGTCTTCTTCTGATCCGTGCGTTCGGGCGTGTGCGGTGGCCGACGGGCACGGCGTGAGCACCCCGGAACCGCGCGGGAGGGCGGAACGCGCGGCCGAGCGCGGCGCCGGGACGCGGGGCGCCCCGGCGCTGGTGGACTCGGCCCCGTCGGACGGGACATGACCCGCCTCGACGGGCGGTCGCTCAGGTGCGCAGCAGCGCGTTCATCTCGGTGATCTCGGCCGACTGCGCGGTGATGACCGAGGCGGCCATCGTCCGCGCGGGACCGTAGGCGCCCTTGGCGCGCTCGGTCTTCGCCATCGCGACGGCGCCTTCGTGATGACCGATCATCATCTTCAGGAACGCCCCGTCGAACGCGTCGCCGGTCAGGTTCCTCAGCTCGCCCATGGCGGCGTCGGACATCATGCCCGGCATCGGCGAAGCGGAGTGGTCCATACCCGGCATGCCCTCCATGCCGGTGGCGCTGTCGTCAGGGACACGCTCCCCCCAGCCCCCGAGCCAGCCCGACATGGTGTCGATCTCCGGCTTCTGCGCCTTCTCGATCCGTGCCGCGAGGCTTTTCACCTGCGGGGACTTGGCGCGCGACGACGCGAGGGCGGCCATGGCCAGGGCTTGGCGGTGATGCGGGATCATCTCCCGCGCGAAGGTGACGTCCTGCGCGTTGTGGCTCCGCCGCACGGTGGAGGCGGCCGAGGCGCCGGTCGCGGGCGGGGCGGAATCGGCGCCGGCGCCGCAGCCGGCGAGCAGGGCCGAGGCCAGTGCCGCGGCGAGGGCCGAGGCGGCGGCAGGGCGGATGCGGGTACGGGTACGGGTACGGGTACGACGAGGTGTCATGAGAGGTACGGCTCCTTGGAGTGCCCGCACAGCGCGTCGAGGACACGCCTGTGTGCGGGAAGAGGGGATCGAGACGCGGGTGCGGGCGAGCGTCGCCCGGGGTGCGGTCTAGATCCGTAGGAGCTGCAGTTCGGACAGGTCGGGTGGGGCCCTGCCGTGCGGGGTTCCCGCGATCCGGTGGCGCAGGGCGGCCTCGGCGGGTTCACCGCAGGGGGTCGGCGACGGCGAGAGGGCGGGCGGGAGGTAGGAGGCGGCCGTGCCCCCGGCCGCGCAGGTCCCGGCGTGGTCCATGGCCGTCCCGCCGTGCCACGGGCTCGCGAGCGGGGCGCGGTCGGTCACGGGGGCGGCCGCGGTGTGGTGACCGGCCAGGGCCGTCGGGGCCGCCATGACGTGTTGCCCGGCGGCCGGCATCCCGGACGGCGAGAGGCCGTGCAGGGCGAGCAGGCCGGTGAGGACCGCCAACGCCGACAGCACCCGGCGGACGCGGCTCACCGTGGAACGGGTGCGCGCGCCGGATGCCATGGCACCCATCGTAGGCCGCGCGCACCACGGCAGTTCGGGGTGGCCCGACGGCGCCCGCCACGGCTGCCGCGCTGCACGCCGGGCGCGTTCGGCGCGCGTCAGCGCCCGCTCCGCACGATCGCCTCCGGGGCGGCGGGAGTGGCGGCGCCCGCGTTCGCGCCCGCCGCGCCCGCCATGCCCGCACCCGCCTCCGCCATGCCCGCACCCCCCGTACCCGCGGCCGCGTCCGCCGTACCCGCGCCCGTCCCGACGCGGGACCTCCCCCCGGGCGTCCACGACGTCAGTGCCACTCCGCCCACCAGCAGGGCCGCCGCGCCCCAGCGCAGGGGGCTGATGGGCTCGTCCAGGAACAGGGCGGCGGCGGACATGCCGAAGACGGGGACCAGGAGGGAGAACGGGGCGACCGTGGAGGCGGGGTGACGGCGCAGCAGCCAGCCCCAGATGCCGAAGCCGAGGATCGTGGTGATCCAGGCGACGTACAGGACGATGCCGGCGCCCTGCCAGTCCAGGGCGCGCACGGCGGCCAGGTCGCGGGACGGGCCCTCCGTCAGCAGGGAGAGGCCGAGCAGGGGCAGCACCGGCACCGTGCTCACCCACACCATGAAGTTCAGCGCGTTCGGCGGTGCGGCCTTGCGGGTCAGGACGTTGGACACGCCCCAGCAGGCCGCCGCCGCGATGACCAGGGCGAACGCGCCGAGCGGACCCGAGGTGCCCTCGTCCACGGCCGCGAGCCCCACTCCGGCCAGGGCCACCGCCATGCCCAGCAGCCGCAGGCGTGTGGGCCGTTCGCCGAGGACGACGAAGGCCACGAGCGCGGTGAAGACGGCCTGGATCTGGAGCACCAGGGAGGACAGTCCGGCGGGCATGCCCGCGTCCATGCCGATGAACAGCAGCCCGAACTTGGCGACTCCGAGCACCAGTCCGACCGCCACGACGGACCGCCAGCCCACCTGGGGGCGCCCGACGAAGAAGACCGCGGGTACCGCCGCGACCAGGAAGCGCAGGGCCGAGAACAGCAGCGGCGGGAAGTGGCCGAGCCCGAGTTCGATGACGGTGAAGTTCACCCCCCAGACGGCGGCCACGAGAACGGCGAGGAAGACATGTACGGGTCGCATACGTCGATGATCACGACCTCGACCGTGAAGCACCAGCGACGGTTTCTGCATGGTTGGATGAAGCATCGCTAACCGGAGCCCCGGGTGCGACGTCCCCGAACGCGGAACCGAGGCGGCCCCTCCATGCTGGACCTTCAACGCCTGCGCGCCCTGCACGCCGTCTCCGTCCACGGCACGGTCGGCGCCGCCGCCACCGCGCTCGGCTACACCTCCTCCGCCGTGTCCCAGCAGATCGCCAAACTGGAGCGGGAGACCAGGACCGTGCTGCTGGAGCGCGAGGGGCGGGGCGTGCGTCTCACCGAGGAGGCGTGGCAGCTCGTCGTCACGGCGCGGGAGTTGCTGGCGATCGTGGAGCGGGCGGAGACCTCGCTCGAACAGCGGCGGGGGGTGCCGGCCGGGCGGCTGACGATCGCCGCGTTCCCGTCGGCCGCCCGCGGGCTGCTGCCCGGCGTGCTCGCCGACCTGGCCGCGCGGCATCCGTCCCTGGAGGCGCGGCTCACCGAGGTCGACCCGCATCTGTCCGTGGACCTGGTCGCGAAGGGCGCCGTGGATCTCACGGTCGCGCACGACTGGGACACCGCCCCGCTGCCCGCGCCCGCCGGGGTGGAGCAGGCGTTGATCGGGGAGGACAGGTGCGATCTGCTCGTGCCCGAGGGGCATCCGCTGGCCGGGCGTGCGGCCGTGCGACCCGAGGAGTTGGGCGGTGAGCGCTGGATCTGCCAGCCGCCCGGCCGGGTCTGCCACGACTGGCTGCTGCGGACCCTGCGGGCGGCCGGGCACGAGCCCGACGTGGTGCACCAGGCCGACGAGAACCCGACCCTGACCGCCCTGGTGGCGGCCGGGCTCGGCATCGCGGTCATCCCGCGCCTGGGGCGTGGCCCGCTGCCGGCGGGGGTGGTCGAGGTCGCCCTCGAACCGATGCCGGTGCGGCGGCTGTACGCGGTGTGGCGTGAGGGCGCCGCGCGCCGTCCGGCGATCGCCGAGGCCGTGCGCACCCTGCGGGAGCACGGGCCGAGCGCGGCGCACGCGCCCCGTACGCCCCGCGAGTCCCGACTTCGGGAAGCGGCCGCCGGCACGGGAACCCGTGCCGGGTCCCCTTCGTCCAACGCGCGAGCTGTCGGATGAGTCCCCGCCGTGCGGCGTCGGCCCTCGCCACTGGCTGCGATCGCTGACCACCCTCCTCCGCCGCACGCGGCCGGCAGCACGCCGCCGTCGGCGCGCCCCTCAGTCGGCGCCGATGGCGGCCCCCCGTCCCGCCGCGCCTGCCTCTGACGAGCCGTCATGTCTCGGATACTGGTGCTCTTCCGGCCCCTCTCCAGCCCCTTCGGAAGGAGCGCCCATGTCCGGCCCCTCCAGGCGCGTCGTCCTCACCGGGAGCCTGACCGCGGCCCTCGCCCTCGGTTCGGGCACCGCCCACGCCGCCGCGCGGCTGCCCGCCCTCGTCTCCCGCATGACGCTGGAGGAGAAGGTCGGCCAGCTCTTCGTGACACGCGTCCACGGCCACTCGGCCACCGCCCCCGACCCGGCCGACAGCGCCGCCAACCTCGCCGAGTTCGGCGTCCGCACGGCCGCCGAGCTGATCGCGAAGTACCGTGTCGGCGGCGTCGTCTACTTCGGCTGGGCGCACAACACCCGCTCCCCGCACCAGATCGCGGACCTCTCGAACGGCATCCAGACCGCGTCCCTGGCCGGCCCCCGCGGACTGCCCGTGCTCATCGCGACGGACCAGGAGCACGGGGCGGTGGCCCGCGTGGGCGGACCCGCCACCCTGTTCCCGGGCGCGATGGCCGTCGGCGCGGGCGGCTCCCGCGCGGACGCCTTCACGCTCGGCCGGATCTCCGGCGCCGAACTGCGCGCCCTGGGCATCCGCCAGGACTACTCCCCCGACGCCGACGTCAACATCGACCCGGCCAACCCGGTGATCGGCGTGCGCTCCTTCGGCGCGGACCCGCGGGCGGTGGCGCGCCTGGTGACGGCGGAGGCGGCGGGCTACCGGGCCTCCGGGGTCGCGGCGACCGCCAAGCACTTCCCGGGCCACGGCGACACGGCCGTCGACAGCCACACCGGCCTGCCGGTCATCACCCACAGCCGCGAGCGGTGGGACAGGCTCGACGCGGTGCCCTTCCGTGCGGCGGTCCGCGCCGGAATCGACTCGATCATGACCGCGCACATCGTGGTCCCCGCGCTGGACGCCTCCGGCGACCCGGCCACGCTCTCGCACCCGATCGTCACCGGCATCCTGCGCGAGGAGCTGGGATACGACGGGGTCGTGGTGACCGACTCGCTCGGCATGCAGGGGGTGCGCCAGAAGTACGGCGACGACCGGGTTCCGGTGCTCGCGCTCAAGGCCGGCGTCGACCAACTGCTCAACCCGCCCAACCTGGAGCTCGCCACTCGCGCGGTCCTCGCGGCGGTGCGCGGCGGCGAGCTGAGCGAGGCCCGGCTGGAGGAGTCGGTGCTGCGCATCCTGCGCCTCAAGGCGAGGCTCGGGCTGTTCGAGCAGCCCTTCACCACCGGCGCCGCGGTCGACCGCACCGTCGGCACGGCCGCGCATCGGCGCGCGGCGGACCAGGTCGCGCAGCGCACCACGACGCTGCTGGTCGACAAGGACCGCCTGCTGCCGCTGTCCTGCCGCACCCATCCCCGTCTGCTCGTCGCCGGTGCCGACCCGCAGTCCCCGTCCGGCACCGACGGACCCCCCACCGCCGTGCTGGCGAACGCCCTGACCGGTCTCGGCTTCACCGCCACCGCGCTGCCCACCGGCATGGAGCCCACGGCCGCCGCGATCGAGCGCGCGGTCGCGGCGGCGAAGGACGCGGACGCGGTGGTCCTGGGCACCTACGACCTGAGCGCCACGAGCACCCAACTCACCCTGGTCGAACGTCTGCTCGCCACCGGACGTCCGGTGATCGCGGTCGCCCTCCGCAACCCCTACGACGTCGCCCGGCTCCAGGGCGTCCACGCCTGCCTGGCCACCTACTCCTGGACCGACCCCGAACTGCGCGCGGCGGCCCGGGTGATCGCGGGCCGGGCGGCACCGCGCGGCAGGCTGCCGGTGCCGGTGCGGCGGGCGGACGACCCGGCACGGGTGCTGTACCCCCTGGGCTACGGCCTGTCGTACCGGGACTACGCCTAGCGCGGCGGACCCCGCCCCCCATCCGCCGGGAACTACCCGATATGCCTGACATGGGCGACCTTGGTCCGCCATGCTGGGCGGCGGCGGGCGAGAGGGTGGCGATGCGAGGGACACGTGCGGTGCCAGGTGCGCTGGTGGCGGCTGCGCTGGCGGTGACGGGGCTGTCCGGATGCCTGTCGTCCGCTCCCCCGGCGGCCACGGACACGGCCGGCGCGAGCGCCACGGCCGCGCCGCCGTCCGGGTACGGGTCGGTGTTCCTCGCCGACGGCGAGTGCAGTTCCCTCGGGACGACGAGCTTCACGGAAGTGCCCTGCACCAGCGCGCAGGCCGCGGCCCGGGTGATCGCACGCCATGACGGCGACCCCGCCCGTGGTCCCGCGTGCCCCGCGACCACGGATGTCGTCCTGCACATCGGCCGGTCGGCCGCCGCGCCGGACGCCACGGCCGACGGCGCCACCCCACAGGGCTACGCGTGCATGCGGAACCTGCGGCCGCCGCACCCGGGCGACCCCGGAGGCGGCGGCGGCCCGCGCACGATCGTCGGCGACTGCGTGTACGGCGCGGGCGCCGGCGAGGTCCGCGAGACGTCCTGCGACGGCAAGGGCGCGCACGCACCGCAGTACAAGGTGACCTCGGCGGTGGCGCGCCGCTCGCAGTGCCCGTCGTCGACGGGCCTCTACGTCGAGCTGGGCGGCGCCAGACCGGTCGGCTGCGCCCGGTCGCTGACGCACCGCCACCCGAGCCCGGCCGCGACGCCGCGCCCCAGCGGGGCGCCGCGGCCTTAGCTCCGTGCCAGGGCAGGTCCTACGGTCGTAGGGCCGGCTCGCGTTCCGTGGTCCCGTGGTCCAGCTTCGCGTCGTAGCCCGCCAGGGGCTTCGCGGCCGACGGGTCCGCCTCGACCGACGGGGACGCCACCCCGGCCCAGTCGAGGATGCGGGCGGTGGCCAGGGCCTTCTCGTCGGGGACCAGGCCCGCGACATTGGCGCCGTGGTTCATGCCGGGTGCCGTGAGGACGTACGCGTCACGGGCGCCCTTGCCGAGAGCGAAGCGCTCGGCGCCCCACGGGTCGTTCTGCCCGTACACGAAGAGCATGTGGCGCGCGTGATGCCTGACCCAGCCGTCCACGTCCCGCATCGCCCCGTCCCTGAACCGCATCGGGATGGAGCGGGGCACGAAGTTCCGGGGCGGCTGGTAGCCGTAGTGGAGGTACTTCTTCTCGATGTACGGGAAGTGGATGGTGGGCGCGCCGAGTTGGGTGCCGGCCTGGTAGTAGTACGGCGTGTACGGGGCGAGGCCCTGGTCGGTGTAGAAGGAGAAGCCGGAGATCGTGTCGACGGAGTTCCAGATCTCGTCGTCGGTGGCCTTCTTCGCGTCGGCCGGGATCGTGGCGCAGTCCGCGAGCGTGCTGTACTGCCAAAAGCCCCACACGTAGTCCAGGACGACCGACTCGTAGGCGCGGTCCAGGCTGCCCACCGTGGTGAAGGTGGCGCCGGCCTGCGCCGCGTACGCCGCGTACTTCTTCTCCAGCGTGTCCCGGCGTACCAGGGCCTCGCGCTGCACCGCGTCGAGCCGGTCGCGGCACTCCTTGGTGCCGACCGTCGTGAAGAACCGGTCGTAGGCGGAGTCCTCGTCGTTCACCACGTCGTTGGGCGCGACGTAGGCGACGACGCCGTCCATGTCACGCGGGTAGAAGCGCTTGTAGTACGTCGCCGTCATGCCGCCCTTGGAGCCGCCCGTGGCGAGCCACCGCTGCGGGTACACCGCCTTGAGCGCCTCGAACACCCGGTGCTGGTCGCTCGCCGCCTGCCAGATGTCCAGCTTCGACCAGTCGGCGGGGGCGGGGCGGGACGGGGTGAAGAAGCGGTACTCCAGGGAGACCTGGTTGCCGTCCACGATGCGGGTGGGCTCACTGCGGCCGGGGGTCGTGGAGACGTTGTACCCGCTGGTGTAGAAGACCGTGGGGCGCGAGACGTCCTTGTGCAGCACGGTGATCCGCTGCTGGAACGTGCCCCGCCCGGGGTGCCGGTGGTCGACCGGCTGGGTGTAGGCGAGCACGAAGTAGCGGTAGCCGTCGTACGGCTTCTCCTCCACGAGGCTCATGCCCGGTATCGCGAGCAGCCGGTCCTTGATGTCGGCCGTCGGCTGGACGGCGGTGGCCGTCCCGGCCGTGCCCAGCGTGCCGATGAGCACGGCGAGCGCCAGCAGCCATCTGAGCGCCTTGCGCATGCACCCTCCCCTGTGATCGCGGATGTCCGCCGGAACCTAGCGGAGCGGCATCCACGTACACCAGGGGGCGTTCGAGCTCACCTGTGGATTGGCTGAGAAGGCCCGCCCGTCAGCACAGGATCCAGCCCGAGCTGACCGACCCGGAGCCCACGGACCCCTTGATCCACACGCACCGGTGTCCCACGTGCACGGCCACGGGGCCCGCGTACCGCGTGTAGGTGCCGATGTCGGCGGCGGGCCGGTTGCCGCGCGCCTGCACGCTCACGGACATCGGCCGGCGGCCGGCGGCCTTCTTCGGGACGGTCATCGCGCACACATAGCTGTCCCGCTTGTAGACCTGCACCGCGCCGGTGGCGAAGGAGAGTGTGCGCACCATGCGCCCGGAGCAGAGATCGGCCGCCTGCGCGTTGCCCGGGCTCGCCACGGCGAGCAGTCCCGACGCCGCGAGCACGGTCAGCCCGAGCGCCGGCGGGCGGCGTCGTATCGCACCACTGTCCACTTGTTGTCCTTCCCCACGACGATGGGCGTACGGAGGTACGGACGCCTGTCGTACCCGCCTTGGTTGCCCCGGACCGGTGGCGCGCGGCGCGGGGCCCCGCTCAGGCCGTGCTGCCCACCGGCTCCTCGGGCTCGGGCTCGCCCGGCTCCGGCTCGCCCGTGAACGTCCGCCACAGCCGCGCGTACCGGCCCTCGCGGGCCAGCAGCTCCTCGTGGGTGCCCTCCTCGGCGACCCGGCCGTGGTCCATCACCACCACGCGGTCCGCGCGGGCGGCCGTGGTCAGCCGGTGGGCGACGACCAGCGTCGTACGACGGCCCGCCAGCCGGTCCGTGGCCCGGTTGACCTGCGCCTCGGTGGCCAGGTCGAGTGCCGCGGTGGCCTCGTCCAGCAGCAGGATGTCCGGGTCCACCAGTTCCGCGCGGGCCAGGGCGATCAGCTGCCGCTGGCCGGCGGACAGGTTCCGGCCGCGCTCGGCGACCTCGTGCAGATAGCCGCCCGTGAGCTGGGCGATCATGTCGTGCGCGCCCACCGCCCGTGCCGCGGCCTCCACCTCGGCGTCGCTCGCGCCCGGACGCGCGTAGGCGATGGCGTCCCGGACCGTCCCCGGGAACAGGTACGACTCCTGCGGTACGACGCCGAGCCGGTGCCGGTACGAGGCCAGGTCCAGCGCGCGCAGATCGCTCCCGTCGACGAGCACCCGGCCGCGGGTGGGGTCGTAGAACCGGGCCACGAGCTTGACCAGGGTCGACTTGCCCGCCCCCGTCTCGCCGACGAACGCGACCGTCTGCCCGGCGGGGATGGTCAGCCGGACGCTGCTGAGCGCCTCCTCCTCGTCGCCGTAGGCGAAGGCGACGTCGTCGAAGGTGACGTCGCCGCGCAGCGAGGTCACCGCACGCGGCTGGTCGGCGGCCTGGGTGGAGGCCGGTTCCCGCAGCAGTTCCTGGATGCGGCCCAGCGACACCGTGGCCTGCTGGTACCCGTCGAAGACCTGGGAGAGCTGCTGGACCGGTGCGAAGAACAGGTCGATGTAGAGCAGGTAGGCGACCAGCGCGCCGGTCGTCAGGGTCCCCGCGTCCACCCGGTGCGAGCCCACGATCAGCACGGCCGCCGCGGCCGCCGACGAGAGCAGCTGCACGAAGGGGAAGTACACGGAGATCAGCCACTGCCCCCGGATGCGGGCCCGCCGGTAGCCGTCGCTGCCCTCGGTGAACCGTCGGCCGCCGTCCCGCTCCCGCCCGAAGGCCTGGAGGATGCGCAGCCCCGACACCGATTCCTGGAGGTCGGCGTTGACCCCCGACACCCGTTCCCGGGCCAGCTCGTACGCCTTCACGCTCGCCCGGCGGAAGAACACGGTCGCCACGATCAGCGGCGGCAGCGTGACGAAGACCACCAGCGCGAGCTGCACGTCCAGCACCAGCAGCGCGACCATGATCCCGAGGAAGGTGACGACGGAGACGACCGCGGTGACCAGGCCGGTCTGCAGGAACGTCGACAGCGCGTCCACGTCGGTCGTCATCCGGGTCATGATCCGCCCGGTCAGCTCGCGCTCGTAGTAGTCGAGCCCCAGCCGCTGGAGCTGGGCGAAGATCTTCAGCCGGAGGGCGTACAGGACGCGCTCACCGGTCCGCCCGGTCATCCGCGTCTCGCCGAACTGCGCCGCCCACTGCACGAGGACCGCGACCAGGGCCAGCAGCGACGCCGTCCAGACCGCGCCGAGCGCCATCTTGGAGACGCCGCTGTCGATGCCGTGCCGGATCAGGATCGGCAGCAGCAGGCTCATGCCCGCGTCGACCGCGACCAGGACCAGGCTGACGAGGAGCGGCGCGCCGAAGCCGCGCAGCAGCCGGGTCAGTCCGTACGACGCCTCCGGCCGCACCGCGCGGGCCTCGTCCACGGCGGGAGTGTCGGTGGCCGCGGGAAGCCTCTCCACCTGGGCGAGGAGTTCGGGGGTGGCCGGGGAGCCGGACAGCGCCCGGTCCTTGGGCTCGCGGTCGCCGGTCCACAGCCGCGGGGTCACCCCGCGCTCGGCGTCGAACTCGGCGTCCAGCTCGTCGCGGACGCTGGTGTCCTCGCGCGGGGCCGCCGCCATGGTGTGGCCCGGGGAGACACCGCCCAGCTCGTCCGGGTCGGTCAGCAGCCGCCGGTACAGGGCGCTGCGCGCCTGGAGCTCCTCGTGGGTGCCGATGTCGGCGAGGCGCCCGCCGTCCAGGACGGCGATGCGGTCGGCGAGGTTCAGGGTGGAGCGCCGGTGCGCGATCAGCAGGGTGGTACGGCCCCGCATGACCTGCTTCAGGGCCTCGTGGATCTCGTGCTCGACCTGGGCGTCCACCGCCGAGGTGGCGTCGTCCAGGACGAGGAGGCGCGGGTCGGTGAGGATGGCGCGGGCGAGCGCGACGCGCTGGCGCTGGCCGCCGGAGAGGGTCAGGCCGTGCTCGCCGACCGTGGTCCCGTACCCGTCGGGCAGTTCGGCGATGAACCGGTCGGCCTGGGCGGCGCGCGCGGCCCGCTCGATCTGCTCGTCGCTCGCGTCGGGACGGCCGTAGGCGATGTTGGCGCGGACCGTGTCCGAGAACAGGAAGGAGTCCTCGGGGACCAGGCCGATCGCGGCGCGCAGCGACTTCTGGGTCAGCTCGCGCACGTCGTGGCCGCCGACGAGGACGGCGCCGTGCGTGACGTCGTAGAAGCGCGGCAGGAGCAGGGAGACGGTGGACTTGCCGGAGCCGGAGGAACCGACGACGGCGAGGGTCTCGCCGGCGCGGATCTCGAAGGAGAGCCCGTCGAGGACCGGCCGCCCGGCACCGGAGTCGCCGACGCCGCCGGGCTCGCCGGAGTCGTCGGGCTCGTCGGAGCCGCCGTAGGAGAAGGAGACGTTCTCGAACTCGACCGTGGCGGGCGCGTCGGCGGGCAGCTCCTTGGTGCCGTCCCGCAGCGACGGCTCGGTGTCGATCAGCTCCAGGACGCGCTCGGCGCCCGCGCGGGCCTGCTGGCCCACCGTGAGGACCACGGCCAGCATCCGCACCGGGCCGACGAGCTGGGCGAGGTAGGAGGAGAACGCGACGAACGTGCCGAGTGTGATGTGCCCGTTCACGGCGAGCCAGCCACCGGCTCCGAGCATGGCGACCTGCCCGAACGCGGGCACGGCCTGGAGGGCGGGGGTGTAGCGGGCGTTCAACCGGATGGTGCGCAGCCGGCCCGCGAACAGCCGGTGGCCGACCTCGCGCAGCTTGCCCGTCTCCTGCTCCTCCTGCCCGAAGCCCTTCACCACGCGGACACCGCTGACGGCGCCGTCGACCACGCCTGCCACGGCGGCGGCCTGCGCCTGCGCGTACCAGGTGGCCGGATGCAGCCGGACACGGCTGCGCCTGGCGATGAACCACAGGGCGGGCGCCACCGCGAGGGCGACCAGGGTGAGCGGCAGCGACAGCCACGCCATGATCCCCAGGGAGATCAGGAAGAGGAGCACGTTCCCGATCGTCATCGGGAGCATGAACAGCAGCCCCTGGATGAGCTGGAGGTCGCTGGTGGCCCGGCCGACGACCTGCCCGGTGGACAGCTCGTCCTGGCGCCGCCCGTCCAGCCGGGTGATCGTCGCGTACATCTCGGTGCGCAGGTCGTGCTGCACGTCCAGGGCGAGCCGGCCGCCGTAGTAGCGGCGGATGTAGGTGAGCGCGTAGACCGCCACGGCCGCCCCGATCAGGGCGCCCGCCCAGGGGCCCATGGACCGGGTGTGGCTGCCGACGACGTCGTCGATGATCACCTTGGTGATCAGCGGGACGAGGGCCATGACGGCCATGCCGGCCAGGGAGGACCCGAGCGCGAGGACGACGTCCTTCGGATAGCGCCACGCGTACGCCGCCAGCCTGCGCGCCCAGCCGCGTGCTTCCCCCTCGTGCGCTGCCACACCCGTCCCTTCCTGCCGATCCGGTCTGCCCGTGCGGTACCCGCACCACCGTGCACCGCGTTCGTGCACCCTGACGCAAGGCCAACACGTCGGACGCCGGATTTCATCCCGGGGGCCGCGCACCGCCGCCCGTCGCGGCGGCGTCTAGCCGGCGGGGTGGTGCGGCAGGCGTACCCGCAGTGCGTACAGGCGGGTGACCTGGGCCGCGTTCTGGTTGTCGTCGCTGACCAGCAGCAGGCTCAGCCGCCCGTGCCGCGCCCCGGTGACGGCCATGCCCTCGACGTTGTCGAGCAGCGGGTTCGGCTGGGGCTGCCGCGCCCGCGCGCCCAGCGAGGGGCAGTCGGCCAGGTCCGCGAGGAGCGTCTTGCGGGCGAGCCGCACGTCGGCCTGGCCGGTCAGGATGTCCACGCGGCTGGTGTCGCCGGCGTGGGAGAGGTCGGCGAGGTAGAGGCGGATCGTGTTGCCGTACCCGGCCCTGAAGCCGCGCTCCAGCACGAGGAGCCGGCCGTCGGGGGTCGCCGCCGTCTCGGAGACGCCGAGGCCGGTGTCGGTGCGGTAGCCGTACTGGGCCGCGAGCGCGAAGTGCTCGCCGTGCCGCTTCCAGGTCTGGAAGCGGACGACGCCGGGGGTGTCGCCGCTCAGCGAGCCCTCCATGGCGGCCAGCAGCGTGCGCCCGCCGGGCAGCAGGGTCAGCCCCTCGAAGGTCAGGTTCGAGGTGGCGCGCCCCGCGGGGGCGACCCGCAGGGAGTCGGGCACCGGGAGGCGGTCGAGGATTCTGCCGTCGCGGGAGTAGCGGCGCACGGACGGCTCGGTCTCGGAGGTGACGAGCCGGGTGCCGTCCCGGTCGACGGCCAGGCCCTCGGAGTCCAGGGCGGCGCCGTGCTCGTCGGCGAGGGCGGTCACGCCGGTGGGCCGGAGGGTCTTCCGGTCGAGGGTGAACAGCGAGGAGCGGTCCGAGAGCGCGGCGATCCGGCCGCCGGAGTCGACGGAGAGCGCGGAGAGGTTGCCGACGAACGTGTCGGCGTACGTCGTCTTGTCGAGGGCGTCGGAGAAGCCCGTCAGGGCGACGGAGGGGGAGCAGGCGTGCGCGGGAGTGCCGGGCGGGGTGGCGGGCGTGGCCCCGGTGGCGGCGGCCGGCGGTGTGGCGGCGGCGAGCGTGGCGGTGACGGCGACGAGGAGGGTTCTCAGGCGCATATCGCCACCGTAGTGCCGAGCGGGTGCGCGGGGGTGGCCCGAAAGTGAACTCCCCGTCGACCACCGCGTGTCAGGCGGCGGGGTCGACGGGGAGGCGCGGCGATGCCGATCCGCGCGGGCGATCCGCCCGGGGACCCTGGTCAGGGGTCCGTGCCCGGCACCCTGGTCAGGGGTTCGGGGCGGGGATCGCGGTCACGGACCGCGGTCAGTGGGCGGAGACCGCGGTCAGTGGGCGGGGACCGCCGGGAGGACCTCCTGCGGCCTGCTGGTCGGCACGAACTTCCCGGTGGCGGACGCCGTCGGCACCAGGTCCTTGTGGATCGCCGTGGCCACCTTCTGGATGGTGGCCACGCCGTAGTCCATGGTGCTGTTGTCCTGGGTGAGCACCGTGATCGTGTAGTCGTGGCCGAGGCCGCTGAACGTGCCGACGCTGTGCACGCGCCAGCCGTGCGTGGCGCGCTGCAGCCAGCCGTTCTTCACGTGCACGGAGACACCGGACGGCGCGCCCGCCGGGGTGCCCCAGCGCTGGGACGGGTCGACCTGGCCCATCAGTTTCTGGATGTAGGCGCGGGAGTTGTCGCTCAGCACGGCGTTCTTGGCGGTGACGAGCGCGAGGAGCTTCTGCTCGTCCTGCACGGTGATCTGGGTCAGGCCCCAGTAGCCGTCCGCGCCGGGCGTGGTCTGGGTCATGCCGGCGGCCGACAGGAAGCCCTGGACCTTCGCCGAACCGAGCTGCTTCCACAAGGCGCTGGTGGCGTCGTTGTCCGACTGCGTGATCATCGCCGTGGCGAGGTCGGCCTCGTGGTCGGTGAGGTAGCGGTTGCTCTTCTTGGCGTCCCACAGCAGCGCGGAGAGCACGGTCACCTTGACGACGCTGGCCGAGTCGTAGGCGGAGGTGCTCCGCAGTGAGCAACTGGTGCTGGTGGAGCGGTCGTAGAGGCCGACCGCGACGGTCCCCTCGCGCCCCGCCAGGGCCGCGGTGATGTCCTTCTGGAGTTGGGCGGCCAGTCCCGCCTTGCCCGACGTGCAACTGACGGTCGACGGCGCGGCGGTCGCGGGCGCGGCGGCCGCGACGAGCGGGATGAGTGTCCCGGCGGCGAGGCTCGCACAGAGCGCTCGGGTACGCCGGGATATCCGGTGAGTCATGGAAGTCCCCTCGCTTGCATGGGTTCGGGCACGCCCCCGGCGCGCCCGAACCTCACGACTCATGGGTATGAGTGGAAGGTTGCACGATACGACGTACGCGACCGGCCACCTCGACCAGGTGGGACGACGCGGCCCGGGACGGGTCCGGCGGCGGGCACCGGCGCCGGTCGGGGCCGTTCAGCCCAGGTGCGTGGGCGCGAACATCCGCAGGACCGCCGGGAGGACGACGACCGAGGGACCCGGCTCGGCGAGGGCCTTCGCCAGGTCCTGCTCCAGGGTCTCGGGGGTCGTGCGGACGCCCGGGACGCCGAAGGACCGGGCCAGGGCCGCGAAGTCGGGGCGGGCCAGCTCGGTGCCGGTCGTCCGGCCGAACGCGTCGCTCATGTACTCGCGCAGGATGCCGTAGCCGCCGTCGTCGACGATCAGCCAGGTCACGTCGAGGTCGTACTGCCGCGCGGTCGCCAGTTCGGCGATGGAGTAGAGGGCGCCGCCGTCCCCCGACACCGCGAGCACCGGGCGGGTCGGGTCGGCGACCGCCGCTCCGAGCGCGGCCGGGAAGCCGTAGCCGAGGCCCCCGGCGCCCTGGGCCGAGTGCAGGGTGTTCGCGCCCCGCGCGTCGAAGGCCGACCAGGCCCAGTACGCCAGGATCGTCATGTCCCAGAAGGACGGGGAGGTGGAGGGCAGGGCCCGGCGCACGGCCGCCAGGACGTCCTGCTCCAGCGTCAGGTCCTGGGCGGCGATCCGGTCGGCCACCCGGTCCAGCAGCGCCCGTACGCGCTCCGGGGCGGTCGCGTCGCGCCGTTCGGACACCGTCTCCAGGAGCGCCTGGAGGGCAAGGCGGGCGTCGGCGTGGATGCCGAGGGCGGGGTGGTTGGACTCCAGCTTGCCGAGGTCCGCCTCGATCTGGATCACCCGGCCGCGCGGGGTGAACGTGTGGTAGTTCGAGGAGAGTTCGCCCAGGCCCGAGCCGACGACGAGGAGGACGTCCGCGTCCTCCAGGAAGTCGGTGGTGTGCCGGTCCTCCAGCCAGGACCGCAGCGACAGCGGATGGTTCCAGGGGAAGGCGCCCTTGCCGCCCGGGGTGGTCACGACGGGGGCGTCCAGCCGCTCGGCGAGTTTCCGCAGCTTGCCCGAGGCGTCCGCCCGCACCACGCCCCCGCCCGCGATGATCACCGGGCGCTCGGCGCGGGACAGCAGGTCGGCGGCGACGGCGGTCAGTTCGGGCCGCGGGGGCCGCTCGTCCGGGGTGGCGTCCACGGCCGTCACCACCGGAAGGGACGTCTCGGCCAGCAGCACGTCCTGCGGGATCTCCACCCACACCGGGCCGTGCGGAACCGTCAGCGCGGACCTCCAGGCGTCCGCGAGGGCGGACGGGATCTGGGAGGGGGTGCGCGCGCTGTGCACGGACTTGACGACGCCGCGGAACGAGGCGGCCTGGTCGGGCAGTTCGTGCAGATAGCCGTGGCGGCCGCCGCCCAGGCCCGCCGCGGGGACCTGGCTGCCGATCGCCAGCACCGGGGCCGAGGCGGCCGCCGCCTCCTGGAGCGCGGCGAGCGACATCAGCGCCCCCGGCCCGGTCGACAGCAGGAGCGGGGCCGCCTCGCCGGTGATCCGGCCGTAGGCGTCCGCCGCGAAGCCCGCGTTGTTCTCCATCCGCAGCCCGACGTACCGCAGATCGGAACGGCCCAGCGCGTCGAACACGCCGAGCGCGTGCTGGCCGGGCAGTCCGAAGACCGTCGTCGCGCCGAGCCCCGCGAGGGTCTCCACGACCAGGTCCCCGCCGGTACGGCCCGCGGGAGGGTGGAGGGCCGCCTCGGTCTGGGCCGCCGAGGGGCGAAGGACCAGGTCGTGGTCGTGGGTCACTTGGCCGTCGTCTCCTCACCGGCGCGGGCCGCCGCGATCTGACGGCTCATGATGGTCGTCAGCTCGTACGCGGTGTGGGAGGCGGCCACCGAGGTGATCTCGGCGTGGTCGTAGGCGGGCGCCACCTCGACCACGTCCGCCGAGACCAGGTTGCAGGAGGCGAGGCCGCGCAGGATCTCCAGGAGTTCGCGCGAGGTCATGCCGCCGGCCTCGGGCGTGCCCGTGCCGGGGGCGTGCGCCGGGTCGAGGCAGTCGATGTCGATGGAGATGTACAGGGGGCGGTCGCCGATGCGCTGGCGGAGCTGGTCGGCGACCTCGTCCGCGCCGCGCCGGTAGACGTCGGCGGAGGTGACGATGCCGAAGCCCATCTTCTCGTCGTCGGTGAGGTCCTGCTTGCCGTACAGCGGGCCCCGGGTGCCGACGTGGGAGAGCGCGGAGGTGTCGAGGACGCCCTCCTCGACGGCGCGGCGGAACGGGGTGCCGTGCGTGTACTCGGCGCCGAAGTAGGTGTCCCAGGTGTCCAGGTGGGCGTCGAAGTGCAGCAGGGCGACCGGGCCGTGCTTCCTGGCCACCGAGCGCAGCAGCGGCAGGGCGATGGTGTGGTCGCCGCCCAGTGTCATCAGGCGGGCGCCGGTGCCGAGCAGGTCGTCCGCGGCGGCCTCGACGGTCTCCACCGCCTCGTTGATGTTGAACGGGTTCACCGCGATGTCGCCGCCGTCCGCGACCTGGGCGAGCGCGAACGGGGAGGCGTCCTGGGCCGGGTTGTAGGGGCGGAGCAGGCGGGAGGCCTCGCGGATGGCGTTGCCGCCGAAGCGGGCGCCGGGACGGTAGGAGACGCCCGAGTCGAAGGGCACGCCGACGACGGCGACGTCCGCGGTGCCGACCTCGTCGAGGCGGGGCAGCCGGGCGAAGGTCGCGGGGCCCGCGTACCGCGGGACGCGGGACGAGTCGATGGGGCCGCGGGGCGTCTCGTTGCTGCTCATGGGCGCGGTGCCTTCTTTCTCACGCTGTCCGTCCTGTCCCTCGACTGTAGGTCGCGGGGCCGCGCGTGCGAAGTGTACGTTTCCTCCATCAGAGCGGGGCGGGATGGAGGAATCGCACATGTCTCCCGACTCCCGGACGCCGGCGGGCCCGGCCGCACCGGCCGTCCCGCCCACCGTGCCGGTCGCGCTGGCGGCCCTGCTGGCGCGCGAGGACCTGGCCCTGCGGCAGATCGCGGGGCCGCCGGCGGGCGAGGTCGCCATCCACTGGGCGCACGCCTCGGAGATGGCCGACCCGTACCCGTACCTGCTCGGCGGCGAGCTGCTGCTGTCGGCAGGGGTCCACTTCCGGGAGGGCGGTGGCGACTCCCGCGAGGTCGGCGAGGGCAGCGGCGAGGGTGGCGACTTCCGCGAAGGCGGTGGCGAGGCGGGGCGCGAGGAGGGCCGCGGCCGGGGCGGGGACCGCTTCGACCGCTATGTCTCCCGCATCGTGGCGGCGGGCGGCGCGGCCCTCGGCTTCGGCCTCGCCCCGGTCCACGACACGGTCCCGGCCGGTCTGGTGGCCGCCTGCGACGCGCGCGGACTGCCGCTCCTGGAGGTACCGCCGCAGACCACCTTCTCCGGCGTGGCCCGCGCGGTGTGGCAGCTCATGGCCGAGGCCCGGCTGGCGGAGCTGCGCCGCGTCACCGAGGCCCAGCAGAGCCTGGCCGCCGCGGCGGCGCGTCCGGACCCGGTGCCCTCGGTGCTGCGGCGACTGGCCCGGTGGACGTCGGGCTGGGCGGTGCTGTACGGACCGCAGGCGACGCGGATCGCGACGGCGGGACGGGATCCGGAGGCCGCGGTCCAGGAGTCGATGGCCCGGTTGGCGGCGGTCGTACGGCCGCGCGGCGCGACGGGCCCCCACACGGCCTCCGCGACCGACACCGTCGGCGACGTCCACCTCTCCGCCTACGCCCTGGCCCCCGGCCAGGGATGCGTGCTCGGGGTCGCCTCGACGCGACGTACGGCCGGGGACCACACCATCGCCTCGGTCGCCGCCGTCCTGCTGTCGCTGCTGACCGCCGAGCAGGTGGGCGAGGCGGCCGACGCGCGTGCGGCCGCGCTGGTCCGACTGCTGCTGGGGGCGGCGCCCCGGGCGGTGGCGCCGCTGCTCGGCGCCGGGCCCTGGCTCGTCGTGCACGCGCTCCCTGACGCCTCCTCGGCGACCGCCTCCGCGCTGGGTGCCGCGCTCGGGTCCGCGCTGGTCGACCACGGCCCGGCGGCCGACGGGACCGGGGCGGGCGGGGCGGGTGCGCGGGTGCGGGTCCTGGTGCCGGCCGACCGCGAGCCGGTCCCGCAGCCCGGCTGGACCCTCGGCGTCAGCGCCGCCGTCGCCCCGGAGGACTGGCCCGTGGCCGACGCCCAGGCCGCCCGTGCCCTGGCCCGCGCCCGCGCCACCCGGACGCCCCTGGTCCGCCACCGGCACAGCGGCGGCCCCGGGCCGGCGGGCCTGGTCCCCCGCGACGAGGCCGAGGCGTACGCCCGAGCGCTCCTCGCCCCGCTCGCCGGGGCACCCGCGCTGACCGAGACCCTGCGCACCTGGCTGTCCCTGCACGGCAGCTGGGACCGCACCGCCGTGGCCCTGTCGGTGCACCGCAACACGGTCCGCGGGCGCGTCGCGCGCTGCGCGGCGCTGCTGGACGCGGACCTGGACGATCCCGACGTGCGCATGGAGCTGTGGTTCGCCCTGAAGCACCCCGGCAGGGCCGAGGGAGCCGCTCCGGGGCGGGAGTGACGCGCGTCCCACGGGGCGGGACGACGGTCCGGCACGCCGCGGGCCCCGGCAGAATGGGTGCCATGCCGATATCCGGGACCCCCAGCCGCGCCGAGCTCGTCGCCCACCTCGTACGGACCCGCATCGCGGGCGATGTCGCGACGCCCCGCGAGAACAACCTCTCGCACTACCGCAAGCTCGCGAACGGCGACCGCCACTACTGGCTCGGCCTGGAACTCGGCGACCGCTGGGGCGACGAGCAGGACGTGCTCGCGGTCATGGCGGAGCGCTGCGGGGTGAGTGACGACCCCGAGCACCGGTACGGGCAGGACACCATCGACCCGGAGCTGACGGTCGACGCCCTGGAGCGGCTCGCCGGCCGGCTGCGCAAGGCCGCCGCCGGGAGACAGCGGGTGCTGCTGGCCACCGGCCACCCCGGCGGGCTCCTCGACGTGCATCGGGCCACCGCCGCCGCGCTGCGTGCCGCGGGCTGCGAGATCGTCGTGATCCCGGACGGGCTCGTGACCGACGAGGGCTACGTCATGCAGTTCGCGGACGTGGCCGTCCTCGAACACGGCGCCACCCTGTGGCACACGCACTCCGGTGAGCCGATGGGCGAGATCCTGCGGGGCCTCGAGCGCGAACGGCGTCCGCTGCCCGACCTGGTGGTGGCCGACCACGGCTGGGCGGGCCGCGCGGGCCAGCTCGGGATCGACTCGGTCGGGTACGCCGACTGCAACGACCCGGCCCTGTTCCTCGCCGAGGCGGAGGGCACCGTGCAGGTGACGGTGCCGCTGGACGACCACGTCACGAGCCCGCGCCACTACGACCCGATGACGGCCTACCTCCTCGACGCGGCGGGCCTGGCCTGACGGACCCGCGGGGCACCGCCCGGACGGCGAGGTCCCGCGGCCGGAGAACCGGGTGCCGCGGACCTCAGCGGGGGATACGGACCACGCCCTCCTGGATCACCGAGATCGCCAGGCGGCCGTCCTGGGTGTAGATGCGGGCCTGGCCCAGGCCCCGTCCGCCGTGCGCCGAGGGGGACTCCTGGGCGTACAGGAGCCACTCGTCGGCCCGGAACGGGCGGTGGAACCACATGGCGTGGTCCAGCGACGCCCCGACGACGTCCCCCACGGCCCAGCCGCCGCGGCCGTGCGCGAGGAGGATGGAGTCCAGCAGGGTCATGTCGGAGACGTACGTGGCGAGGACGACATGCAGCAGCGGGTCGTCGTCCAGCTTGCCGCTGGTGCGGAACCACACCTGGGACCGCGGCTCGCGCGGCTCGCCGAACTTCCCGTACGGCGGGTCGTCGACGTACCTGAGGTCGATGGACTCGCGCGCCTGAAGCAGCTTCTCCACGAGCTCGGGGGGCAGATGGGAGTAGCCGCTCAGCCGTTCCCTGGAGGAGGGCAGCGTCTCGGGGTCCGGGGCGGGCGGCATCGGGGCCTGGTGGTCCATGCCCTCCTCGTACGTCTGGAAGGACGCGGAGAGGTGGAAGATGGGCTGCCCGTGCTGGACCGCGACCACCCGGCGGGTGGTGAAGGACCGGCCGTCGCGGATGCGGTCGACCGTGTAGACGATGGGGGCGCCCGGGTCGCCGGGGCGCAGGAAGTAGGCGTGCAGGGAGTGGGCGGGCCGGTCCTCGGGGACCGTGCGCCCGGCGGCGACCAGCGCCTGGGCCGCCACCTGCCCGCCGAAGACCCGCGGGACCAGCGCGGACCGGGACCGGCCGCGGAAGATGTCCTGCTCGATCCGCTCGATGTCGAGCAGGTCGAGGAGCGACTGAAGTGCCTGGCTCATACGCCGGTTCCCACCGCCTCGTGCGTCGGTTCCCACCGCTGCCGGCTCCCACCGCGCGGTGGGAGCCGGTGGCCTCCACCGCGCGGTGACCGCGCGGGTTGTACGGGCGGTCCTACAGGCCCATGTTCTTGGCGATGATCGACTTCATGATCTCGCTGGTGCCGCCGTAGATGCGGTTGACGCGGTTGTCGGCGTACAGACGCGCGATCGGGTACTCGTTCATGAAGCCGTAGCCGCCGTGCAGCTGGAGGCAGCGGTCGATCACGCGGTGGGCGACCTCGGTGTTGAACAGCTTGGCGCTGGCGGCCTCGGCGGGGGTCAGCTCACCGGCGTCCAGGGCCTCCGTGGCGCGGTCGGCGACGGCCTCCGCGGCGTCCACCTCGGCCTGGCAGGCGGCCAGCTCGAACTTGGTGTTCTGGAACGAGGCGACGGTCTTGCCGAAGACGGTCCGCTGCTCCACGTACTGCTGGGCGAACCGGATCGCGGCCTTGGCCTGCGCGTAGGCGCCGAAGGCGATGCCCCAGCGCTCGGAGGCCAGGTTGTGGCCGAGGTAGTAGAAGCCCTTGTTCTCCTCGCCGAGGAGGTCCTCGACGGGCACCTTGACGTCGACGAAGGCCAGCTCGGCCGTGTCGGAGGTCTTGAGGCCGAGCTTGTCCAGCTTGCGGCCGACCGAGTAGCCCTCGGCCTTGGTGTCCACGACGAAGAGGGAGATGCCGTGGCGGCGGTCCTCGGCGCTGGGCGCGGCGGTGCGGGCGCAGACGATCATGCGGTCGGCGTGCACGCCGCCGGTGATGAAGGTCTTGGCGCCGTTGAGGACGTAGTGCGTGCCGTCCTCGGAGAGCTTGGCGGTGGTCTTCATGCCCGCGAGGTCCGAGCCGGTGCCCGGCTCCGTCATCGCGATGGCCCACATCTCCTCGCCGGAGACGAACTTCGGCAGGAAGCGCTTCTTCTGCTCGTCGGTGGCGAGCATCTTGATGTAGGGCAGGGCGAGCAGGACGTGCACGCCGGAGCCGCCGAACTGGACGCCCGCACGAGCCGTCTCCTCGTACAGGACGGCCTCGAACTTGTACGAGTCTATGCCCGCGCCGCCGTACTCCTCGTCGACCCGGATGCCGAAGACGCCGAGCTCGGCGAGCTTGTAGTAGAAGTCGCGCGGCGCCTCGCCCGCGGCGAACCACTCGTCGTACACCGGCACGACCTCGGCCTCGATGAAGGCGCGCAGAGTCTGCCGGAACGCCTCATGATCCTCGTTGAACACCGTACGGCGCACGTCGCCACCTCCACGTTACCTGGGCAAGACATCGGACCTGTCTAAGCGCTTGCTCATATGCCAAGGTACCGGCCAGTAGGTTGCGGCGTCCAGAGTGGCCCACGGGTAACGCTCGTCACGCCCATGGAGCAACCGGCGCGGTGGGCGCCGGGGCGAGCGCCGGGTGGGTTCCTCAGCCCTCCCCCACCGCGGCCAGCGCCCCCCGGGCCATCCGCTGCAGGAGGTGCGCCGTGGTGTCGCGGCCGGGCAGGGAACCCGGGCGGCCCAGGTGCGGGGTCGAGTTGAGCAGGCCGAAGACCGAGTGCACCGCCGAGCGGGCGGCCGGCTCGGCGAGCTCCGGGTACACCTCGCGCACGACCTCCACCCACAGCTCGACGTACTGGCGCTGGAGCTGGCGCACCAGCTTGCGGTCGCTGTCGCGCAGGCGGTCCAGCTCGCGGTCGTGCAGGGTGATCAGGGGCCGGTCGTCCAGCGCGAAGTCGATGTGCCCCTCGATCAGCGAGTCGAGCGCCTCCTGGGCGTTCCGCCCGCCCGAGCCCCCGTCGACCTCGGCGATCCGCCGCCTGGCCCCGGTCAGCAGCTGCCCGCTGATCCCCACGAGCAGCTCGGCGAGCATCGCGTCCTTGCCTGCGAAGTGCCGGTACAGACCCGGGCCGCTGATGCCGACCGCGGCCCCTATCTCGTCGACCCCGACGCCGTGGAACCCGCGCTCGGCGAAGAGCCGGGCGGCCTCCTTGAGGATCTGCTCGCGACGGGTGGGGGCGTCGGTTCTCGTGGCCATGAAATCGATTCTAGACAGGGAGGTTAGCGGTCGTTAACCTGAAGGAAATGCGTTAACGCTCATTAACACCGTGAGGGGACCGCACCATGCAGGAGGCACCGGAGCTGACGAGCGCGGCAGACCCCGCGTCGGAGGCCTGGCAAGCCAATGAGGAGGCGCACCGCGCCCTCGGCGAGGAGCTGCGCGCCAAGCTGGCCGCGGCCCGGCTGGGCGGCGGTGACCGGGCCCGGGCCCGGCACACCGCGCGGGGCAAGCTGCTGCCGCGCGAGCGGGTGGACACCCTGCTGGACCCGGGGTCGCCCTTCCTCGAACTGGCCCCCCTCGCGGCCGACGGGATGTACGACGGGCAGGCGCCCGCCGCCGGGGTGATCGCCGGGATCGGGCGCGTCAGCGGCCGCGAGTGCGTGATCGTCGCCAACGACGCCACGGTCAAGGGTGGCACGTACTACCCGATGACCGTGAAGAAGCACCTCAGGGCGCAGGAGGTGGCGCTGGAGAACCGCCTCCCCTGCCTCTACCTGGTCGACTCCGGCGGCGCCTTCCTGCCCATGCAGGACGAGGTCTTCCCCGACCGCGAGCACTTCGGGCGGATCTTCTACAACCAGGCCCGGATGTCCGGCGCCGGGATCCCCCAGATCGCGGCCGTCCTCGGCTCCTGCACCGCGGGCGGGGCGTATGTGCCCGCGATGAGCGACGAGGCGGTGATCGTGCGCGGCCAGGGCACGATCTTCCTGGGCGGCCCGCCCCTGGTGAAGGCGGCCACCGGTGAGGTCGTGACGGCCGAGGAGCTCGGCGGCGGCGAGGTCCACTCGCGGGTGTCGGGCGTGACCGACCACCTCGCCGAGGACGACGCGCACGCGCTGCGCATCGTGCGGACCATCGTCTCCACCCTGCCCGCCCGGGGCCCCCTGCCCTGGGAGGTCGTCCCGTCCGAGGAGCCGAAGGCCGACCCGTTCGGGCTGTACGGCGCGGTGCCGGCCGACTCCCGCACCCCCTACGACGTCCGCGAGGTCATCGCGCGTGTGGTGGACGGATCGCGGTTCGCCGAGTTCAAGGCCGAGTTCGGGCAGACCCTCATCACCGGCTTCGCCCGGATCCACGGCCACCCGGTCGGGATCGTCGCCAACAACGGCATCCTGTTCTCCGAGTCCGCCCAGAAGGGCGCCCACTTCATCGAGCTGTGCGACCAGCGCGGCATCCCGCTGGTGTTCCTGCAGAACATCTCCGGCTTCATGGTCGGACGGGACTACGAGGCGGGCGGCATCGCCAAGCACGGCGCCAAGATGGTCACGGCCGTCGCCTGCACCCGGGTGCCGAAGCTCACGGTCGTGATCGGCGGCTCGTTCGGCGCGGGCAACTACTCGATGTGCGGCCGGGCGTACTCCCCGCGCTTCCTGTGGATGTGGCCGAACGCCAAGATCTCGGTGATGGGCGGCGAGCAGGCCGCCTCCGTGCTCGCGACGGTCAAGCGCGACCAGTTGGAGGGACGCGGGGAGACCTGGCCCCAGGAGGACGAGGACGCCTTCAAGGACCCGATCCGCGCCCAGTACGAGCGCCAGGGCAACGCCTACTACGCGACGGCCCGCCTCTGGGACGACGGCGTGATCGACCCGGTGGAGACCCGGCAGGTGCTGGGTCTCGCCCTGACCGCTTGTGCCAACGCGCCCCTGGGTGACCCCCAGTTCGGCGTCTTCCGGATGTGAGGGGGAGCCATGTTTGACACAGTGCTGGTGGCCAACCGGGGCGAGATCGCCGTACGCGTCATCCGTACGCTGCGGTCGATGGGCGTGCGCTCGGTGGCCGTCTTCTCCGACGCCGACGCGGACGCGCGGCATGTCCGTGAGGCCGACACGGCGGTGCGGATCGGTCCGGCGCCCGCCGCCGAGAGCTATCTGTCCGTGGAGCGGCTGCTGGACGCCGCCCGGCGCAGCGGCGCCCAGGCGGTGCACCCGGGATACGGCTTCCTCGCCGAGAACGCCGCGTTCGCGCGCGCCTGCCAGGAGGCGGGACTCACCTTCATCGGGCCGCCCGCGGACGCGATCGCGCTCATGGGCGACAAGATCCGCGCCAAGGAGACGGTCCGCGCCGCCGGGGTCCCGGTGGTGCCGGGTTCGAGCGGAAGCGGGCTCACGGACGCCGAACTGGAAGCCGCCGCCCACGAGATCGGTGTGCCGGTGCTGCTCAAGCCCTCGGCGGGCGGTGGCGGCAAGGGCATGCGGCTGGTGCGGGACGCCGGCCTGCTGGCCGAGGAGATCGCGGCCGCACGGCGTGAGGCCCGCGCGTCCTTCGGCGACGACACGCTGCTGGTGGAGCGCTGGATCGACCGCCCCCGGCACATCGAGATCCAGGTGCTGGCCGACGCCCACGGCAACGTGGTGCACCTGGGCGAGCGCGAGTGCTCCCTCCAGCGCCGCCACCAGAAGATCATCGAGGAGGCGCCGAGCGTGCTCCTCGACGAGGCCACCCGCGCGGCGATGGGCGAGGCGGCGGTGCAGGCGGCCCGCTCCTGCGGGTACCGGGGCGCGGGCACGGTGGAGTTCATCGTGCCCGGCGCGGACCCCTCGGCGTACTGCTTCATGGAGATGAACACCCGCCTGCAGGTGGAACACCCGGTCACCGAGCTGATCACGGGCCTGGACCTGGTGGAGTGGCAGCTGCGGGTGGCCGCGGGCGAGCCCCTGCCCTTCGAGCAGAAGGACATCACGCTCACCGGGCACGCGGTCGAGGCCCGTGTCTGCGCCGAGGACCCCTCCCGCGGCTTCCTGCCCTCGGGCGGCACCGTGCTGTCGCTGCGCGAGCCCGAGGGCGACGGGGTGCGCACCGATTCGGGCCTGACCGAGGGCACCGAGGTCGGCAGCCTGTACGACCCGATGCTGTCCAAGGTCATCGCCTTCGGCCCGGACCGCGCGACCGCGCTGCGCAAGCTGCGGGCGGCCCTCGCCCGGACCGTCACCCTGGGCGTGCAGACCAACGCCGGGTTCCTGTGCCGGCTGCTGGCCCATCCGGCGGTCGTGGCGGGCGAGCTGGACACGGGTCTGGTGGAGCGCGAGGTGGACGGCCTCGTCGCGGCCGAGGTGCCCGAAGAGGTGTACGAGGCGGCTGCGGCCGTGCGGCTGCACGCACTTCAGCCGCACGCGGAGGGCTGGACGGACCCGTTCTCGGTGCCGAGCGGCTGGCGTCTCGGGGGCGAGCCCCGGCCCGTGGCCTTCCCGCTGCGCGTGTCGGAACCGGTGGAGTACGCCCCGAGAGGCACCCACACGGTCACCGAGGACCAGGTCTGCGTCGTGCTGGACGGGGTCCGCCACACCTTCCACCGGGCCGCCGACTGGCTGGGCCGCGACGGCGACGCCTGGCACGTGCGCGACCACGACCCGGTCGCCGCCTCGCTCAGCGGCGCCGCCCGCGCGGGCACCGACTCGCTGACTGCGCCCATGCCGGGCACCGTGACCGTCGTCAAGGTGGCGGTCGGGGACACCGTGGAGGCAGGGCAGAGCCTGCTGGTGGTCGAGGCGATGAAGATGGAGCACGTCATCTCCGCCCCGCACGCCGGGACCGTCGCCGAACTCGGCGTCGCCCCGGGCACGACGGTGGCCATGGACCAGGTGCTGGCCGTGGTCGCGCCGCACGAGGACGAGCAGGGGGACGCGCCCGGGGACGCGCGGGAGCAGGCCGGGACGGAGGCGCGCCGATGACCGCTCACGGACTGCCCATGGTGGTGCCGGCCCAGGATCTGCCCGCCCGGGTCAGGATCCATGAGGTCGGCGCGCGCGACGGACTGCAGAACGAGAAGCGCACGGTGCCCACGGAGGTGAAGGCGGAGTTCATCCGCCGGCTCGCCGGCGCGGGCCTGACCACCATCGAGGCCACCAGCTTCGTCCACCCCAAGTGGGTCCCGCAGCTCGCCGACGCGGAGCAGCTGTACCCGCTGGTGGCCGACCTGCCGGTGGAGCTTCCGGTCCTGGTGCCGAACGAGCGGGGCCTGGACCGGGCCTTGGCGCTCGGCGCGCGCCGGATCGCCGTCTTCGCCAGCGCCACCGAGTCCTTCGCCAAGGCCAACCTCAACCGCACGGTGGACGAGGCGCTGGCCATGTTCGAGCCGGTGGTCCGGCGCGCGAAGGACCAGCAGGCCCATGTGCGCGGCTATCTGTCCATGTGCTTCGGCGACCCGTGGGAGGGGCCCGTCCCCGTCCACCAGGTCGTCCGCGTCAGCAAGGCGCTCATGGACATGGGCTGCGACGAGCTGAGCCTCGGCGACACGATCGGTGTGGCGACACCGAACCACGTCCTCGCGCTGCTGTCCCAGCTGAACGAGGAGGGCGTGCCGACGAGCGCGATCGGGGTGCACTTCCACGACACCTACGGCCAGGCCCTCGCCAACACCCTGGCCGCCCTCCAGCACGGCGTGACGACCGTCGACGCCTCCGCCGGAGGCCTCGGCGGCTGCCCGTACGCCAAGTCCGCCACCGGCAACCTCGCCACCGAAGACCTCGTCTGGATGCTTCAGGGCCTCGGTGTCGACACCGGGGTCGACCTGGACCGGCTCACCGCCACGAGCGTGTGGATGGCCGCCCATCTGGACCGGCCCAGCCCGTCCCGCACCGTCCGAGCCCTCTCCCACAAGGAATGACTCCCATGGATCACCGTCTCTCCCCCGAGCTGGAGGAACTCCGCCGCACGGTCGAGGAGTTCGCTCACGACGTCGTGGCGCCCAAGATCGGGGACTTCTACGAGCGCCACGAGTTCCCGTACGAGATCGTCCGCGAGATGGGCCGCATGGGCCTGTTCGGGCTGCCGTTCCCCGAGGAGCACGGCGGGATGGGCGGCGACTACCTGGCGCTCGGTATCGCGTTGGAGGAGCTGGCCCGGGTCGACTCGTCGGTGGCCATCACCCTGGAGGCCGGTGTCTCGCTGGGCGCCATGCCCATCCACCTGTTCGGCACCGAGGAGCAGAAGCGCGAGTGGCTTCCCCGGCTGTGCGCCGGGGAGATCCTGGGCGCGTTCGGCCTGACGGAACCCGACGGCGGCAGCGACGCGGGCGCCACCCGTACGACGGCCCGGCTGGACCCGGACACGAACGAGTGGGTCATCAACGGCACCAAGTGCTTCATCACCAACTCGGGCACGGACATCACGGGCCTGGTGACGGTCACGGCGGTCACGGGCCGCAAGCCGGACGGCAAGCCGCAGATCTCCGCCATCATCGTCCCGACCGGCACCCCCGGGTTCACGGTGGCGGCCCCCTACTCGAAGGTGGGCTGGAACGCCTCGGACACCCGTGAGCTGTCCTTCGCGGACGTGCGCGTCCCGGCCGCGAACCTGCTCGGCGAGGAGGGCCGCGGCTACGCCCAGTTCCTGCGCATCCTGGACGAGGGCCGTATCGCCATCGCGGCCCTCGCGACCGGCCTCGCGCAGGGCTGTGTGGACGAGTCGGTGAAGTACGCCCGGGAGCGGCACGCCTTCGGCCGCCCGATCGGCGCCAACCAGGCCATCCAGTTCAAGATCGCCGACATGGAGATGAAGGCCCACACGGCTCGCCTCGCCTGGCGGGACGCGGCCTACCGGCTGGTGGCGGGCGAGCCGTTCAAGAAGGAGGCGGCGATGGCCAAGCTGTACTCGTCCACGGTCGCCGTCGACAACGCGCGCGAGGCCACCCAGGTCCACGGCGGCTACGGCTTCATGAACGAGTACCCGGTGGCCCGCATGTGGCGCGACTCCAAGATCCTGGAGATCGGCGAGGGCACGAGCGAGGTGCAGCGGATGCTGATCGCGCGGGAACTGGGCCTGGCGGGCTGAGTCGTACCCCCGAAGGGGCCCCTGGGCGAGCTGTCGGCCCGGGGGCCCTCTTCATGGGGAGAGCCCCGGAGAGCGAGAGGGAGGAGCGACGGGAGGAGCGCCTCCCCCATGGACAATAACTGAGGTTAGGCTAACCTACCTTTCGAACTCCCCCGGCGGAACGCTCCGCCCCGTTCGAAGGCAGCCACACCATGTCCCACGCCAGTGCCTCCCGCCTCTCCCGCCGCGGCATCCTCGCCGCCGGCGGCGCCCTCGGTCTGGGTGCCGTGCTCGCGGCATGCGGCGACGACAAGGGCGAAAGTGCCGGCTCGAACAACGGCAAGTCCGGCGCCAAGACCGGCCCCTGGACCTTCAAGGACGACCGCGGGCAGACCGCGAAGGCGGACAGGACCCCGTCCGCCGTCGTCGCCTACGTGGGCGTGGCCGCCGCGCTGCACGACTACGGCGTCAGCGTGAAGGGCGTCTTCGGGCCGACCAGGACCAAGGACGGCAAGGCCGACGTCATGGCCGGCGACCTGGACGTCAGCAAGGTCACGATCCTCGGCAACGAGTGGGGCCAGTTCAACATCGAGAAGTACGCGGCCCTCGCCCCCGACCTTCTCGTCAGCACCATGTTCGACGACGCGGGCACCCTGTGGTACGTGCCGGAGGAGTCCAAGAAGAAGATCCTCGGCGTCGGCGCCCCCAGCACCGGCATCTCCGTCTACGACCGCCAGCTGACCCAGCCGCTGGAGCGCATGCTGGCGCTCGCCAAGTCGCTCGGCGCCGACACCGGCTCCGCCAGGATCACCCAGGCGAAGAAGCGGTTCGAGGACGCCGCCGCCCGGCTGCGCGCCGCCGCCAAGGCCAAGCCCGACATCAAGGTGCTGGTGGGCTCGGCGAGCCAGGACGTCTTCTACGTGTCCGGCTCCCACCTCTCCATCGACCTGGAGTACTTCAAGGCGCTCGGCGTGAACTTCGTCGAGCCCTCCCCCGCCGCGCTCAAGGCCAGCGGCGGCTGGTTCGAGAACCTGAGCTGGGAGAACGTCGACAAGTACAAGGCCGACGTCATCATGATGGACAACCGGGCCCAGGCCACCCAGCCCGCCGACATCACCGAGGCGACCTGGAAGAGGCTCCCGGCGGTGAAGGCCGGCCAGGTCGTCCCCCGCGCGGCCGAGCCCATCCTGTCGTACGACAAGTGCACCCCGCTGCTGGAGGGCCTCGCCAAGGCGATCGAGTCGGCGAAGAAGGTCAGCTGACCGACGCCGCCCACCCTCAACCGAGCTTGCCTTCGCTTGACTTGGTGTTTACCTCTGCATCGCCGGGACCCCTGGGGTCCCGGCGATGTCGCCGTTGCCCCGCGCGTGATCTCCCTCACGCCGCATCCTTGGCATTACCGCTGGAAACAGGCAAGCCGCTCGGCGAGTCGCCCGTTTCGCCCCGCGAGGTCCGCAGGGGCTCATTGACGCGGAAGTTACATGTGCTCATGCTGTGAATCCACCTCACGGTGCCTTTACATGAACCATACAAAGGCACCCGTGAGGTGAAGCCCTGGCGGTGAATCAGACACCGCCGGTGGTCGTATGGTTCGGCGCTGCACGGGGGTGCGCGGGCGCGGGGGGGATGGTGAGCCGCCGCGTTCGGCGCGCGTCGATGCGTGCCCTGAAGCGGGGATGGGCGTGGCTCACACGTGAAACTTTCCAGAGGGCCGGCGAGAGACCGGTCCGGGTCGGCCTGGCGCCGGTTGACGGCCACGACGGCGCTGGTGGCGGCGACCGTCCTGGCGGTCGGTCAGGTGCCGGCGCTGGCGGATCAGGATCCGGGCGGTGCGGGCGGGGGGACTCCGGCCGCGTTCGACATGGCGGCGGCGGAGCAGGTCCGCAAGGACCAGTGCCTGCTGTCGACGGTGTTGCGTACCGGTGGTCCGTCGATGAAGCAGGTGGCGGCGAAGGGTCTGGACTCGGACACGGCCGCCCTGCACAGTGCCGCTGCGGCGGACTACTGGGACACGACGCCGCTGTCGACGGCGTACAAGACCGACAACGACGCCACGTTGAAGCTGATGGACGGTCTGTCCGATCGGCACAAGACGTGGGAGGCGCCGCTGTCCGGGCTGTACGAGCCGGGCGGTTTCAAGTCGGACGCGGACTTCCACTGGGCCCCGGATCCGGACTTCTTCTCGTCGGTGGGGCTGGGGCACTGGCTGAGCCAGCAGTTCTGGACGGCCGAGGACACCTTCTACAAGGAGCCCTCGCCGCTGGCGAACGACGCGTCGGCGAAGGCCGCGACGGATCTGGGCAACGCGCGTTATCCGGAGCCGAACGACGGCAACGACCCCGACTTCCAGTTGAAGTACCGGGAGTGGGACGCCTGGCACTGGAAGATGGCGTTCATGCACGGGCTGTTCGCGGACGACACGCGGATGTTCCTGGAGAACGGCGGCTTCCCGCGTAGTGCGCCCGAGCCGGACACGGTGGAGTACCGGGTCGCGGTGGAGGACCTGAAGTCGCGGTTCGCCTCGTGCGAGTACCGCAACCCGGTGGACCCGAACAGTGTGCTCGGCCAGGAGGTGGAGACCGCCTCCAACGAGTGGCAGGCCGAGGTCGGGGGCGTGGCCAAGCAGCGGGATGCGATCTTCGCGGCGAACGCGAAGGCGTCGGCTGCTCTGGCGACGGCGACGCAGGCGCTGGGTGAGGCGCTGGGCCAGTCGTGGCTGGCGGACCACCTCACGCGCTGGCAGGCGTACTGGCTGCCGGGCGGCGAGGGCGCGGCGGGTGCCGGCAAGATCACTTTCCAGCTCAAGGGCAACACCACGCTCTGCCTGGACGACAGGGGCGGTTCGAAGGACAGCGGCGCGCCGGTACAGGCGTACTCCTGCAATTCGACTCCCTCGCAGCAGTGGTGGCCGGAGTCGCATGACCAGAAGCTGGACGGCAATCTGTACAACGGGATTGGCGGCAAGTGCCTGGCGGTGGACACCAGCAAGGCGGTGGCCAGCGGGTCGAAGGTGGTCCAGACGACGTGCGGCAGTGCGTCGACGCAGCACTGGCAGTACGTGACCACGATGGGCCTGACCCGGCTGTACAACGTGGGTGCCAAGCTGTGCCTGGACGCCACGGCGACCAAGAGCACGCAGGCCGTGGTGAAGACCTGCACCGGCGGGACGACCCAGCAGTTCGTCGCCCAGCAGGACAACGGGGGTACCACGACCGGCACGGACAGCCTGTCGTACCCGAAGGCGGCGCAGTTCACCCAGGCGAAGAAGGCCCTGCCGGTCGCGCAGACCGCGGCGAAGGCGCAGCTGACCGTCGCGCAACAGCAGCTGACCATCGCGCAGCAGGCGGCCACCGACACGACGGCCGCCGAGCAGCAGGCGTACGCGATCGCGGACGCGGCGGGCACGCCGCGTGGCCGGGGTCTGCTGGCCGGTCAGCAGGAGGCGCAGGTCACCATGGCCTCGGCCGCCGCGCTGAAGGCCGTCGCCGGTGCCACGCAGACGGCGTACGACGCCACCACGGCCTCCGCCGAGGACTCCAAGACGCTTCAGTCGCAGGCGCAGACCCAGGCGTCGGCGTCGAAGGCGGCGTTCCACATGGCGGCGGCGCAGGAGGCGGACAACCAGGCGAAGGCCGCCGCGGCGGGTGCCGCGTTGCAGGCGAAGAACGCGGCCGCGCAGAACGACAAGGCGCAGGCGGCGCTGAAGACGGCGCAGCAGGCGGAGTCGACCGCGAAGAACGCGGCGGACGTCGCGCACGCCAAGCGGCTGGCGGCCGAGGCGCAGCAGGCGCAGGCGGCGACGGCGAAGAACGAGGCCGCCGCCCACCAGGCCCAGGCGGCACTGGACCGGGCCGACGCCGAGCGGTACGACAAGGCGGCCAACGACGCCCTGTCGGCGGCCCAGACCGCCGGCGCCACCGCGGCGGACAAGCGTGCGGCGGCGGAGCAGTCCGACCGTGCGGCTTCTCAGGCCCGGCAGAAGGCATGGGAAGCTCAGCGGAACCGTGACGCCGCGAAGGCGAAGGCCGAGGCGGCCGACGCCTACGCGGACGCTCACCAGAGCGATGCGGACGCGCACGACGCGCGGGCGGCGGCCGATGAGGCCGACGCGGACGCGGACTCCGCGACCACGGCGGCGAACCAGTCGTCGGCCGCGGCGGATGCCGCGACCCAGGAGGCGCAGGCGGCGGACGCGGCGGCGACGCGCGCCGAGGCCGCAGCTCGCCGGGCGCAGTCGGACGCGGATGACGCCAAGGCCGCGAAGGCCACCGCCGACGCGGCGGTGCGCACCAGCGAAGCCGCGGTGGCGACCGCGATCCAGGCCGCGAGCCAGGCGTCCACGGACGCGGACGCGGCGAAGAAGGACGCGGCCCAGGCGAAGGTGGACGCGGAGAACGCGCAGAAGAACGCGATCGCCGCGAGCGCGGACGCCAAGCAGTCCCAGGCGCAGGCCGCGACCACGGCCGGCTTCGCCTACACCACCGCACAGGCCGCGACCGCGGCGGCGGACGCGGCGCAGAAGGTGACCGACTCGGCGAACGACGCCATCCAGCTCGGCTCGCCCTACATGGACAGCGACTCCTCCGCGGGACTCGCGGTGCTGAGCGCGCAGGCGTCGAAGACGATCGCCGACCAGCAGCAGTCCATGGCGCAGGCCAAGGCCGACCAGGCGCAGAAGGCCGCGCAGTCGGCCCAGGCCCTGGCGGACGCGGCCAGCGGCGACGAGAAGAACGCCAAGCTCGCCGCCGCCGACGCCGCCGTGCAGGCGGCCAACGCACAGGTCTCCGCCCAGAAGGCCGTCGCCTCCGCGGCGCAGGCACAGAAGGCGGCGGCCGAGGCGAAGGCCAGCGAGGCCCGCACCATCGCCTACGACGCCCAGGCGACCGCGGACGCGGCAGCCGCGCAGTCCGCGGCGGACGCCGCCTCCAGCGACGCCGCCACCGCACGCGCCTCCGCCAACGAGGCGGAGTCCGACGCGAACGCCGCACAGGCCGCCGCCAGCGACGCCCAAGCGGCAGCCGCAACCGCACGAGAGGTCGCCGCGCAGGCAGACAAGGACGCCGACGCGGCCGAAGCCGCCGCCAAGGACGCCGAGAAGCAGGCTGAATCGGCTCAAGAGGCTGCCACCTTGGCGGAGCAGGAACAGGCGAAACAGGACGAGGCTTCCCAGGCATCGACCAACAGCAACGTGATCGTGAAGTACCAGATCACCAGTTACAGCACCGATCCGCACGGCGACTGCGTGGGCACGGAGACCGGCCCCAACGCGGGCTGCGAGATCTCGATGACGTTCCATGTGAAGGGCATCGCGACCTTCTATGCGCTCTCCGAGTGCGTGATGGACTCGGCGGACTCCTGTACCGGTGAACTCATCTACCTGGACAGCAAGCCGTTTGACAACGAAGAGACCAAGACCGTCCATGTCAACGGTCGGGACATCACGGAAGCGGTCCTCAAGGGGGTGGTCGACGGATTCCTCCAGGACTTCGACGACTGCATCAATCACCACAAGGCCAGTGGCTGCGCCTGGGCCGCCAGCTGGTTCGTGCCCGAAGTGAAGATCACTGAGGCGTCCCGTCTCCTCCGCGCCCTCGACGCCTCCTACAAAACCGGCATCGGCATTGAGGACGCGCTGAAGGCGCTCCGGGGGTTGGAACTCGACTCTAAGGCCATGGCCGGGATCGAACGGGAAGCCAGTGCGATGGAGGAGCTCTACAGCTCCTGCACCCCGAAGAACAGTTTTCCTGGCACCACAAGGGTGCTGATGGCGAACGGCTCCGCGAAGAGGATCGAGGACATCAGGACCGGTGACTCTGTTCTCGCCACCGATCCGGAAAGCGGCCGTACCGAAGCACACGCCGTTACCCGCACGATCTACACGCCGGAGGACACCGACTTCGCCGACATCACCGTCGATGCGGGGCGCTCCATCCGTTCGACGATCACCGCGACACAGCACCACCCCTTCTGGTCGCCCAGCGCTCACCGGTGGATCGACGCCGGCGACCTCGTGCACGGTCAGACCCTGCGTGCAAGTGACGGAAAGCCTGTCACCGTCGTCCAGGTGAAGCGGTACGAGTGGCATCACCCGGCCTACAACCTCACTGTCGACGACCTCCACACGTTCTATGTAGTCGCAGGCACGACGCCGGTTCTGGTCCACAACTCCGGCGGCCTTCAGTTCTGCGGCGCTGATGCCGAGGCTCTCAAGAGTTGGACACGAGCTACCTTCAAGACTGTCGAGGAATCCGCCGTGTACCATCTCGGCAAGCATGGCAAGGGTCGCACCTTCGCGGAGTACACCAAGGAAGCCATGGACCTGTGGAACAAGACCAAGGCATCGGATCGAGTTCCGTGGAAGCTGGCTGACGGGTCCATGGGATGGAAGATCCGAGGCGGTCTGTTCGGGGGGGAAGGCATTTACACCTTGGAGGGGAAGATTGTGACCTGGCATGACTGACACATCTGGTTTCGATCACGCCTTCTCACGGTTCCTCACCATGCGGTATCCCGACTATCCGCAGCTGGAAGCGTTGCAGGACTGGAACTCCGAGCTGCTCACGCTGGACGGGCATGTCGCTGGGTACGCGAGTCAAGTCCACGGCGGCACCATGCGGGCACATGAGATTCCAGATCTGCCCGGCATTCTCCTGTCGGTGAGGAACCTGCGCGAATCACTTGGTTCCCTCCGGGCGCCGGACGCTGAGGATCGTCGCCTCATCAGCGAGTACGCCAGCTATGTCTCGGCGCTGGAGTCGATGGTGTCAGAACTGGACCACCTCGCTCGCCACCGGGAGTAGGCACCTCCCTCGAATCCTTGCGCATGGTCTGGTTGATCTCTACGCAGTCCAACGCGCACCCCGAGCCCCGCCACCCCGCCCCGCGCGGAGCGGCGGGGTTCGGGCGTTTCCGGGGTGCGGGCGTCGACCGGATCCCGGCGCTCCGAGCCGGTGATGCTTAGGTTAGGCTAACCTCAGTTCGACGGCGGGCCTCCGCCCTCGTCTGTCCCCGCACGGACTGCCCCCACCGGGAGGACTCCCACCATGCGCTCGCACCTGCTCAATGACCTCACCGCGGAGCACTACCGCCGCTCCGTGACCGAAGGAGTAGAGCGGGTGGCCGCCAAAATCGCCGCCACCGACCGTCCGTTCACCGGCGTCGCGGTCGACGCCCTCGCCCCCCGCATCGACCGGGTCGACCTGGACCGCCCGCTGCACGACACCACCGCGGTCCTGGACGAGTTGGAGGAGCTCTACCTCCGCGACGCGATCTACTTCCACCACCCCCGCTACCTCGCCCACCTCAACTGCCCGGTCGTGATCCCGGCCGTCGTCGGCGAGGCGGTCCTCTCGGCGGTCAACTCCTCCCTGGACACCTGGGACCAGTCGGCGGGCGGCACCCTCATCGAGCGCAAGCTCATCGACTGGACCACCCGGCGCATCGGCCTCGGCCCCGCGGCCGACGGCGTGTTCACCAGCGGCGGCACCCAGTCCAACCTCCAGGCGCTGCTGCTGGCCCGCGAGGAGGCCAAGAGCGACGACCTCGGGAAACTCCGCGTCTTCGCCTCCGAGGCCGGCCACTTCAGCGTGAAGAAGTCGGCGAAACTGCTCGGCCTCGGCCCGGACGCGGTGGCCGTCGTCCCCGTCGGCCACGACAAGCGCATGCAGACCGTCGCCCTCGCTCGCGAGCTGGAGCGCTGCACCCGGGACGGGCTCGTCCCCATGGCCGTCGTCGCCACCGCGGGCACCACCGACTTCGGCTCCATCGACCCGCTGCCCGAGATCGCGGAGCTGTGCGCGCAGTTCGGCAGCTGGATGCACGTGGACGCCGCCTACGGCTGCGGCCTGCTCGCCTCCCTGAAGTACCGGGACCGCCTGACCGGCATCGAGCGCGCCGACTCCGTCACCGTCGACTACCACAAGTCCTTCTTCCAGCCGGTCAGTTCCTCCGCCGTGCTGGTGCGGGACACCGCCACCCTGCGCCACGCCACCTACCACGCGGAGTACCTCAACCCGCGCCGCATGGCCGAGGAGCGGATCCCCAACCAGGTGGACAAGTCGCTTCAGACCACCCGCCGCTTCGACGCCCTCAAGCTGTGGATGACCCTGCGCACGATGGGCGCCGACGGCATCGGACAGCTCTTCGACGAGGTCTGCGACCTCACCCGGGAGGGCTGGCAGCTGCTGGCCGCCGATCCGCGCTTCGACGTGGTGGTCCGGCCCCAGCTGTCCACCCTCGTCTTCCGCTACATCCCCGCCGCCGTCACCGACCCGGCCGGCATCGACCGCGCCAACCTGTACGCCCGCCAGGCCCTGTTCGCCTCCGGCGACGCGGTGGTGGCGGGCACCAAGGTGGGCGGACGCCACTACCTGAAGTTCACCCTGCTCAACCCCGGGACCACGGCCGACGACATCGCCGCCGTGCTCGACCTGATCGCCGGCCACGCCGAGCAGTACCTGGGAGAGTCCCTTGACCACGCTTCCTGAATCCGCCCACAAGACGTACGACTTCGTGGGGATCGGGCTCGGCCCCTTCAACCTCGGCCTCGCCTGCCTCACCGAGCCGATCGCCGAACTCGACGGCGTCTTCCTGGAGTCCAAGCCGGACTTCGAGTGGCACGCGGGCATGTTCCTGGACGGCGCCCACCTCCAGACCCCGTTCATGTCGGACCTGGTCACCCTCGCCGACCCGACGTCGCCGTACTCCTTCCTCAACTACCTGAAGGAGAAGGGCAGGCTCTACTCCTTCTACATCCGGGAGAACTTCTACCCGCTGCGCGTGGAGTACGACGACTACTGCCGCTGGGCCGCGTCCAAGCTGAGCAGCATCCGCTTCGGCACGACGGTCGCGGAGGTGACGTACGAGGAGCGGGACGAGGTCTACGCCGTCCGCACGCACACGGGTGAGGTCTTCCGGGGCCGCCGCCTGGTCCTCGGCACCGGAACCCCGCCCCATGTCCCGGACTCCTGCCGCGACCTCGGCGGCGACTTCGTCCACAACTCCCGCTATCTCGACCACAAGCACCAGCTCCAGGCCAAGGAGTCGATCACCCTGGTCGGCAGCGGGCAGTCCGCCGCCGAGATCTACCGCGACCTGCTCGCCGAGATCGACGTCCACGGCTACCGGCTGAACTGGGTCACGCGCTCCCCGCGCTTCTTCCCGCTGGAGTACACCAAGCTCACGCTGGAGATGACCTCCCCCGAGTACATCGACTACTTCCACGCCCTGCCCGAGGGGACCCGCTACCGCCTCAACGGCGAGCAGAAGGGCCTGTTCAAGGGCATCGACGGCGTCCTGATCGACGAGATCTTCGACCTGCTCTACCAGAAGAACCTCGACGGCCCGGTCCCCACCCGCCTGCTCACCAACTCCGCCCTCACCAGCGCGCGCTACGAGGACGGCAGCTACACGCTCGGCTTCCGCCAGGAGGAGCAGGAGAAGGACTTCGAGCTGAGCTCCGAGGGACTCGTCCTCGCCACCGGCTACCGGTACGTCGAACCCGAGTACCTGAAGCCCGTACGCGACCGACTGCGCTACGACACGCACGGCAGCTTCGACGTCGCCCGCAACTACAGCGTCGACGTGACGGGCCGGGGCGTCTTCCTGCAGAACGCCGGCGTCCACGCGCACAGCATCACCAGCCCGGACCTGGGCATGGGTCCCTACCGGAACTCGTACATCATCCGAGAACTGCTCGGCAGCGAGTACTACCCCGTCGAAAAGACCATCGCCTTCCAGGAGTTCGCGGTATGAGCACGACCACCGGCACCCTCGGCGCCCTGACCCTGCGCCCTCTCGACCCCCTCAAGGACGCCGAACTCCTGCATCGGTGGGTCACCCACCCCAAGGCGGCCTTCTGGATGATGCAGGAGGCCCGGCTGGAGGACGTCGAGCGCGCCTACATGGAGATCGCGGCCGACGAGCACCAGCACGCCCTCCTCGGGCTGCACGACGGCGAGCCCGCCTTCCTCATGGAGAGCTACGACCCCGCCCATCGCGAGCTGGTGGGGCTGTACGGGCCCGAGCCCGGTGACGTCGGCATGCACTTCCTCGTCGCGCCCACCGACAGGCCCGTCCACGGGTTCACCACGGCGGTCATCACCGCCGTGATGCGGCACCTGTTCGAGGACCCGGCGACCCTCCGGGTCGTCGTGGAGCCCGACGTCCGCAACACCGCCGTGCACGCCCTGAACGCCGCTGTCGGCTTCGTGCCCGCGCGCGAGATCGAGAAGCCGGAGAAGCGGGCGCTGCTCAGCTTCTGCACCCGTGAGCAGTTCGAGCGGGCGGTGGCGGCATGACCGAGTTCGCCGACGCCGTCGCCCATCTGACCCCCGAGCGCTGGGAGCGCGCCGGCCGCCTCGTGGTCCGCAAGGCCCTGGCCGAGTTCGCCCATGAGCGGCTGCTCTCGCCCCGACCGGAGGCGGACGGGAGCGACACCTATGCCGTCCACAGCGACGACGGGCTGACCCGCTACCGGTTCACCGCCACCCGCCGAGGCCTCGACCACTGGCACATCGACCCGGACTCGATCACCCGCAGCCGTGACGGTGCGGAACTCCCGCTGGCGGTGCTGGACTTCTTCATCGAGATGAGGGAGACCCTCGGGCTGAGCGACGAGGTGCTCCCCGTCTACCTGGAGGAGATCTCCTCCACGGTCTCCAGCACCTGCTACAAGCTCGGCAAGCCGCGGACCGGCTCCGCCGAGCTGGCCCGCGGCAGCTTCCAGGACATCGAGGCCGGGATGACCGAGGGCCATCCGTGCTTCGTCGCCAACAACGGTCGCCTGGGCTTCGGCATCCACGAGTACCTGTCGTACGCGCCCGAGACCGCCCACCCCGTCCGGCTGGTGTGGCTGGCCGCGCACCGCTCACGGGCCGCGTTCACGGCGGGCGCCGGGATCGAGTACTCCTCCTTCGTGGCGGACGAGCTGGGCGCTCAGACCGTCGAGCGCTTCCACCGGCTGCTGTCCGGCCGAGGCCTGGACCCCCATGACTACCTCCTCATTCCCGTCCACCCCTGGCAGTGGTGGAACAAGCTCAGCGTCACCTTCGCCGCCGAGGTCGCCCGCGGGCACCTCGTCTGCCTCGGCGAGGGGGACGACGAGTATCTGGCGCAGCAGTCCATCCGGACGTTCTTCAACAAGAGCAACCCGGACAAGCACTATGTGAAGACGGCCCTGTCCGTCCTCAACATGGGCTTCATGCGCGGGCTCTCGGCCGCCTACATGGAGGCGACTCCGGCGATCAACGACTGGCTGGCCCAGCTCATCGAGAGCGATCCGGTCCTGAAGTCGACCGGTCTGACCATCATCCGCGAGCGGGCCGCCGTCGGATACCGCCATCTGGAGTACGAGGCCGCCACCGACCGCACCTCGCCGTACCGCAAGATGCTGGCCGCCCTGTGGCGTGAGAGCCCGGTCGCCTCGCTCCAGGAGGGCGAGAGCCTGGCGACCATGGCCGCCCTGGCCCATGTGGACGACGAGGGCGCGTCGTTCGCCGGCGCGCTGATCGAGCGCTCGGGGCTGGCGCCGGTGCAGTGGCTGCGCGGCTATCTGCGCGCCTACCTCGTCCCGCTGCTGCACAGCTTCTACGCCTACGACCTGGTCTACATGCCGCACGGCGAGAACGTCATCCTCGTCCTGAAGGACGGGGCCGTGCAGCGGGCGGTGTTCAAGGACATAGCCGAGGAGATCGTGGTCATGGACCCGGACGCGGTCCTGCCGCCGGAGGTCGCGCGCATCCGCGTGGACGTCCCGGAGGACCAGCGGCTGCTGTCGATCTTCACGGACGTCTTCGACTGCTTCTTCCGCTTCATGGCGGCGCACCTCGCCGAGGACGGGGTCCTTGCGGAGGACGACTTCTGGGGCACGGTCGCCGAGGTGGCGCGCGAGTACCAGGACGCGAACCCGCAGCTGGCCGAACGGTTCGACCGGTACGACCTGTTCGCCCCCGAGTTCGCCCTCTCCTGCCTCAACCGCCTCCAGCTGCGGAACAACCGTCAGATGGTGGACCTCACGGACCCGTCCGGCGCGCTCCAGCTGATCGGATCCCTCGCGAACCCCCTTGCGGGCCGCTAGGGATTGTCGGACAGGCCCTCGCGCCGCGACAGGCAGGTTCGCCCCGGACGGACGGGCGCCCCGGTGTACGGTCCACCGGGGCGCCCGTCGTCGTCCTCGTCCGTCCTGGGGGGGGGACACCGGCTGTCCATAAAAAGGCATGCCATTCGATGGCGCTCGCAGGGGCACTTTTCCCCGAAGTTGGATACCTTGATCCGCATCGCCGACGCCGTCGACGTGCCACTCTCCGACCTCGTGCGATGAGCAACGGCCCCTACCGGGGCTGATTCGGCTACCGTGCTACCCACCACACGGCGGGAGACGAGGCACGGATGGCGGACCAGGGCGAGCCCTTCGCGCGGGACGGCCGACCGGTGTGCGGCGTGTGCCCGTCCCTGCGTCTCCCAGGCGGTGCGTTCGACGTCTTCCCGCGCCCGTCCCGTGACTGCCCCTTCGACCCGGCCACCGGGAACCGCTACACCGCGGCCGGGGTGCCGGTGTGCGTGCACCCCGACCGGGTCGGGCTGCCGGCCGCCCCGTACGCCACGGACAGCCTCCCCCTGCCATGGGAGACCCCGCCGCCAGTAGAGGCCGACGGGGTCCCTGCGTGGGTGCGCATCGCACTGGACGCGGCACCGCCGGAAGTTGCTGACGACGTGATCCGGCAGGCGACGGAGATCCTGCTCGCCTCGGACCCTGCCACGAACATCACGGCGGTGCTGCGCGCCGCGCTCGGCTAGACCGCAGCCGCAGCGAAGTTGATGCTGTGCTCCCGGCCGGAGCGCCCCATGCCGATGCTCTCGTACAGGCTGGCGAGCACGTCGCGACGCCGGACGACCTCCTCGTGGTCGAGCCATTACCGGGCCGGCGGCTCACCCCACGCAGTCCGGTAGCAGGCGTGGGTGTACCCGCCGGACCGGTAGTCGGTGTGCTCCTGGTCGGTCTGGTGGATGATGCCGACCCCGGTACGCGCCACGATCCGCGCGAACAGCTGCGCCTGGGCGAGCATCGCGTGCGTCATCTCGTCGACCGGGACGGCGATCGCGACCTCCGCTGCCTGGTCGTCGCCGGTCGCCTCGAACACCGCGGCCTTCAGGGCGAGGGCGCGCATACCTTCCTCGAACAGTGGGGCGGCGTCCAGCTCCAGCGTCCACCGGTCCACGACCGGGAATCCGGTGAAGCACTGCCAGTCGCTGGAGTACTCCAGGGAGGCGGCGCGGAACGCGCTGAACTCTGGGTCGGTCTGGATGTTGTGCAGGATCCGCTTCGCGGCTCCAGCGACGGCGCTCACCTCGGGCAACTGGACCTGAGACATTGCGGCTTCCTCTCCTCGATGTGATGGGGGGTGCGCTGCCTGCCCGACGGCCGAGGCTCTACGGCATCCCAGCCGCCGGGCAGGGGACTGTGGGCCGCGCTCAGGCGGCGCGCTGACGTCGCCGATGGCACGGCTTGGTGTGCCGGATGATGGCTGGCGCCGCTCCTGAGCCTGTCTCGACTACATGTTTGTCGTAGTCCTCTCCAGGCCGGATCGGTTCGCAGCAGTGGTCGCACTTCATCGGCGGTAGTCCCGCACGAGCCGGTACAGGCCGCGTCCGACCGGGCACTCGGCGGCCTCGTCGGCGCACTGCTCGCACACCGCCCCGTGCACCAGGAGACTGCGGTGCGCGCGGTCGGCGACACAGGCGGGGCAGGCGCGGGGGAACCAACGCGGATCGGTCTGCTCGCCCAGGTCAACGGCCGTCTCCGCGGTCAGCTTCTCGCCGCCGTGCCACACACAGACCGCGCCGCGCGTCTGGGCCTCCGTGAGGGCGTCGGCCGCCGGGAGCGCGAGAACCTGCAGCACGGCGGGGACGATGGCGGTTGCACTGTCCGATGGCATGGTCGAGTCCTCCACAGTCACGGTGATCCGTCTCACACCCAGACCGTAGGCACGCCTGAGACCGTCCACCCGAGCTGACAGTTCGGGTGAACCACGCGCTCGGTCAGACCAGCCCGATCCGTACGGCGAGCTGCTCGGCCTGCCGCGCGTGCATCGCCCGCGCCCGACGGATCACCGTCAGCACCAACTGGCGGGCCAGCGGAGTCCGCGCGAGGTCCTCCGGCGCGACCTCCTCCAGGCCCAGCAGAGAGAGGAGCACGGCGGCGGCGTCGCGGCGCTGGCTGTGGCAGGCCGCCACCTCGAGCCCGAACGTGAACTCGCGCTCCAGAGACGGCAGCGGGCTGATATCGATCGCGTCCGCCGTATGCAGTGCTTCCCCGGTCTCGCCCGCCTCCATCTCAATCGACAGCGCGTGCAGCGCCACGTTCGTCGGCCCGAACACCGTCCACGCGATGTTGCTGCCGTCCGGCACCGCGCGCGCCGCCGGCGCCGCGAACTCACGCAACCGGTCCCGAGCCTCCCACCAACGGCGCCGCCGCGCCGCACCCACGACCGCGACGAGCTGAAGCGCACCCCCCCCCCACCGCGGTCCGCTCAACATCCGGGATCCGCGCAACAGCGACCTGCTCCGCCGCTCGCAGCGCCAGCTCCTCGGCGTCGGCCGGCTGGCCCGCAGCGAGCAGTACGTGCCCGAGGTTCCATTGGGCGGCGGCGATCCGCAGCGGATCGTCAGCGTCCTCCGCGGCACGCATCGCCCGGTCCGCCGCCAAGGTCGCGAGGTCCACGCGGCCGGTGCGCCGCAGGTATGAGCGGAGCAGGCAGTACAGGTCGGCGGCGGCCCGTAGAACGGCACGCCGCTCGACCGCGTCCGTCCCGGCCCTCGCGGCCCGGAGCGCGTGCTCGACGTCAGCGACCAGAGAGGGCAGCGACTCGGCTGCCTCGGTGAAGCGGCGCCCGCTGGTCTGCCAGCTTCGCCACGCCGCCTCCACCCGGTCTCTCAGTACGGCCGCTGTAACCGTTTCGGCGCTACGTGCTGGCCCGTAACCGAGGAGAGCTCGGCCCACCGCAGCCTCGGCGGTGTCGGCGGACTCTTCCTCGGGGGGCGCTTGCTCGGACAGTAGCGCCGTGTCTGGGACGCCGAGTTCCTGCGCGAGGGCGTACAGGATCGGCAGCGATGGGACTTTGAGGCCGCGTTCGATCTGCGAAAGGTAGTCCGGGCTGATGCCGGCCAGCCCCGCTACGGCGTCCTGGCGGTGTCCGCCGCGGTAGTGCCTGATCCTGTCCCCGATGGGGAGGTCTGCTGCGACCATGAAGCTACTCCTTGCTCCTGTACGCGAGCGTAGGGTGCCGGGCAGGCGGGGACCCGGTGTTCATGAAGAGAGGGGACACACGTGCCGGAGTTGGTGCTGTGGGACATCGACCACACGCTCATGGCCACGCGGGGTCTCGGCCGCGAGCTGTGGGCGCAGGCGTTCGAGCAGGCGACAGGCATCGCGATGCGAGAGCAGGCTGCCGTGACCGGCTCGACCGAGCGGGTGATCCTCCGGGAAACCGCGCGCCTGCACGACATCCCGTACGACGAGGCACTGTTCGGCCAGTTCGCTGACGCCCTCGGTGGGCTGCACGTGCGTCGGGCCGCCGAGCTACGAGAGCGGGGTCACGCCCTCCCCGGGGCCGTCGCCGTCCTCGCCGCTCTGGCGGACCGCGGTGTGCGCCAGTCTGTGGTGACCGGCAACGTGCGCGCGGCGGCCGAGGTGAAGCTGGCCGTGTTCGGGCTGGACACCTATCTACGGCTGGACGACGGGGCGTTCGGCGAGGACGGGGAGGAGCGGCCCGAACTGCTGGGCGCTGCGCTCGCGCACGCCGACGTGGCTCCTGGGAAGGCGGTCTTCCTCGGTGATACCCCCGCCGATGTCGCTGCGGGCCGGGCGGCGGGAGTCCGGATGATCGCCGTCGCTACCGGCCGCACGCCAGCGTCCGACCTGGCCGGCGCGAACGTGGTGCTGGACGGACTGACCGAAACGAGCCGAGTGCTCGCCGCGATCGGCATCTGACCCGGGCGCTCTGTCGGTAGCCGCCGCTACCCGTGAAACACGCCTCGCACCCCTAGCCCTGGCGGTGTCGTGCGGTCTACTGCGGTCGGGAACGAGGCCATCCGCGCGGTTGAGGCGGTCGACGTATCGGGTCGCGTACTCGATGAGGGGCACGTCGCCGGGCGCGGCCGGCTCTTCGACGGACCCCTGCCCGCGGACCCGTCCTTCTTCTCACGCTTCCTGATGCTCGCCACGGGGGGACTGTAGGCGGGTTTCTGGGGCCTTGTTTGGCCACGGTTTGGCCAAAGTCGAGATATGACTAAGGGCTGACCCGTTCTCACAGGTCAGCCCTTGATCATTTAGGGTGAGTGACGGGACTCGAACCCGCGGCATCCTGGACCACAACCAGGTGCTCTACCAGCTGAGCTACACCCACCATGACCGGCGCTTTCGTGGTTTCCCCCACCGGCTGAGAAAAAGTGTACAGGGTCCGAAGGGGTGCTCGCGCCACCCTTTCGGCGCGGCCGCCTCGGACCCCGCGAAGGGCCTACTCGGCGGGCAGCACGTGCCGGGCCGCGATGGTGCGCGCCGTGTCCGAGTCGGGGCCCGGCTGCGGCACGAAGATCGCCTCCCGGTAGTAGCGCAGCTCCACGATCGAGTCGCGGATGTCGGCCAGCGCCCGGTGGTTGCCGTTCTTCTCGGGGCTGTTGAAGTAGGCCCGCGGATACCAGCGCCGGGCGAGCTCCTTGATCGAGCTGACGTCCACGATCCGGTAGTGGAGGTAGTCCTCCAGCGTCGGCATGTCGCGGCTGAGGAAGCCGCGGTCCGTGCCGACGGAGTTGCCGCACAGCGGGGCCTTGCCGGGGTCCTTGACGTGCTCGCGCACATACGCGAGGACCTGCTCCTCGGCGTCGGCCAGGGTCGTGCCGGCCGCGAGTTCGTCGAGCAGCCCGGAGGCGGTGTGCATCTGCCGCACCACGTCCGGCATCGTCTCCAGCGCCTGGTCCGGCGGCCGGATGACGATGTCCACCCCCTCGCCGAGTACGTTCAGCTCCGAGTCGGTGACCAGCGCGGCCACCTCGATGAGCGCGTCGTCGGACAGCGAGAGTCCGGTCATCTCGCAGTCGATCCACACCATGCGATCGTTCATGTGTCCCACCTTATGGCCCACCCGGCCCGTACGGACCGCCCGTGTCACATGAGGAAGGCCTCGCGCCCCCGACAGGGCGCGAGGCCTTCTCGCTCAGGCGGACACGCCCGCCCGGCACGACCGGCCGGGGCCGACCCGCGCACGGGCGCGTGACCGGGCCCGCACGCGCGGCGACCGGCGAGCACGCGCGGTGCTCAGTAGGCGCTCCGCTGGCCCGGCAGGCTCGGCCGCCCGGCCGCGTACAGCTCCGGCACATGGCGGCCGTGGTCCGGGGAGAGCGACGGCGTGCCGCCGAACGCGCTCGCGGCCGCCGCCGTACGCCGGGTCTGCATGGGGACGGCGGCCGCCTCCTGCGGTACCTGCGGCATCGGCGGGCCGCCCACACCGTCCGGGTCGACCGGCCGCTCGGTCTGCGGACGCCGCGCCCGGTACGCCGCCCGGTACGCGGCGGGCGAGGAGCCGAGCTGGCGCCTGAAGTGCCCGCGCAGCGCGACCGGGGAGCGGAAGCCGCACCGTCCGGCGACCTCGTCGACCGAGTAGTCGGAGGTCTCCAGCAGCCGCTGCGCCTGGAGCACCCGCTGGGTGATGAGCCACTGCAGCGGGGCGCTCCCGGTGAGCGAGCGGAACCGCCGGTCGAACGTGCGCCGGCTCATGTACGCGCGCGCCGCCAGCGTCTCCACGTCGAACTGCTCGTGGAGGTGCTCCAGCGCCCAGGCGACGACCTCGGCGAGCGGGTCGGCGCCGATCTCCTCCGGTAAAGACCGGTCGAGGTAGCGCTCCTGCCCTCCGGTGCGGCGCGGCGGCACCACCAGGCGCCGGGCGAGCGCGCCCGCCGCCTCGTTGCCGTGGTCGGTGCGCACGATGTGGAGGCACAGGTCGATGCCGGCCGCCGTTCCGGCCGAGGTCAGGACGTCGCCGTCGTCCACGAAGAGCTCTCGCGGATCGACGTGCACCGACGGATAGCGCTTGGCCAGCGTCGGCGCGTACATCCAGTGTGTGGTGGCCGGCCTGCCGTCCAGCAGCCCGGCCGCGGCCAGCACGAACGCGCCGGTGCACAGCCCGACGATGCGGGCGCCCTCCTCGTGGGCGCGGCGCAGCGCGTCGAGCGCCTCCTCCGGTGGCGGCGCGGTGATCGATCGCCAGGCCGGCACGACGACGGTGCCCGCCCGCGATATCGCCTCAAGTCCGTACGGCGCGGTGAGTTCCAGGCCCCCTGTGGTCCGCAGCGGGCCTTCCTCACCTCCGGCCACCAGCAGTCGGTAGCGCGGCACTCCGGCGTCCTGGCGGTCGATCCCGAACACCGAGAGAGGTATGGAACTCTCAAAAATCGGGCCGCCGCTGAACAGCAGCACCGCGACGATCTCCTTGCGGCGTCGCCCGGAAAGCTTCCGGGCCGCTCCATCCTGCACGGCGGTGGAGTCGTGGCTCATACTGCTAAGCCCCCCTCGGTGGTCGCGGCTCCTCGAGTGTGTCGCTCCTGCACGTTTCCCCTTGGTCCTGCACGAGTCCCCCGCCGTGGAAAGTCATGATCGAATCTACTGTGTCCCGTGGCACGGGCGTGACCAGTTCACCATTCGGCACATTGTCGACATGGCAACTTGGCGTGAAGCATTCGATCACGAAGCGTTGCACTCACGAGCCGTGCAGGGAAGTGCGCCTCGTCCCGGTGGCCAATCCGCACAGGGTCCACACATCCCCGAAACCCTTGTTCACGCAGGTCAAACGGAAGGTCGGGGGTGATCGGGACCCGGGATGCACACGGCTGAGAAGTTGGCTGAAAACATACGGGGACAGGTACGGAAACCGGTCAGTCGACCGGAGTGTTTCCCCCGCGTGCGGCGTCCGCCCCCGCACCCCGGTTCCGGCCCCGCCGTTCCGCCTCCCGGGACCCGGGCGTCCCGGCCCCGCGCTCGGCGTGCCGCAGCACGGCGCGGCAGGCCAGGGTGCCGCAGGTGAGGCCGAGCCCGGCGCTGATCGCGGCGGCGATCGAGATGCCGTGCCAGACGAGCACCACGGGGACCAGGACGCAGCAGAAGGCCGCCCAGCGGATCACCTCGCCGGCGCCGCCCGGCGCGGGGCGGCTTCGAGGGGCGGGGGATGCGGGCACGGTGCGCTCCTGGGGTGGCTGGTCACCGCGTTCAACGCGCGCCCGGCCGGGGAGTCACCCGACGTCCGGGTGAAACCTCGGACGAACCGGCTGTACTGGGCAGCGACCGTTGCGTTACGGGCGCCCCTCGTGCATGCTCCGTGGAACCCCGGTCGAGAGCGGGGGAGTGCAGTGGATCCGAGCGCGGGAGGCGTGCCGCCGTACCCTTGGGGGTATGGGGTGGGCAAGATGACTCCCGGACACGGCTCCGCCGTACACCGTCCGTCCCCCCGACGAGGATCACAACGCCGAGACACCCATGGCCGGTCACGAATTCTTCGATTCCGCTGACCGCAAGCGGCCCGTCGCCGATCCCACGGCGGCCGAGCCCCTCGCGGCGGAAGTGTCACGCCCGTCCTGCGACCCCGCCTTCAAGCACGGCGTGGTGGTCGGCTTCGACGGCTCCACCTCCAGTGAGCGCGCCCTGGCGTACGCGATCGGCATGGCCGCCCGCTCCGGCTCGGGCCTGATCATCGTGCATGTCGCCAACCGGCTTCCCACCACGGTGTGGGCGGGCTGCGAGCCGCCGGTCTTCGTGGACGTGCCCGACCACCGCACCGAGGTGCTGGGTCTCGAGCTGGCCTGCGCGGAGCATCTCGCCGAGGTGTCCTGGATCCTGGTCGAGCGCGGCGGCGACATCTGCCACGAACTCGAGGAGGTGGGGCGGGAGTACGAGGCGGACGCGATCGTCGTCGGCTCCACGCACGGCCTCGTCGGCCGTCTCTTCGGCACGGTGGCCGGCCGCCTCGCCAAGCGCGCCCAGCGCCCGGTGATCGTCATCCCCTGACCTCGGGCGCCCCGTTCGCCGCCCGGCCCTCCCACGGAAAGACCCCCTGCGCGGGCGCCGCACAGGGGGTCTTTCACATGAGCCTGAAGGACAGCCTGAAGGACGGGGAGTTGCTCCGCGTTCCTACTCCACCGTGACCGACTTGGCCAGGTTGCGCGGCTTGTCGATGTCCCGGCCCAGGGCGAGGGCCGTGTGGTAGGCGAGGAGCTGGAGCGGGATGCCCATCAGGATCGGGTCCAGCTCGTCCTCGTTCTTCGGGACGACGATGGTGTGGTCGGCCTTCTCCTGCTCCTGGTGGGCCACCGCGAGGATCTTGCCGCTGCGGGCCTTGATCTCCTCCAGGGCCGCGCGGTTCTTCTCCAGCAGGTCGTCGTCCGGGACGATCGCGACCGTCGGCAGGGCGGGCTCGATGAGCGCCAGGGGGCCGTGCTTCAGCTCGGAGGCCGGGTAGGCCTCGGCGTGGATGTACGAGACCTCCTTCAGCTTCAGCGAGGCCTCGCGGGCCACCGGGTAGCCGCGCACACGGCCGATGAACAGCATCGAGCGGGCGTCCGCGAACTGCTTCGCCAGCTCCTTGATCTCGTCCTCCTGCTTGAGCATCTCGGAGATCTGCCCGGGCAGGCGGCGCAGCCCCTCGATGATCCGCTTGCCGTCGCGCACCGACAGGTCGCGCGTGCGGCCGAGGTGCAGCGCGAGCAGCGCGAAGGCGACGGTGGTGTTGGTGAAGCACTTGGTGGACACCACACACACCTCGGGCCCCGCGTGGACGTACATGCCGCCGTCCGCCTCGCGGGCGATCGCCGAACCGACCACGTTGACGATGCCCAGGACGCGCGCGCCCTTGCGCTTGAGCTCCTGGACGGCCGCCAGCACGTCGTACGTCTCACCGGACTGCGAGACCGCCACGTACAGCGTGTCGGGGTCCACGACCGCGTTGCGGTAGCGGAACTCGGAGGCGGGCTCGGCGTCGGCGGGGATGCGGGCCAGCTCCTCGATCATCTGGGCGCCGATCATGCCCGCGTGGTACGAGGTGCCGCAGCCGAGGATCTTGACGCGGCGCACGGCGCGCGCCTCGCGGGCGTCCAGGTTCAGGCCGCCCAGGTGCACGGTGGAGAAGCGGTCGTCGATCCGGCCGCGCAGCACCCGGTCCACGGCCTCGGCCTGCTCGTGGATCTCCTTGTGCATGTACGTGTCGTGGCCGCCCATGTCATAGGACTCGGCCTCCCACTCCACGGTGGTCGGCTCGGCCGTCGTGCGCGTGCCCTCGGTGGTGTACGTGCGGAAGTCGTCGGCCTTGAGCGTGGCCATCTCGCCGTCGTCCAGGGTGACTATCTGACGGGTGTGGGCGACGAGCGCGGCGACGTCGGAGGCGACGAACATCTCCTTCTCGCCGATGCCGAGGACGACGGGCGAGCCGTTGCGCGCCACCACGATGCGGTCCGCGAAGTCGGCGTGCATGACGGCGACGCCGTAGGTGCCCTCGATCAGGCGCAGCGCCTGGCGGACCCGCTCCTCCAGCGTCTCGGCCTCGGAGCGGGCGATGAGGTGGGTGAGGACCTCGGTGTCGGTCTCGGAGAGGAACTCGACGCCGTCCGCCTCCAGCTTCTTGCGCAGGTCGGAGGCGTTGTCGATGATGCCGTTGTGCACGATGGCGACCTTCTGGTCGGCCGACATGTGCGGATGGGCGTTCACGTCGGAGGGAGCGCCGTGGGTGGCCCAGCGGGTGTGGGCGATACCGGTGGTGCCCTTGAAGCGCGCGGGGACCTTGGCCTCCAGGTCACGGACCCGGCCCTTGGCCTTGACCATCCGCAGACCGGCCGTCTTCGGGGACGACACGACGATGCCCGCCGAGTCGTAGCCGCGGTACTCGAGCCGCTGCAGGCCTTCCAGCAGCAGCGGAGCCACGTCACGCTTGCCGATGTATCCGACGATTCCGCACATAAAAAGTCCTGCGCTCCTTCTGTCCCCGTTGGAGTGAATGGTCGACCGCCGTCCGCGGTCCGTGGCCCCCGGCCCGCGGTCTGGGGTCCGCGGTGAGGCGGGGAGTGACGGAACCGGCCCGATCAAGCCCCCCTCGCACGTCTCAGCCGTACACGATGCGCCGCAGCTGCCTGAGCGTGAGCTCGGGCGGTGCGACCGCCCGATACCTCAGGTCCGACTCGATCCGCTCGAAGATCACCGCGTTCACCAGTCCCTGAGCCTGGAGCTCGCGGTGGCGGCGGCGGACGAAATCCTCGGTCGACTCGTCGAAGTAGGCGAGCACGTCCTGGATCACGCGCAGTACCTCGCCCCGGCTGAGGGGCGTGGACCGCGCCAGATGATCAACAAGTTCGTCGTGCACCCGGTAGATCCTGGAGCACGGTCGACGGAATCGCAAGAAGTGTGCCCGTTTTCGGGCAGATGACCGTTCGGGTGGTGCTGGCAAGCCGTTTTCCGGCTGTCCATCCTGTGTCTTGCGCCACGTTGCCTGTATGGAGGACCTTCTGGCTCCATGGACATTCCTCGCATGGGAGTACCCGAGAAGCTCGCCGCCCGTATGAGCATGGCGGAGCAGCACGAATACCTGCGCGCGAGATTCTCCCGACGCACGATGATCAGGGGCGGCGCGGTGACCCTCGGCACCATCGCCGGCGGAGCCTTCGTCCCGGGCTCCGCCGCCCAGGCCGCCGTTCCCGCCCCGCGCACGTCCGCCGCGGCCTCCCCCGCGGCCGAGGCGGTCGACGGCGCCTTCGTCGCCCCCTTCGGCCGCCACCTGACGTTCGGCAACGACCCGCGCACGGAGATGACGGTCTCCTGGCAGGTCCCGGTCGCCGTGAAGAAGCCGTTCATCCGGATCGGCGCCCACCCCTGGGACCTCTCGCGCAAGATCGAGGCCGAGGTCCGCGCACTCCACACCCCGGCCGGGGTCGGCGCGAGCGGCGACCACACCCAGTACTACCTGCATGCCAAGCTCACCCACCTGCGCCCCGGCCGGACGTACTACTACGGCGTCGGCCACCAGGGCTTCGACCCCGCCGAGCGGCACCTCGCCGGCACCCTGGGCACCTTCACCACCGCCCCCGACCGCCGGCAGCCCTTCACCTTCACCGCCTTCGGGGACCAGGGCGTCAGCTACCACGCGCTGGCCAACGACAGCCTGATCCTCGGCCAGAACCCCTCCTTCCACCTGCACGCCGGCGACATCGCGTACGGCGACCCGGCGGGCCAGGGCAAGACCTCCGACACCGGCTTCGACTCGCGCGTGTGGGACCAGTTCCTCGCCCAGACCGAGTCGGTCGCCAAGCAGGTCCCGTGGATGGTGTCGTTCGGCAACCACGACATGGAGGCCTGGTACTCGCCCAACGGCTACGGCGGCGAGGAGGCCCGCTTCACCCTCCCGGACAACGGCCCCGACCGGAAGAACCTGCCGGGCGTCTACTCCTTCGTCTACGGCAACACCGCGGTCATCTCGCTCGACCCGAACGACGTCTCCTTCGAGATCCCGGCCAACCTCGGCATCTCCGGCGGCACTCAGACCACCTGGTTCGAGGCCCAGTTGAAGAAGTTCCGCGCCTCCAAGGACATCGACTTCGTCATCGTCTTCTTCCACCACTGCGCCTACTGCACCTCCACCGCGCACGCCTCGGAGGGCGGGGTGCGCCAGGAGTGGGTGCCGCTGTTCGACAAGTACTCGGTGGACCTGGTCATCAACGGCCACAACCACCAGTACGAGCGCACCGACGTGATCAAGGGCGACCAGGTCACCAAGAAGCTCCCGATCGGCGGCACGGCCTACTCCGAGACCGAGGGCGTCGTCTACGTGACGGCGGGCGCGGCGGGCCGCGGCCTGTACGCGTTCACCGCTCCGGACTCCTACGAGGGGCACGAGCACGAGGTCGACTCCGTGGCCTCCTTCATCAACCTCAAGGACGGCAAGCAGAACGAGACCGTCGCCTGGTCCCGGGTGCGCTACCTCAACTACTCCTTCCTGCGCGTGGACGTCGAGCCCGCTCCGCGGGGCCGGCACGCCACCCTGAAGGTCTCCGGCATCGCCGAGACCGGTGACCGCATCGACCACTTCACCATCGCCCGCCGGGCCAAGTAGCACCTCCCAGGCCGTTCTGACGGCACGTACGGTGGCAGGCGGCCCCCGGACCGAGCGAGATCGGGCCGAGGGGCCGCCTGTTCGGTTCCCGCCCCCTTCCGGATGGTTTCGCGGCCCGAGAGGGAATGGTTTCGGTGGTGACGCGGAAGAGTGGCTACACCGTCGAAGGGAGCGCTTGTGCCATCGCACCGCAGAACGCCCCGACTGCTCGGCACGCTGCTGATGGTGGTGGCCGCCGGCCTGTGCACCTCGGGAGCGGCCCCCACCGCCCCGGGACGCCCCGCGGCCACCCCCCTGAACCTGGTGGTCCCGGCGCCCTCCTCGGCCAGGCCCGGCGGGTCCCCGTACCGGATCACCCGTGACACCCAAATCCGCGTGGACGACACGCGTGCGGCGCGCGAGATCGGCGCGTACCTCGCGGCGCTGCTGCGGCCCTCGACCGGTTACCCGCTGCCCGTCACCACCCAGGGCACCGGGGGCATCCGACTCCACCTCGCCGACGGCCCGTTCGGCGACGAGGGCTACCGCCTCGACAGCGGCGGCGACGGCGTCACCCTCACCGCGCGCAGGCCCGCGGGCCTGTTCCACGGGGTGCAGACGCTGCGCCAACTGCTGCCCGCCGCCGTCGAGAAGCGCCCCGCGCAGCACGGTCCGTGGACCGTCGCGGGCGGCACCGTCGAGGACTCCCCGCGCTACGCCTACCGCGGCGCGATGCTCGACGTCTCCCGCCACTTCTTCACCGTGGCCCAGGTCGAGCGCTTCATCGACGAGTTGGCCCTCTACAAGATCAACACGCTGCATCTGCACCTCAGCGACGACCAGGGCTGGCGCATCGCCGTCGACTCCTGGCCGCTCCTCGCGTCCTACGGCGGCTCGAAGGAGGTCGGCTCGGGCCGGGGCGGCCACTACAGCAAGGCCGACTACCAGCGGATCGTCCGCCACGCCGCCTCGCGCTACGTGGAGATCGTCCCGGAGATCGACATGCCGGGCCACACCAACGCGGCCCTCGCCTCGTACGCGAAGCTGAACTGCGACGGTGTCGCTCCCCCGCTCTACACGGGCACCGACGTCGGCTTCAGTTCGCTGTGCGTGGGCAAGCGGGCGACCTACGACTTCGTGGACGACGTCGTCCGTGAGCTGGCCGCGATCACGCCGGGCCGGTACCTCCACATCGGCGGCGACGAGGCGCACTCCACCAGCCACGCCGACTACACGGCGTTCATGGACCGGGTGCAGCCGATCGTCACCAGGTACGGCAAGACGGTGATCGGCTGGCACCAGCTCACCGGGGCGCGCCCCGTGGCGGGCGCGCTCGCCCAGTACTGGGGGCTCGACCGCACCGGCCCGGCCGAGAAGGCCCAGGTGGCCAAGGCCGCGCGGAGCGGCACCCGGCTGATCCTGTCCCCGGCCGACCGGGTCTATCTGGACATGAAGTACACCAGGGACACCCGGCTCGGGAAGGACTGGGCGGGCCTGGTGGAGGTCCGACGGTCCTACGACTGGGATCCGGGCACCTACCTTCCGGGGGTTCCCGCCTCGGCGATCGCCGGGGTCGAGGCACCCCTGTGGTCGGAGACGATCGCCACCAGCGCCGACATCGACTACATGACCTTTCCCCGGCTGCCCGGGGTCGCGGAACTGGGGTGGTCGCGGGCGGGGGCGCGCGACTGGTCCTCCTACCGTGTGCGTCTCGCCGCGCAGGCGGAGCGGTGGGGCGCGATGGGGGTGGGGTACTACCCGTCGCCCCAGGTGCCGTGGGGCGGGCGGTGAGCTCCTCCCGCCGGTGCGCGGGGCGAACGCCCACGGCTCGCCGCGCCCCTCTCGGCGTCACGAGGAGGCTCTGGCCACCAGTTCCGTCGGCAGGACCAGCGAGGTGACCTCGCGGGCGGGGCGGTCGGCGCTGACGCGGGCCAGGAGCAGGGTCGTCATCGCGCGGCCCATCTCCTCTATCGGCTGGCGCACGCTCGTCAGGGGCGGGTCCATGTGGCGGGCGATGGCCGAGTCGTCGTAGCCGACCAGCGCCACGTCGTCGGGGACGCGGCGGCCCGCCTCGCGCAGCACCTGGCGGGCACCCGCCGCCATCACGTCCGACTCGGCGAACACCGCGTCCAGGTCCGGGCGGCGCGCCAGCAGGTCCGCCATGGCGCGGCGGCCGCCCTCCTCGGTGAAGTCACCGGCGCCGATCAGGGCCTCGTCCACCGCGTGGCCCACGTCGCGCAGCGCGTCGCGGTAGCCGTCGAGGCGCCGCTGGGCGCCGTACACATCGGAACGGCCCGTGATCGTCGCGATCCGCGTACGGCCGCGGGCGATCAGGTGCTCCACCGCCGAGCGCCCGCCGCCGTAGTTGTCCGAGTCCACCGACGGCAGCGGCTCGCGGGCGGAGCGCGGGCCGCTGATCACGGCCGGGATCTCCAGTTGAGCGAGGAGATCGGGCAGCGGGTCGTCCGCGTGCACCGAGACCAGCAGCACACCGTCCACCCGGTGCGCCGCCAGGTACTGGGCCAGTCGGCGGCGCTCCCGGTCACTGCCGGCGAAGGTCAGCAGCAACTGCATCTCCGTGTCCGACAGCGCGGCCCCCACGCCCCTGAGCATGTCCGAGAAGTAGGGCTCCGCGAAGAAACGGGTCTCCGGTTCGGGGACGACGAGGGCGATGGCGTCCGTGCGGTTGGCGGCCAGCGCCCGCGCCGCCGTGTTCGGCACATAGCCGAGCTCGGCGACCGCCGCCTCCACGGCCGCGCGCGTCGCGTCGCTGACCCGGGGCGAGCCGTTGATCACCCGGGAGACCGTGCCGCGGCCGACGCCCGCGCGCGCGGCGACCTCCTCGAGAGTGGGCCGGCCGGCGCTCCGGCCCCGCGCTCCGTGACTCGCCATGGGTCCCACCCTCCCGCCGTCGGCCTTGGACCGACACAGTCTCTCCCGAACGGCCGACGCCCGAGAGCCGACCGACGCCCGGGCAACGGCCGGGGGGCCGGCCGCGGTTGGCCGTGCCGGATCCCTTGACACCCCCGCCCGGAGCCACGACCCTTCACAGCATCAACTGTGGGAGCGCTCCCACGTTACCCGCTCCCTACACATCCCGCACGTTCCCCGCCCGGGCAACAGGAGGACACATGCGCACGAGCACCCGCCGGCCCCGAGGACTGGTGGCCTTCGCGGCCGTGGCCGCGCTGACCGCGGGGCTGCTGGCCGGCTGCGCCCACGACTCCGGCGACGGCTCGCCGGACGCGAACGGCAGCGGTGGCGGCGGCAAGGGCAGGACGACCCTCACCGTCGGAACCTTCGGCGTCTTCGGCTACAAGCAGGCAGGCCTCTACGACGAGTACATGAAGCTCCACCCGGACATCACCATCAAGGAGAACGTCACCACCCGCACCGACGTCTACTGGCCCAAGGTGCTCACCCGCCTCCAGGCCGGCTCCGGCACGGACGACGTCCAGGCCATCGAGATCGGCAACATCACCGAGGCCGTACAGACGCAGGCCGACAAGTTCGTGGACCTCGGCAAGGAGGTCGACACGTCCCAGTGGCTGCCCTGGAAGGTGGCGCAGGCCACGACCAAGGACGGCAGGACCATCGGGCTGGGCACCGACATCGGCCCGATGGCCATCTGCTACCGCAAGGACCTGTTCCAGAAGGCCGGTCTGGAGACGGACCGCACCAAGCTCGCCGCGCGGTGGAAGGGCGACTGGTCCGCGTACGTCGACGTCGGCAAGCAGTACATGGCCAAAGCCCCCAAGGGCACCAGGTTCGTGGACTCCGCCTCCTCCGTCTACAACGCGGCCCTCGGCGGCGCGGCCGAGCGGTACTACGACAAGGACGGCAACGTCGTCTGGGACGGATCCGAGGGCGTGAGGAAGTCCTGGGACGTCGCCATGCGGGTGGCGACCAGTGACATGTCGGCGAAGCTGAAGCAGTTCGACCCGACCTGGGACCAGGGCTTCGCGAGCGGCGCCTTCGCGACGGTCGCCTGCCCGGCGTGGATGCTCGGCTACATCGAGCAGAAGTCCGGCGAATCGGGCAAGGGCCGGTGGGACGTCGCCGCGGCCCCGACCGCCTCGAACTGGGGCGGCTCCTTCCTCGGCGTGCCCACCGCCGGCAAGCACCGCAAGGAGGCCGTCGCCCTGGCGAAGTGGCTGACCGCGCCCGCCCAGCAGGCGAAGGTCTTCGCCAAGCAGGCCAGCTTCCCGTCCACCCCGTCGGCGTACGCGGGGCTGACGCCGCAGGCCGACACCACGGCCTACTTCTCGAACGCGCCGCTCGCCCAGATCTTCTCCGACTCGGCGAAGACCATTCCGACGCAGGTCTTCGGCGTCAAGGACCAGGCGATCAACTCCGCGATCACCGACGTCGGCATCCTCCAGGTCGAGCAGAAGGGCAGGTCCGCCGACCAGGGCTGGGACGCGGCCGGCAAGGAGATCAAGGACGTGCTCGGCCGGTGACCGGTTCCCCGAAGGCCCTCGCGCACTCCGCGCCGAGCGCCGAGGCCGCGTCCGGCGGGCAGCCGGACGCGGCCGGGAGCGCTCGCGGTCGCGGCACGCCGGGCGCCGTCTCCTGGCGCGGCCGACTGTACCGCTGGGACACCAAGGCGTCGCCGTATCTCCTCATCGCCCCCTTCTTCGTCGTCTTCGGGGCGTTCTCGCTGGTCCCCCTGCTGTACACGGCCTGGTACTCGCTGCACGACGTGCAGTTGTCGGCCCTGGACCACCAGAGCTGGGCGGGCCTGGACAACTACCGCAACCTGCTGTCGTCGGACTTCTTCTGGAACGCCCTGCGGAACACCTTCACCATCGGGGTGATCTCGACCGTGCCGCAGCTGCTGGCGGCGCTCTGGCTCGCGCATCTGCTCCACTACCGGCTGCGCGGTTCGACCCTGTGGCGGGTCGTGATGCTCACTCCGTACGCCACCTCGGTGGCGGCGGCGACGCTGGTCTTCACTCTGCTGTACGCCTGGGACGGCGGCATGGTGAACTGGCTGCTGCACTTCGCCGGCCTGCATCCCGTCAACTGGCGGGAGTCGGACTGGGGTTCGCGCGTCGCCGTCTCCTCGATCGTGATCTGGCGCTGGACCGGCTACAACGCGCTGATCTATCTCGCGGCGATGCAGGCGATCCCCGCCGACCTGTACGAGTCGGCCGCCCTGGACGGCGCCGGCCGCCTGCGGCAGTTCCGCCATGTGACGGTTCCGATGCTGCGGCCGACGATCCTGTTCACGGTGATCGTCTCCACCATCGGCGCGACCCAGCTCTTCGGGGAACCCCTGCTGTTCGGCGGTGTCAGCGGCTCCAAGGGCGGCTCCGAGCACCAGTACCAGACGCTCGGCCTGTACATGTACGACCAGGGCTGGATCATCGGCAATCTCGGCAAGGCGTCGGCCATCGCCTGGTCGATGTTCCTGATCCTGCTGGTGGTGGCCTCGATCAACATGATGCTCTCGCGACGGCTGAGGAAGGCGCCATGACCCACCTGAGGTTGCCCCGGCGTCCCCGGCCGACGGGGGCGGGCCGGCAACGGGACGCGGGCCCGGTCACGTACGCCGTACTGACGCTCTTCGCGTCGGTCTCGCTGGCCCCGCTGGTGTGGACGGCCGTCGCCGCCTCGCGCACCGACCGGCGACTCGCCCAGGCTCCGCCGCCCCTGTGGTTCGGCGGGAACCTGTTCAGGAACCTCCAGGCGGCCTGGGACCAGGCCGGGCTCGGCACGGCGATGTTCAACTCCACGCTCGTCGCGACCACGACCACGGTCAGCACGGTCGTGTTCTCCACGCTCGCCGGGTTCGCCTTCGCCAAGCTGCGGTTCCGGTTCTCCGGCGCGCTGCTGCTGCTGACCGTCGGCACGATGATGATCCCGCCCCAGCTCGCCGTCGTCCCCCTGTACTTGTGGATGTCCGACCTCGGCTGGTCCAACCGGTTGCAGACGGTCGTCCTGCCGACGCTGGTCACCGCCTTCGGCACGTTCTTCATGCGGCAGTACCTGGTGCAGGCGCTGCCCACCGAACTCGTCGAGGCGGCGCGGGTGGACGGTGCGAGCAGTCCGCGGATCGTGTGGCACGTGGTCTTCCCGGCGGCCCGGCCCGCCATGGCCGTGCTCGGCCTGCTGACGTTCGTCTTCGCCTGGAACGACTTCCTGTGGCCGATCATCGCCCTGAACCAGCAGAACCCGACCGTCCAGGTCGCCCTCAACTCCCTGGGCACCGGCTACGTCCCCGACCAGGCGGTGATCATGGCGGGCGCCCTGCTGGGGACCCTGCCGCTGCTGATCGCCTTCCTGCTGTTCGGCAGGCAGATCGTGGGCGGGATCATGCAGGGCGCGATCAAGGGGTGACGCGCCCCACTCCCTCCCTCGTCGCTCTGCCTCCTGCTCGTTCCTCCTCGCTGTTCCTTCTCGCATTTCCTCGATGGGAGCGCTTCCATGTCCGAGTCCGTTGCCCCGGTGACCTTTCCGCCCGCCTTCCGCTGGGGCGCCGCGACCTCCGCGTACCAGATCGAGGGCGCGGTGCGCGAGGGCGGCCGCACCCCCTCCATCTGGGACACCTTCAGCCATACGCCGGGCCGCACGGCCCGCGGCGAGACCGGTGACATCGCCGTCGACCACTACCACCGCTTCCGTGAGGACGTGGCGCTCATGGCCGAGCTGGGCCTGAACGCCTACCGCTTCTCCGTCTCCTGGCCGCGCGTGCAGCCCACCGGGCGGGGACCCGCCGTCCAGCGGGGCCTGGACTTCTACCGGCGGCTGGTGGACGAGCTGCTCGCCCACGGGATCGCGCCCGCGCTCACCCTCTACCACTGGGACCTGCCGCAGGAGTTGGAGGACGCGGGAGGCTGGCCGCAGCGGGATGTGGCCCACCGGTTCGCCGAGTACGCGGCGATGGTGGGCGAGGCCCTGGGCGACCGCGTGGAGCAGTGGATCACCCTGAACGAGCCGTGGTGCAGCGCGTTCCTCGGCTACGCCTCCGGGGTGCACGCCCCGGGCCGTACGGACGCGGTGGCGTCGCTGCGCGCGGCGCACCATCTGAACCTCGCCCATGGCCTCGGCACCTCGGCGCTGCGCTCGGTGATGCCGTCCCGCAACTCGGTGGCGGTGAGCCTCAACTCGGCCGTCGTGCGGACCGTCTCGCGGGAGCCGGACGACCTGGCGGCGGGCCGGCGGATCGACGACCTGGCGAACGGCGTCTTCCACGGTCCGATGCTGCACGGGGCCTACCCGCGTTCCCTGTTCGCGGCGACGGCCCCGCTCACGGACTGGTCGTTCGTCCAGGACGGCGACCTGGCGGCCGCCAACCAGCCGCTGGACGCGCTGGGCCTCAACTACTACACGCCCGCGCTCGTCTCGGCCGCCACCGCCGAGGAGAAGGCGGGCGGGCCGCGGGCGGACGGTCATGGCGTCAGCGCGTTCTCCCCCTGGCCGGGCACCGACGACGTGGTCTTCCACCAGACACCGGGCGAGCAGACCGAGATGGGCTGGACCGTCGACCCGACCGGACTGCACGAGCTGATCACGCGCTACACGAAGGAGGCGCCGGGGCTGCCGCTGTACGTGACGGAGAACGGCGCCGCCTACGACGACAGGCCGGACGCCGACGGGCGGGTGCACGACCCGGAGCGGATCGCGTATCTGCACGCGCATCTGTCGGCGGTCCATCGCGCGCTGGCGGACGGCGCCGACGTGCGCGGCTACTTCCTGTGGTCCCTGATGGACAACTTCGAGTGGTCGTACGGCTACGGGCGGCGGTTCGGGGCGGTGTACGTGGACTACGCGACGCTCGCACGCACGCCGAAGTCGAGCGCGCGCTGGTATGGGAAGGCGGCGCGCGACGGCCGGCTGCCGCCGCTGGAGGACTGAACGCGTCGGCCTCGCGGCGGCTCTGCCGCCCGGGTGTCGCCCCGGCTGCCCTACGGCTCGCTGATCCGGCGTGCGCGGGGCGGGCGGGGTGGGCGTCCGGGGCGTCGGCGGCGTACCCGATGGCCACGGCGCTGGGGGGTTCGGGGGGCGAGCTGGAACCAGATGCGCACCTCCGTGCCGCCCAGTACCGACGAGCCGATGCGTACGTCCCCGCCGGTCGTCTCCGCGAGTCTGCGCACGATGTCCAGGCCCAGGCCCGTCGAGCCGTCGCTCCCGGAGCCCAGGCCGCGCGCCATCGCCGCCTCCGGGTCGAGGATGCCGGGCCCGGCGTCGGACACCAGCACGATGACCGCGTCCTCGGCGTTGTGCACGTCGACCGCGAACGCGGTGCCCTCGGGGGTGTGCCGGAAGACGTTGCCGAGCAGGGCGTCGAGCGCGGCGGCGAGGTCCGCGCGGGCCACGGGTATGCGCACCGGGCGGTCGGTCCCGGCCACCCGGTGCGTGCGGCCCTCGTCCTCGGCGAGCGCCGACCAGAACGCCATCCGCTCGCGGACCACTTCGGCCGCGTCGCAGCCGGCGCCCGGACCGGCCGCGGCGGTCTGCGGTCTGGCGTCTCTCGCCGTCCTGATGATCGTGTCGACCTCGCGTTCCAGTTGCGCCACCGCCGCCCGGGTCTGCTCGGCGGCCGGACTGTCGCCGAGGGAGGCCGCGTTCAGCCGCAGCACGGTCAGCGGGGTGCGCAGCCGATGGGAGAGGTCGGCCGCCAGTTCCCTCTCGTTCGCGAGCAGTTGCACCACCTGGTCGGCCATCGAGTTGAACGCGGCGGACGCCAGCCGCAGTTCGCTCGGCCCGTCCTCCGCGACCCGCGCCCCGAGCCTCCCCTCCCCCAGCGCACGGGCGCCCTCGGCCAGGCGCTGCGCCGGCCGGACCATCCGCACGCCGAGCCGGTCGGCCACCGCGACCGAGCCGACGATCAACGCGGCGCCGACGGCGGCGAGCACACCCCATGCCGTGACCACCCCATGGGTCATCTCGGCGTCGGGCACATAGACCTCCACCACGGCGATGCCGCCGGAGCTGAGCGCGGTGGGCTGGAGCAGCGTGGAACCGCCCGGCACCTCGGCGGTGGAGGCCCGGCCCAGTCGGCGTGTGGCCGTGACGTCCCCGGCGGTGGCCCGCCGCCGGCCTATGTCGACCGCCTTCGTGCCGTCCCCCGCGGGAATGTGCACGGCGATCCCGTCCCCCGCCCCCGCCGAGGCGACGACCCGCTCCAACTGGTCCCGGTCGGTGGTGATGGACAGCGCGGGCGCGATGGCCGCGGCCGTGCGCTCCGCGTGGGAGAAGGCACGGTCGCGCGCCATCTCCTTGATCACCAGACCGAGCGGTACCGCGAAGGCCACCACGACCATCGCCGTCACCGCGAGGCACACCTTGACCAGCGCCCACCTCATGACCGCGGCTCCGGCCTCGGCGGCTCCAGCTTCACACCGACGCCGCGCAGCGTGTGCAGATAGCGCGGCTTCGCCGCCGTCTCGCCCAGCTTCCTTCTGAGCCAGGAGAGATGGACGTCGATGGTCTGATCGTCGCCGTACGACTGCTGCCACACCTCGGCCAGCAGTTCCCTGCGCGGCACGACGACGCCGGGCCTGCCCGCGAGGAAGGCCAGCAGATCGAACTCGCGCCGGGTCAGGTCCAGCCGGTCGCCGTCCAGTTCGGCATGGCGGCGCAGGGGGTCGATGGACAGGCCGCCGACCCTGAGGACCGTCGGCGGCGCCGCGTCCGCGGTGCTCGCCCGCGCACGGCGCAGCACGGCCGCGATCCGTGCCGACAGGTGCTCCACGGAGAACGGCTTGGTCAGGTAGTCGTCCGCGCCCGCGTTGAGCAGCCGGACGATCTCGCCCTCGTCGTCCCGCGCCGTGGCGATGATCACCGGCACGTCCGTGACGCCGCGCAGCATCTTCAGCGCCTCGGCGCCGTCCAGGTCGGGCAGTCCCAGATCGAGGATCACCAGGCCGAAGGAGTGGTGGGCGACCTCACGGAGCGCTTCCAGCGCGGTGCCGACGCTGCGCACCATGTGTCCGGCCTCCGTCAGATGCCTGATGAGCGCCGAACGTACGAACTGGTCGTCCTCGACCACGAGCACACTTGCCATGTGCGGCACCGTATGCCATGCGTGCGGGGCCCGTCGGAGCCTGTGGACAACTCGGCACGCCGGGCGGCGATGTACGCATCTGTGTGCGACGCGTGAGACACAGGTGGGGCGGGTGAGGCAGTATGGCCGGGATGCTGAGAGGACTCGTACACGTACTGGCGTGGTCGCTCGCCACGGGCGCCGCGGTCACGCTGTCGTGGTGGGGCGTCCACACGGTGATGGCGGGGACCGCGTACGACCCGCCCCGGGCATTGCCCATCGCCGCCGCGCAGGGGACGCGGCCGGAGCCCTCTCGGGACGTGAGCGGCCGGGAGAGCGCGACGCCTTCCGCGCCCGCGTCCTCTCCTTCTGCCTCCCCCTCGCCCTCGAAGGCGGGCGGCGGCCGGGAGGCCTCCACGACGGCGGCGCCGGCTCCCTCCGCAACGCCGGACGTCGGCCGGGTGAAGGGCTACGACACCGACGGGGGACGGGTCGTCTTCGACCTCGGGACGTCGTCCGCGACGCTGGTGTCGGCCACGCCGGGGGTCGGGTGGTCGATGCAGGTGTGGAAGACCGAGACCTGGATCCGGGTCGAGTTCGCCTCGGGGGTGCGGCGGGTGTCGGTGTTCTGCGTGTGGCACGACAGCGCTCCGCGGGTGGAGGTCGGGAACTACTGAGAGGCGCGCTGCGGGTGTTGCGGCTTTTTCGCGCAGGTCCCCGCGCCCCTGATCGTTGCGGCCGGCGTATCTCCTCGACCGCGGGCGCGTTGACGGGGGCGACGATGCGGACAAGCGACGGGCGTGGTGGATCGCGATGCGGGCCGCGCCCGAGCGGGCACCCGGTGGTTCGGCTGTGCTTCAGCGGAAGACCGACGGGGGCGGGGCCGGGGACGCTGTCGCCGAGTTGTCCGTCACCGGGGCGGCTCCGCCGGTCAAGTCCCTCAGGGGCCTGCCGTGTTCCACCCGGGCCGGGTGGGGGTCCGAGGCGGCCCGGCGGGTCAGTTCCGCGACGGGGAGAGGATGGGCGGAGGCGGCCAGGACCGCGTTGCCGAAGCGCTTGCCGCGCAGGACCACGGGGTCGGCGATCAGCGCGAGTTCGGGGAAGACCACCGCCGCCGTGGAGATCTGCCCCCGCAGATGGGCGAGCGGCGGACCGTCGGCGAGGTTCGCGGCGTACACGCCGCCGTCGCGGAGCACCCGGCGGACCTCCGTGAGGAACTCGACGGACGTCAGATGCGCGGGGGTGCGTGCCCCGCTGAAGACGTCCGCGATGACCAGGTCCGCCCACCCGTCCGGCACCTTCGCGAGCCCCTCACGGGCGTCGGTGGAGCGCACCCGTATGCGGGCAGCCGGGTCCAGGGGCAGCGCCCGCCGGACGAGTTGGACGAGCGCCGCGTCCCGTTCCACGACCTGCTGGGTGGACCGGGGACGGGTGGCGGCGGTGTAGCGGGCCAGGGTGAACGCGCCGCCGCCGAGGTGCACGGCCTGGACGGGGCGGCCGGGCGGGGCGGCCAGGTCGATGACGTGGCCGAGTCGGCGCTGGTACTCGAAGGCGAGATGGGCGGGGTCGTCCAGATCGACGTGGGACTGCGGCGCGCCGTCGATGAGGAGGGTCCAGGCGCGCGCCCGGTCCCGGTCGGGTATCAACTGGGCGAGCCCGCCCTCGACCGTCTCCTCGACGGCATCCGCCGCCTGCCCCCGCCGCGCGTTCCGTGACCTGCCCACTCCGCCATTATCAGGGGCCCGGAAGGGGGCGGCCCATCGGCGGGTGGGGCGGGCGCGGGGCCCGTGCCGCGGTGTCAGCGAACGGTCACCGACAGTTGTCCGCGGCCTCGATCAGCCGGGCCGCCTCCCCGAGTGCCGCCCGCAGCACCGCCGGGTCCGTCGCCAGTCCGGCGTCGCCGGGCGGCAGCAGCCAACCGGTGCCCTGAAGGGGCGGTGCCGGCACGGCGAAGCCGATACCGCGCGCGTCGGTCTGCGTGCAGGTGCTGCCGGGTACGTCCCAGGCCGCCGCCGTGCCCGGCGGGACCAGGAAGCCCAGGGTGTCGCAGCCGTCGTCGTGCAGCACGGGGCCGACGCGGTCGCCCGCGCCGCGGCGGAGGATGTCGACCGCCTCAAGCCCCTGCCGGACCGGTACGGTCACCAGGTCGGGTGCCGGCCGCGGCGGCGCTCCGCGCTCCGGTACCGGCCGCGCGCTCGACGACTGCGTACGGAACTCGACGCTCTGCGTGGTGTGCATCCCGGCCTCCAAGACGGCACCCCTCCCCGACGACGGAACACGGGACGGAAGTTCGGGCGGCTTCCCGATCCGTCGGGTTCAACGCTCCAGGACGTCAACGGCAACGGGCGCAACACTGCCGCAAAGGATGGCAGTTCATGGCGGATCGCGCATGAGATATCCGTTTTGTAGCCAAACATCGCATGTCGGAGCTCGCGGGGCAGGTACGTTCATTCACCGCCGGATCGGGGAAGCACGTGGCGCACCACGGGGGCAGGTCCGCCAAGTCGTCCCCGGCCCGGCATGGTTCGACGGTTCGCACGAGAGGGCCCGACCATGACCTCGTCCTCATCCCCCAGGCCACCACGGCCGAACCTCGCCTTCCGGCACCTGCGCGGACAGCGCTCGCCGGGCGAGTTCGCCGCGGCGGTCCGGCGCGCCGCCCGCGAGATCGGTGAGCGGGTCAGCTGTGACGCGCGGTACATCGGACGGGTAGAGGCGGGCGAGATCCGTTGCCCCAACTACGCCTACGAACGGGTGTTCTTGCACATGTTCCCCGGCCGCTCGCTCACCGACCTGGGGTTCGCCCCGCGGTCGGTGGTACGCGGCCGTGGAGCGCGCCCGACCGAGGGCGCGCTCCCCCCACGCACCGTCCGTGACCCGCACCCCCTGGGTGAGACACCGGGGACGCGCGGGACGTATCACACTCCACACACCTACGAGACGCACGAGTCGTACGGCACGCACGCGTACGACGAACAGAACCACGAGGAGAGCGACGTGCAACGTCGCGCGTTCATGACCGGCGGCACGGCCACCGTGGCGGCCGCCTCCCTGAGCCCGTTCGGGCTCGCCTTCGGCGGCCGGGCGACCGCCGCCGGACGTCCGGCCCAGCGCCCGGGCTCGTCCGAGGCCGGCGCGCTCGAAGAGGCCGTGCGCAAGATCCGCGTACTGGACGACCGGCACGGCGCCGACGGCCTCTACCGCCGCGCCGCCGCCCCGCTGCGCGCCGCGTACGCGCTGCTCGACGCGGGCACGACCCGGCAGTCGGTCGCCGACCGGCTGTACGCGGGCGCGGGCGAACTGGCCATCTCGGTGGGGTGGCTGGCACACGACTCCGGGCGCTTCGACGACGCACGCTCGCACTACGCCGAAGCCCTGGCCACGGCCCGGATGGCCGGTGACCCGGCCCTGGAGGCCCACGCCTTCTGCAACACCGCCTTCCTCGCACGCGACGCCGGGCGCCCTCGGGAGGCCGTGCGGGCGGCGCAGGCGGCGCAGCGCGCCGCGCGCCCGCTCGGCTCGCACCGCCTGCTCTCGCTGCTCTCCCTGCGGGAGGCGGGCGGCTGGGCCGGGCTCGCGGACCGGGCGGGCTGCGAGCAGGCCCTGGCCAGGGCCCAGGCGCTGTTCGACCGGGGCTCCTCGGACGCGGACCCCGAGTGGATGACGTTCTACGGCGAGGCCGAGCTGGAGGGCCTGGAGGCGCAGTGCTGGTCGACCCTGGGCGACTGGCACCGGGCGGCCCGGCACGCCAGGCGCGCGGCGGAACTCCAGGACCCGCACTTCACCCGGAACATCGCCCTGTACACGGCGGAACTGGCCGACGACCTCGCCCGGGGCGGCCGTCCCGACGAGGCGGCCACGGCCGGGTGGCGGGTCCTGGACCTCCTCGACGAGGTCCAGTCCTCCAGGATCCAGAGCATGCTGGCGGGCACGGCGAGGGTCCTGCTGCCGCACCGGCGGGCGTCGGGCGTGTCCGCGTTCCTGGACCGCCACGCGAACCTTCCCCGCATGGCGTGAGGAGGCCGCCTCGGCGGCAGTCCGCGCCGACCCTTCCCTCGAACGTGTCGCGGTACGCGCGCGGTGGGGCTCCCGGGGTCTCCCCGAGGTGCCGCGCGTGTCGCCGCCTCCGGTGCCGGACCGCCCACGGCGAGGACGGTGCCGTCGTCTTGGGCGGGGTCGGCGCCGCCCACCGGCTCGGCGGCGCCGCACGGGACGCGTTACGGGACCTACGACCCGGTCCGGTTCCTGCGGGGGTGCGCACCCGGGCGGGGCCGTGCGCCGGCGCGTGGGCCAGCAGCAGTCGCCGCCGTCGCCGGAGAGACGTCAGCCCGCCAGGTGCCCCAGGTCGTTCCACGACTCGATCGCCGGCTCCCCGTAGGCCCAGCCGAGCACCGACAGGGACGTGGGGTTGAGCCTGATCCGCGCGGCGAACTCCAGGGGCAGGCCCAGCCAGCGCGCGCCTATGGAGCGCAGGATGTGTCCGTGCGCGAAGACCAGGACGTCCTGGTCCGCCGAGCGCGCCCACTCCACGACCTCGTCCGCGCGGGCGGACACCTCGGCCAGGGTCTCCCCCTCGGGCACGCCGTCACGCCAGATCAGCCAGCCGGGCCGGATCGACCGGATCTCGGCGGGGGTCATCCCCTCGTACGCCCCGTAGTCCCACTCCAGCAGCGTGTCCCAGGCGGCCGCCCGGTCGCCGAACCCGGCCAGTTCGCACGTCTCCCGCGCGCGTGAGAGCGGACTGGTGCGCACCTCGACGCCCGGCAGGCCCTCGAACGGCGCCCGGTGCAGGCGCTCCCCCAGCAGCTTGGCGCCCTGGCGCCCCTCTTCCAGGAGGGGCATGTCGGTCCTGCCGGTGTGCTTGCCGGACCGTGACCACTCGGTCTGTCCGTGCCGGGCCAGCAGGATGCGCGGTGCCATGGGGGGGCCTTTCCGGGACGTGGCGGGGGACCTCCACGCGACCGCCACGACCGAGGGGAAATCCATACGGTGGTCACACCATCATCGCCCATACGGCTCTCGGACAACCTGACCGGTGGGATCTGCGTCTTTGAGGGCCGGGGGCGCCGGGGGCGCACCACACGGACAGGAGCGCGCACCGTAAGGTGGCACGACCGGAACGCTGGGACCGCAGCGATCACTAGGGGGAGGGCGAGTCGGATGCCGCAGGCCGAGACACCAGACACCGGGGTGGGCCCGCTGACCCGCCTGCGCTGGTGGACCGAGCTGCCCTTGATCGTCCTGGTGTACCTCTCGTACTCCGCCGGCCGGCTGCTCGGCCGCGGCGACGCCTCCACCGCCGTGGACCACGGTCTGGCGCTGCTGCGCGCGGAGAAGCTGCTGCACATCAACGCCGAGCACCCGCTGAACCGTCTCTTCACGCGCGAGGCGTGGCTCGGTGTGCCGGCCGACTTCTGGTACGCGTCGCTGCACTACCTGGTGACCCCGGCGATCCTCGTGTGGCTGTTCCGGCGCCGCAAGCAGTACTACCGCGCGGCCCGCACCTGGCTGATGACGTCCACGTTCCTCGGCCTGATCGGCTTCACCCTGGTCCCGACCTGCCCGCCCCGCCTGCTCTCCGCGCAGCACGGCTTCGTCGACACGATGGCCCAGTACAGCTCGTACGGCTGGTGGGGCGGCGCCGCGAGCGCGCCGCGCGGCCTCGGCGCCATGACGAACCAGTACGCGGCGATGCCGAGCCTGCACGTCGGCTGGGCGCTGTGGTGCGGCGTGATGCTGTGGCGCCACGGCGGTTCGCGCTGGGCCAGGGCGGCCGCCGTCCTGTACCCGCTGACCACGGCGATCGTGGTGATGGGCACCGCCAACCACTATCTCCTGGACGCGGTCGCGGGCATCGCCGTGATGGGCGTCGGCCTCCTGCTGGCACGCCCGGTGACGCGGGCCGCCGACGCGCTCCGGGCCCGGCTGCTGCCCTCGGCGTCCCCCGTGGCCTCCCCCGCCGCGGACGCCCCTTCGGACGTCTCGGGCACGGTGGACTCCCCCGTTGTCAGTGGCGGGTGCCAGACTTCGACGGGTGAGCGAATTCCCCGACAGCGCCTCTCCCGCCCAGGGCAGGAAGCCGAGCCGGGTGCCTCCCCCGCGGACGCGGGCGACGGCGCTGCGGCAGCGGCTCGCTGACCTGCGCGGGCCCTCCGTCCCACCCAAGGCTCTCGACGCGCGCGCCCTCGCGGCGCTCGCCGCGAACCCGGGGTGCAGACGGCGCGCGCTCCTGGACGGGGCGGGAGTGGACAAGGCGGCGCTGGCGAGCGCGCTGGGCGCCCCGTCGGCGTTCGGGCAGTCCCAGTTCGCCTTCATGCGGGGCAACGCGTTCGAGGCCCGGGTCAAGGCGGACGGCGGGGCCGAGCTGCTCCGGCTGGTGCGCGAGAAGCTCGACCCGGCCGCCGAGGCCCCCGGGACGGCGACCGTCGCCGACCTCACCGCGGTGGGCCCCGAGGGACGCGTCGCGCGCACGGCGCTGGCGCTGCGCGAGGCCGGCACGAGGGGCGGCTGGACCCTGCTCGACCATCCCCTGCTCGCCCTCGACGTGGCGGGCTCCCTCGCGTTCCTCGAGCCCGACGCGGTCGTCGTCCACCCGGACGGGAGCTGGACGGTGGTCGAGATCAAGTCCTTCCCGATGCTGGACGGTTCGGCCGACCCGGCGAAGGTGGGGGCGGCGGCCCGGCAGTCCGCGGTGTACGTGCTGGCGCTGGATGAGGTCGCGGACCGCCTCGGCGCGCGGGCTCCGGGAAGCGGTGCGGCCGACGAGGAGGGCGCGCCCGGCGCCGCCCCGCTCGTGCGGGACCGGATCCTGCTGGTCTGCCCGAAGGACTTCTCCAACCTGCCCACCGCCTGCGCCGTCGACGTCCGCAAGCAGCGCGCGGTCACCCGGCGCCAGCTCGACCGGCTCACCCGGATCGAGGAGATCGCCGAGACCCTGCCCGAGGGCACCTGCTTCGCCACGGACCTCCCCCAGGACCGGCTGACAGCAGCCGTGGAGTCGGTGTCCGCGACCTACGCGCCCGAGTGCCTCTCGGCCTGCGAGCTGGCCTTCCACTGCCGCGGGCGCGCCCGCGCCGAGGGCGCCGTGACCTCCTACGGCCGCTCGCTGCGGGCCGAGCTGGGCGGCCTGACCACGGTGGACGAGGTCCTCGCCGCCGCCCAGGGTGCGGTCGGGGACCCGGACGATCCGGCGGTCGCCGCGCTGCGCAGGGCGTCCGCGCTGCGGGCCGAGGCACTGGCCGGCCGGGAGGGCGCCGGATGTCGCTGATCGCCACGCTCGGCCGCCTGGAGGCGGTGCGCTCCGGACGCGCCCAGCCCGCCGCGACCGTCCGCCACCGGCATCTGTCCGACCGGCCGCTGGTGTTCGTGCCGCTCACCACCGCCGGTGAGGCCGGGGCCCCGCTCGGCGCGCTCGTCGGCACCGAACGGGACGCGCCCCGGCTGCTCGTGGTGCCGCAGCCCCGCGACCGCGACCTGCGGTTCGCGTTCCTGGCCGCCCTCGCGGACATCGTCCTGCCGCACTTCGACGCGCACGCGGAGACGGTGGAGGCGGCCGAGCGCACGGAGACCGATCCCGAGACCGGCAAGCGGGTCAAGGTGGAGGTCGACCTGTGCGCGGACGCGCCGCAGCTGATCGTGCCGAGCGGCGCGGGCATCGGGTTCGTACGGCTGCTGGGGCGCGCGACGCGGTTCCGGCGCACCGCCGAGCAGGACCCGGAGGCCCCGTATCCGGCGCCGCCGCGCGTGCCGCTGCTGGGCCGCTGGTTCACGCACTACGGGGAGCGTGCCCGGGTCCCCGGCTCCTCGCTGCTGCTGTCCGCCACGGATCTGCTGGCCCAGCACTGGGCGAGCGGGCAGTCCGGCCTGGAGGACCAGCACCTGGGCAAGGTGCTCGCCTGGATCGACCCCCCGCCGGGCGAGTCGGGTGCCGAGGCCGCGCTGCGGGCCGAGCTGACCCGGGACGGTGCGGGCCAGCTGCTGTGCCCTCCGGCGGGCCCCGCCACCGACCCGGCCTTCGACAACAAGCTGCTCGCCCCGGCCATCGAGGCCTACGACCGGGCACGGTCCCGGCTCGCCGCCGCCGAGGACGGTGTGGAGGCGGACGACCGGCTCGGGGACCTCACCGCGGCCGAGCAGTGGATCCGCGAGCTGGTGGCCAGCCGGACCCGGCCCGCCTGGGACGCCGTGTGGCGCGGGCTCGACCTGCTGCGCGAGCTGCCCGAGGGCGCGCATGTCGCCGACCGGTGGACGCGGGACCGGTGGTCGTTCACCGCGCACCGGGACCGGATCACGGCCGGGGAGCCGCCGCAGCCGCGCCGCGACGACGCGGTGACGGCGGCGAACAAGCTGGCCGCGCGCGAGCGCGAGCAGGCCCGCCTCGACGCCCAGGAGGCGCTGGACGACCCGCTGCTGATGGCGGGGCAGCGGCTTGCCGGGCAGGCGTTCGAGGGGGAGGTCACCGAGGTGGTGATGGCGTACAGCGAGGGCAAGCGGCCGAGCCCCCGACCGCTGGTGACCGTGGACACCGGCGACTCCCCGGCCGTGGGAGAGCGCACGAAGGTGTACCGGTCGCTGGGCGGGAAGCCGCAGACGGCCGAGTTCGTCGGGTTCGAGGGCGGCCGGGACGGCGGCCTGCTGGTGCTGCGCATCCTCGACAAGATGGGCCGCGGCAAGGAGCCGGAGGCCGGTTCGGTGCCCGAGAAGGGCGACGTCGTCTGCTTCACGCTCTTCGAGCACGAGCAGCGGGGCGGGGCCCGGCTGCCCGATCCGGAGAACACCCCCTGGACGCACGGTGGCCCGCCGGGCGAGCCCGACGCGCTTCCGCAGCCCGATCCACCGACCGAGGAGGACGTCCTGTGACCGTGTTCGCTCAGCCGGGCGGGGCCGTCGACCCGGGCACGGCCGCCGCGCGGGCCACCGAGGCGATCCTGCGCGACACGCTGCACGGTGCGGACCGCGGGGTCGTGGTCGACTCGCCGCCGGGGGCCGGGAAGTCGACGCTCGTCGTCCGCGCCGCGCTCGAACTGGCCGGCGCGGGACGGCCCCTGATGGTGATCGCGCAGACCAACGCGCAGGTGGACGACCTGGTGCTGCGGCTGGCGGAGAAGGAGCCCGGCCTGCCGGTCGGGCGACTGCACAGCAGCGACACCGACCCCTACGACAAGGCGCTCGACGCGCTGCCGAACGTCCGCACCTCGGCGAAGGTCGGGGAGCTGGCGGGCCTGGACGTCGTGATCTCCACGGCCGCCAAGTGGGCGCACGTCAAGGATGTCGAGCCCTGGCGGCACGCGATCGTGGACGAGGCGTACCAGATGCGTTCGGACGCGTTGCTGGCGGTGGCGGGCCTGTTCGAACGTGCGCTGTTCGTGGGCGACCCCGGGCAGCTGGACCCGTTCGCGATCGTGGGCGTGGAGCAGTGGGCCGGGTTGTCGTACGACCCGTCCGCCTCGGCGGTGACGACACTGCTGGCCCACAACCCGCGGTTGCCGCAGCACCGGCTTCCGGTGTCCTGGCGGCTTCCCGCGTCGGCGGCACCGCTGGTGTCGGACGCCTTCTACCCGTTCACCCCGTTCCGCAGCGGTACGGGGCATGGGGACCGGCGGCTCTCCTTCGCGGTGGCCTCGGACGGTTCGGGGCCCGACCGGGTGATCGACGAGGCGGCCGGGACGGGCTGGGGCCTGCTGGAGCTGCCCGCGCGCCACACCCCGCGCACGGACCCCGAGGCGGTGCGTGCGGTGGCGGCGGTCGTACGGCGGCTGCTGGAGCGGGGTGGGGCGGCCCTCTCGGAGCGGTCCGAGCAGCCGGTGCCGCTGACGGCTGACCGGATCGCTGTCGGCACCGCGCACCGGGACCAGGCGGCGGCGGTCCGTGCCGCCCTCGCGGACCTCGGAGTGAGAAATGTGGCGGTGGACACGGCGAACCGGCTTCAGGGCCGGGAGTTCGATGTGACCGTGGTGCTGCATCCGCTGTCGGGCCGCCCGGACGCGACCGCGTTCCACCTGGAGACCGGCCGCCTGTGCGTCCTGGCGTCCCGCCACCGGCACGCCTGCATCGTGGTGTGCAGGTCGGGGGTGTCGTCCCTGCTGGACGACCACCCCTCGACGGAGCCGGTGGCCCTCGGCGTGACGGTGAAGTTCCCGGACGGCTGGGAGGCCAACCACGCGGTGCTCTCGCACCTCGCCGAACACCGGATCCCCTGGCGCCCCTGACCAGGGCGAGCGGTGGGGAACATCGTGGGGGCCGGCGGCCTTGGGACAGGGGATGCCGGTGTCCGCATCGCCCCGGCCCCCTTGCGTCGCCGCGAGACAATGGACGGTGGCCCACCGGAAGGGGGGCGCCACCCGAACCGTACGAGAAGGAGAAGACATGGCGGAGCCCACGCCGCGTCGGAACGAGTCGCGGCTACGCCCCGCGCCCCTGCTCTTCGAGCCCGCGGAGGCGGCCTGCGACCCGGAGCACTTCTTCGACCTGGAGTCGATGGACGACCCCCGGGCACTGCTCGCGCGGGCCACGGAACTGGCGCAGGCCTTTCGCGCGGCGGCCGACCGGGCGGTGGAGTATCAGGCCGTCGCGGCGGCGCAGCTCGCCGACCCGCGCCGCTTCGACCGGCTGAGCCCCGCGGACATCGCCGAGCGGGCGGAGTGGACGGAGGACTACGCGAAGAGGATGGTGGAGTTCGGCCGGGGCCTGCTGCGCGGCACCGAGGCCGGCGGGGGCCCGGAGAGCCTGGGCTGAGCGATCGCCGGGCATATGCCCGGCGGCACTGTACCCGGCGCCGCCGCCCCTGTCCCGGAATTCGGCGACTCTCGGAGACCGTTCGCTCACCGCCGGTAGATGTGGACGCCATGAGCAGCCGAACGCCGTCGACGCAGTCCCCGCGCGTACCTCCCTCCGACCGGTTCGACGCCACGGGCGTCACCACGGAGGGCGCCGCCTGGCTCGCCTCGGCGGCCGCGCACCCGCGCAGCACGCTCGCGCTCTGGGCGGAGCGGCCCGCCGCCCCCGTGGTCCTGGCGTGCGGCAGCGTGTTCGACGTGATCAACGCACCCGCGATCTTCGGACGCCGCATGCTGGACCGACTGTGGGACGAGGGGCCCGGCTCCGGGCCGGTCGCCGCGCACCGGGGCCGGATGCTGCTGTTCACGGCGCCGGGAACAGCCCGGCGGCTGCCGGCCCTGCTCGACTGGGAGGAGTGGGGCGGGCGGGCGCACCGGATCCCGCCGCTGCTGTGCCACGGCCCCGGCGACGCCGTGACGGTGCCCGCCGCCCGCCGCACCCCGGCCGACGACGCCCGCCCCGAGTCACGCTGGCTGGTGGCGCCCGACACCCGGCACCCCTGGCTTCCGGGGCCCGAGATCCTTCTGTGGGCCGCCGTACGGGCGGCACGCACCGCGGCCTCCGCCGCCGTACGGATATCGATTTTTCCTCCCGCCGACCAGGATGCTAAGGTCTACGACGTCAGCAGGCGCCGCTAGCTCAGTTGGTTAGAGCAGCTGACTCTTAATCAGCGGGTCCGGGGTTCGAGTCCCTGGCGGCGCACAGACGCGATGGCGGTTCTGTCCTGCACCAGCATGGTGCGAGGTGGGACCGCCATCGTCTTTTTCTCACTCTCTCGTGATCTTCACGACCCACGCCCCCGTCGGCGTCTGGTCCTCCACGGTCACCTTCACCCCGTCCCCGGGCACCGTGAAGCTCTCACCGAGCGCGACCGGCGCGTCCGCGAGGGGCGGATACACCGAGTTGCCCCAGCACGCCGCCGACTGCGGATGGGCGTCGAGCACCTGGATGGGGCCGTCGCCGGACTCCATGTCGCTGCGGACGCGGTAGACGAGGACGCCCTGCAGGCAGACCCCGGTGTCGTTGCCGATGGCCGAGCGCGCCTCGATCGCGATCACGCTGTCGGGCGCCGTCCGCACGACCGCCAGCTTGGTGCCGCTCCCCGACCCGAAGGCCTCCGTGCCAGGATCCGCGCCGACCGCACCCGCACCATCCGGGCTGCCCGGGCTGGCCGGACTGCCCGCCGCGCCGACCGCGCCCGCCGAGGCGGTCGTGGCCGAGGTCCAGGACGACCCCGCACTCACCGGCACCTGCGGCACCCCGGTCGGCCCGGCCTCCAGCGGCTCCAGCGTCAGCCGCGTGACCATGCCGCGTACGCACACCACCTGACGCGGGTCGATCCACCCCAGTTTCCACTTGTGCCAGGCGAACATGTCCGGCGCCAGCCCGAACTGGCTGCCCATGAGATCCCAGTCGCCGACATAGGTGTCCCAGTCGCCCTTGCCACCGGTGGGCCGGTGGTAGAGGTCGGGCAGGTCGAACGTGTGGCCGGTCTCGTGGGCGAGGACGAGCCGGTCCGGCGGATGCTTCTCGAAGACCGTCACCACCCGGCGGATGTCGGTGCCGTCGGCGCGCAGCGGGGTGTCGAGGTTCACCACCTTCGTGGCGTCGGAGTCGACACCGGGCGCGTTCGGGTCGGCGACGAAGTACACGATGTCGTAGCGCGAGTAGTCGACATACTTGTCGGAGACCGCGATCGCGTCGTGCAGATACGCGGAGCGGCGGGCCGCGTTCCAGTCACGCCTCATCGCGTACCAGGTCGAGGCGTGGGGCATCTGGATCCAGCGGCCCACCGGGTGCGGGTGCAGGGTGAACCGGCCGTAGGAGGCACGCTCGTAGAACCTGCTGGTCTCGGGGAAGTAGTCCGCGGTCAGCTGGGCCGGCGTGGTCGCCGGTTTGGCGTCCGTGAACGACAGGAAGACCATGACCGCCTCCAGCGCGTGCACCGGCCGCGTGTAGGAGGCGTTCCAGGTGTCCAACCCCTCGGAGTGGTGCGCCTGACCGCGCTCCAGCTCGCAGCTCGCCGCCAGGGGCTCGGCGAGGGCGGGGCCGGTGATGACGGAGGTCGCGACCATCGCCGCCATCGCCGTGACGACGGACGCGGTCCTGCGGAGTATCGGCGCCGCCCCACCCCGGACAAGCCCCCTGGGGGCATTCCGGAATGATCCCTTGAGGGGGAGCGGACGCGACACGTCGACCTCCGGGTGCGGTTCGGGAACTCCGCACCCAGCTTTGTCCTACTTGTATGACTACGCCCTGTTTGCCTGCCCCGGAAGGGTGAGAGGCCGTCAGTCGGGGGAAAGGCCAGGAGGGATCCTCGACTCCGGGGAGGGGCAGTGCGGAGTGGGAGCACACGACGGCGCACGGGCACCGAGGGGGCGGTCGGCTCCGACCGACACCCCGGACACTCACGGAACGTCACAGTCGGACGCGGCCTGATAGAGCGGGGCCCCGGGCGGGCAGAAACGATCTGTCAGAAGGTGCGCGCGCACGCGGAGGCCGGACGACGGCTGGAAGGCTCCTCAGGCAGCCTCTATGATCGGCACACTTTCCTGCGCGAACACAGCTTGTACAGCTTGTACGGCCGTTCACCACGCGGCCGTCGGCTCCGACGAGACCCACGAGATCCGTACGAAGAACGAGTGCACTGCGGGAGCGAGCGGTGAGCGGAACGTCCGAAGGGCCGGCGCCCACGGCAGACCTCGTCAGCCCGGCCGTCGCGGAGAGTCACCAGGTGTACGACATCGCGTCGACCGGCGCGGCCGCCCCCTCCACTCCAGGACCCGCGCCGGGCCCCGCGCCGGGGCCTTCGCCCGGGGTGCACCCGGTGCCGCCCGCCGGCGGGTCCCCTCCCTCCCCGGCCGCCCGGCCGCACCCTTACACGCTGGGCGCCGCGTTCGCCGCCGCGCCGCTCGCCATGGCGGTCGTCGGCGAGGAGGGCCTGATCGTCACCGCCAACGAGGCCATGGGGTCGCTGCTGGGCACCGGCACGGACGCGGTGGTGGGCAGGGTCGCCGCCGATCTGGTGGACCTGTCCTCGGACACCCGTACCTGGCACGCGTACCGCGAGATGCTGTGCGGTCGGCAGTCGCGACTGCGCTGCACCCGCCGCCTCAAACACCCCGACGGGCACTCGCTCTGGGTCCAGGTGACCGTCACCCCCTTGCCGGAGAACGAGCACGCCGTCCTGCTCTCCGTGGCCGACATCAGCGTCCGGCGCGAACTGCAGGCCCGGCTGCGCCACTTGCAGATGCACGATCCGGTGACCCGGCTGCCCAACCGGGGCCTGTTCTTCGAACGTCTGTCCGCCGCACTGGAGGCGCAGTCCTACGAGGCCAGCGGCACCGGCCGGATCGGGCTGTGCTACCTGGACCTCGACGGCTTCAAGGCGGTCAACGACTCGCTCGGCCATCGGGTGGGCGACCGGCTGCTCTCGGCGGTCGCGGAGCGCCTGACGCGCTGCGCGGAGGAGGTCGGCCGCACCCGCGCGAACACTCCCCTGGTGGCCCGGCTGGGCGGGGACGAGTTCGCGCTGCTCGTCGAGGACTCGACCGGCACCGACCAGCTCGCCGAACTGGCCGAGTCGCTGCTCAAGGCGATCCAGGCGCCGTTCGACCTGTCCGGGCAGCGGCTGTCCGTGTCGGCCTCGATCGGCGTCGTGGAACGGCACGCCGCGGGGACGACGGCGACCGGTCTGATGCAGGCCGCCGACACGACGCTGTACTGGGCGAAGGCCGACGGGAAGGCCCGCTGGACCCTGTTCGACCCGGAGCGCAACGCACACCGCATGACCCGTCAGGCCCTGTCCTCCGGCCTGCGGCCGGCCATCGAACGGGGCGAGTTCGCACTGGAGTACCAGCCCCTGGTGGGGATGGAGGACGGCCGGGTGCGCGGGGTGGAGGCGCTGGTGCGCTGGCATCACCCCCAGTTCGGCACCTTGACGCCGAATCGGTTCATCGGACTGGCGGAAGAGGACGGCTCCATCGTGCCGCTGGGGCGCTGGGCGCTGAGGACCGCCTGCCGGCAGGCGCGCCGCTGGCAACTCGACCGCCCGGACGAACCGCCGATCTTCGTCAGTGTGAACGTGGCGGTGCGTCAGGTCTGGGACTCCGACCTGGTGGCGGACGTTGCGGACACGCTCGCGGAGACCGGGCTCGCCCCGCACCTGCTGCAACTGGAACTCACCGAGTCCGCCGTCATGGGCTCCGCCGGCCGGCCCCTCCAGGCCCTCCAGGCACTCAGCGACATGGGCGTGCACATCGCCATCGACGACTTCGGCACCGGCTACTCCAACCTCGCCTATCTCAGCCGGCTGCCGGTGTCGGTGCTGAAGCTGGACGGGTCGTTCGTCCGCGGCTTCCAGTACGAGGGGGCGGACGACGGGGAGCGGCCCAACCCCGCCGACGAGGTCATCGTGGAAGCCATGATCCAGCTCGCGCACCGACTGGGGCTGACGGTGACCGCCGAGTGCGTGGAGACCTCGGCGCAGGCCAGCCGGTTGCGCAGGATCGGGTGCGACACCGGGCAGGGGTGGCTGTACTCGCGCCCCGTACCGGCGGACCGGATCACGGAACTCGTGGAGTCCCGCCCGCGCGGGGGTGCCGCGTAGCGGCGGGGCTTGCGGGGCCCTGCCGGCCCCGACCCGGACGGGTCAGGAGGCCGGGAAGTCGTAGGCCTGGGCGATCAGTTCGTAGGAGCGCAGGCGGAGCGCGCCGTCGTGGGCGTTGGACGTGATCATCAACTCGTCGGCCCCCGTGCGCTTGTGGAGGGCGTCCAGGCCGGAGCGGACCTCGTCGGCGGTGCCGTGGACGACGTTCGCCGTCCAGGACTCGAAGAACTCCTGCTCCATCGCGCTGAACGCGTAGGCCTCCGCCTCCTCGGGCGTCGGGACCAGGCCGGGGCGGCCCATGCGCAGACGGAGCATGTTGAGCGCGGCGGCGCGGACCTGGCGGCGGGCCTCCCTCTCCTCGTCGGTGGCGAGGGCGGCGACACCTATCAGGGCGTACGGCGCGTCCAGCACCGCGGAGGGGCGGAAGGACTCCCGGTACAGGTCGAGGGCCGGGACGGTGTTCCGCGCGGAGAAGTGGTGCGCGAAGGCGAAGGGCAGGCCCAGCATGCCGGCCAGCTGGGCGCTGAACCCGGAGGAGCCCAGCAGCCAGACGGGCGGCCTGTGGGCGGACTGGACGCCGCCCGGCGCGGTGGCCTGGACGGGGCCCGGGACCGCGTGGATGCGGGCGTAGGGATGTCCGTCCGGGAAGTCGTCGTCGAGGAAGCGCGTCAGTTCGCTCAGCTGCTGGGGGAAGTCGTCCGCGCCCTCGGAGAGGTGGTCGGCGCGGCGCAGCGCGGCGGCGGTGGCGCCGTCCGTGCCGGGGGCGCGCCCGAGGCCCAGGTCGATACGGCCCGGAGCCATGGCCTCCAGCGTGCCGAACTGCTCCGCGATGACGAGCGGGGCGTGGTTGGGGAGCATCACGCCGCCCGAGCCGAGCCGGATGCGCTCGGTGTGGGCGGCGAGGTGGGCGAGGATCACGGCGGGCGAGGACGACGCGACGCCCGGCATCGAGTGGTGCTCGGCGACCCAGTACCGGTGGAAGCCGCGGGCCTCGGCGAGGCGGGCGAGGGCGACACCGGTGCGCAGCGCGTCGGTGGCGGTGTGGCCGGCACCCACCGTGACCAGGTCGAGTACGGACAGGGGCACGGGGGCGGTGCCCTGTGCCGTGCCGCGGATCTCGTCCACCGAACTGCCTCCCATGTGCGTGTCGCCTTCCGCGTCGCACAACAGGAGGCACTCCCCGCCTATTCCCGCCCGCCCGGCGCGGGGGCGGCCCGCCCCGGCGGGTCCCCGCCCCCGCGCGAACTGTTCACACCTGGACGATGGGCTCCTTGGTGAACAGCGCCCCCAGGGCCGGGGCGTTCACCCGGCGGTCCACCAGGCGCAGCGCCTCCCAGACCGTGACCTGGTTCGCGGTGAGGACCGGCTTGGCCAGCTCCTTCTCCAGGAGGGTGAGATGCGCGGCCGTGTGCAGCGCGGTGTCCGGGAGCAGGACGGCCTCGGCGTCCGGGTGATCGCCCGCCTGGGCGAGGGCCAGCACCTCCTTCGCGTCCCACGCGGCCACCTCCCGCGCGGACGCGATCCCCGCGCTGTGCACGGACACCACCTCCACGCCCGCCGCGCCCAGGAACCGGGCGAACAGCTCCGCCGCGCCGTCCGGGTAGGTCGCCGCGACCGCCACCCGCCGCGCCCCGATCTCCCGCACCGCGTGCGCGAACCCGAAGGAGGTCGAGGACGCGGGCGTCCCGGCCGCGTGGGCGAGGCCGCGCACCTGCTCGTGGGCGCCCTCCCAGCCAGGGGTGAAGCTTCCGCTGGTGGACGCCCAGACCACGGCCTCGGCCCCCGCCAGACGCAGTTCCTCGACGCCCGCGGCGAGCTGCCGCGCCGCGTCCGGCCCGGGTGCGCCGGCCGCGTCCGGTGCCATGCCCGCGCGCAGGGCGTCCGCCGGGTGCGCACCCTCACCGGTGGCGATGTGCACGAGGTCGACCCGGATGTCACTGGCCAGCAACTGCTCGATGCGCGGGTAGTCGTCCTCGGCGTGATGGCCCGGGTAGAGGAATCCGAGTGCGGTCATGCCCAACCTTCCTGTTCTTCCGGTTCTCCCGGTGTTGTATGGGTATCCGGCGCCCGGGTACCCAGGTGACGCAAAGCAGCCCCGTTCTCCTCACCCGGTCGGCCCAGAGCACACGGGCCGCCGGCGCCGCCGGCATGTTGACGGCGGTTGCCGCGGGTGCGACCGTGTTCCGTCCGCGCATGTCAGACGCCCGGCCGGCCGCCGCCATCCACCGTCGGCCGCCTCCGCCGAAGGGAGGCCCGGTACCCGTATGCCCGCTTCCCGGCCCGCGCACCGCCCCACCCTGCTCGTTCTGGGCGCCGACACCGGTCCACCGCCCCGGCTCGGCCGGCTCACCGGCCGGGTGCGGATCGAGTACGCCGACGACGCGGCCCTCGCGCGGCGCCTGCCGGGCGCGGACGTCCTGCTCGTCTGGGACGTCACCTCCCACGCCGTGCGTGCGGCGTGGCCCGGGCAGGGGCCCCGGCCACGATGGGTGCACACCGCGAGTGCGGGTGTGGACCATCTGATGTGCCCCGAACTCACCGCGTCCGACACGGTGGTGACGAACGCGCGCGGCATCTTCGACCTGCCGGTGGCCGAGTACGTGGCCGCGCTCGTCCTCGCGCTGGCCAAGGACCTGCCCCGGACCTGGGACCTGCAGGGGGAGCGGGAGTGGCGGCACCGGGAGACGACGCGGGTGGCGGGCACCCGGGCCTGCGTGGTCGGGTCCGGGCCGATCGGGCGGACCATCGCCCGCACGCTCAAGGCGCTGGGTGTCACGGTGTCGGTCGTGGGCCGTGTCCCGCACACCGGCATCCACGGCCCGGACGACCTGGACCGGCTGATCGCCCGGGCCGACTGGGTGATCGCCGCGGCTCCGCTCACCGAGCGGACGCGGGGCATGTTCGACCTGAGGCGCTTCGGGGTGATGCAGCCCTCGGCCCGCTTCATCAACGTGGGGCGCGGGCAGCTCGTGGTGGAGGACGCGCTCGCCGAGGCGCTGTCGCGGCGGTGGATCGCGGGCGCGGCACTGGACGTCTTCCCGCGGGAACCGCTCGCCCGCGACAGCCGGTTGTGGCGCCTTCCCGGGCTGCTGGTGTCCCCGCACATGAGCGGGGACACGGTCGGCCGGTGGGACGAGCTCGGCGCGCAGTTCGTCGCGCTCTTCGAGCGGTGGGAGGCGGGACGGCCGCTGGTGAACGTGGTCGACAAGGCGCGGGGGTACGTTCCCGGCCGCTGAGCGCGCGGTGACGTCCTCCCCGTCGGGAACGCGGTGCCGTGCGCGGCCGTCAGGAGCGGGGCGGGGCCGAAACCGGCCGGAATACATCGCATGGCTTCGGGTAGCCGCGCGCCCATGGCTCCACCATGGACGAAGGACGCGGAAAAACCCGGACCCACCAGACGGTCACTGCTCGCCGGTGTCGCCGCTATCGGAGCGCTCGGCGCGGCCGGCTGCACCCGCGTGGCCTCGGCGTCGACCACCTCAGGCGGCGATCTGCTGAACCGGCTCAGGGCCCAGGGCGTGGTACGCCTGGGCATCGCCGGTGAGATCCCCTTCGGCTACATCGACAAGGACGGAGAACTCACCGGGGAGGCCCCGGAGCTGGCGAAGGCCGTGTTCAAACGGCTCGGCGTCGACCGGGTCCAGCCGGTGCCCACCGAGTTCGGCTCCCTCATACCCGGGTTGAACTCCCAGCAGTTCGACGTCGTCTCCGCCGGGATGTACATCAACCCGGAGCGCTGTCAACAGGTCATCTTCGCCGACCCCGACTACCAGATGCTCGACTCCTTCATCGTGCGCAAGGGCAACCCCAAGGGCCTGCACAACTACAAGGACGTCGTGGCGAAGAAGGCGAAGTTCGCCACCGGCACCGGCTACGCGGAGATCCAGTACGCCGTGGAGGCCGGGTACAAGGAGAGCGACATCCTGATCGTGCCCGATCAGGTCGCCGGACTGAACGCGGTGGAGGCCGGCCGGGTCGACGTGTTCGCCGGTACCGCGCTCACCACCCGCGAGGTGGTCAGGAAGTCCACCGAGGCGGAGGCCACCAAGCCGTTCGCGCCGCTGGTGAAGGGCAAACCCCATGTGGACGGCGGCGGTTTCGCGTTCCGGTCCGCGGAGACACGGCTGCGGGACGCCTTCAACGCCGAGCTGCGGAGGATGAAGGCGAACGGCGAGGTCCACCGCATCCTGCGCCCCTTCGGTTTCGGCAGGGCCGAGATGACCGACATGACCGCGAAGGAGCTGTGCCGCGGATGACTTCGGGTCTGTGGGACCTCGTACTGAAGGGCATATGGATCACCGTCCAGTTGCTCGTGCTCAGCGCGCTGCTGGCAGGGGCGGTCTCCTTCGCCGTCGGTATCGCGCGCACCCACCGGCTGTGGATCGTGCGCTTCCTGGCCGGCTTCTACACCGAGGTGTTCCGGGGCACCTCGGCACTGATCATGATCTTCTGGGTGTTCTTCGTGCTGCCGCTCGCCTTCGGCTGGCAGCTGGTGCCGCTGTGGGCGGGCACGCTCGCCCTGGGGCTGACCTACGGGGCGTACGGCGCCGAGATCGTACGCGGCGCCCTGAACGCCGTCGACCCGGCGCAGCGGGAGGGCGGGATCGCGCTGAGCTTCACCCCCTGGCAGCGCATGCGCAAGATCCTGCTGCCGCAGGCGGTGCCGGAGATGATCCCGCCGTTCTCCAACCTGCTGGTCGAGCTGCTGAAGGGGACCGCGCTGGTCTCCGTGATGGGCATGGGCGACCTGACGTTCAGCGGGAACCTGGTGCGGCTGGCGCTGCAGGAGAGCGCGAAGATCTACACGTACCTCCTGATCATCTACTTCGTGATCGCTTTCCTGCTCACGCGGCTGATGCGCGGTCTTGAACGCCGTCTGAAGGAGGGCGTCGGCAAGGCGCCGCGGCGGACCGCCGCCTCCTCCTCCGCTCGGCAGTCCGAGACGACCACGGTGACGGGCGGTGTCGCGTGAACTGGGACTGGGGCGCCGTACGCGCCTTCATGCCGCACTTCTGGGACGGTCTCGAGGTCACCCTCCAGGCGCTGGCCCTCGGCTCACTGATCTCCTTCGCCCTCGGTCTCCTCTGGGCGCTGCTGATGCGCACGCCGACCCGGCTGGTGCGCTGGCCGGTGGGGGTCGTGACCGAGTTCGTCCGGGACACCCCGCTGCTGGTGCAGCTGTTCTTCCTCTTCTACGTGCTGCCCGAGTGGGGGCTGACCTTCTCCGCGCTGACCACCGGTGTCTTCGCGATCGGCCTGCACTACTCGACGTACACGATGCAGGTCTACCGGGCCGGCATCGACGCGGTGCCCGCCGGCCAGTGGGAGGCGGCCACCGCGCTGAGCCTTCCGGTGCGGCGCACCTGGACCGCGGTGATCCTGCCGCAGGCGATCCGCCGGGTCGTGCCCGCGCTCGGCAACTACGTGATCGCGATGCTCAAGGACACGCCGATGCTGATGACGATCACCGTGCTCGACATGCTCGGCCAGGCACGGCTGTTCTCCCAGCAGCACTTCCAGTTCACGGAGCCTCTCACCGTCATCGGGGTGGCCTTCATCCTGATCTCCTACCCCGCCTCCCTCCTCCTGCGAGCCCTGGAGCGACGTCTTGTCCGCTGACACCCCCCTCAGGAAAGAACCCGACGCCCCCGCGAGCGCGACGGCCGCGGCCCCCAGCGGCGAGTTGATCCGCTTCGACCAGGTCACCAAGCGCTTCGGCGACCACACGGTCCTCGACAAGCTGGACTTCTCCGTGCGGCCGGGCAAGCACGTCACCCTGATCGGCCCCTCGGGCTCCGGGAAGACCACGATCCTGCGTCTGCTGATGACCTTGGCCAAGCCCGACGAGGGCACCATCACGGTCGGCGGTCAGCGGCTGTTCCCGGCGGACGACAAGCAGGTCCGGGAGATACGCAAGAACATCGGGATGGTCTTCCAGCAGTTCAACCTGTTCCCGAACATGAAGGTGCTCCGGAACATCACCGAGGCGCCGGTGACCGTGCTCGGCATGTCGAAGGACGAGGCCGAGCAGCGGGCGCGCGAGCTGCTCGACCTGGTCGGGCTCGGCGATCACCTGGACAAGTACCCGAACCAGCTCTCCGGCGGGCAGCAGCAGCGCGTCGCCATCGCCCGAGCGCTCGCGATGCGCCCGCAGGTGCTGCTGCTGGACGAGGTGACCTCGGCACTGGACCCGGAGCTGGTCGCCGGGGTCCTGGACGTCCTGCGTGACATCGCCCACAGCACGGACATCACCATGCTGTGCGTGACGCACGAGATGAACTTCGCCCGGGACATCTCGGACCGTGTGCTGATGTTCGACTCCGGCAAGGTCATCGAGGCCGGCGCCCCGGAGCAGATCTTCACCGAACCCGAGCAGGCCCGGACCCGGGAGTTCCTCAGCGCGGTGCTGTGACCGCCCGAGGGTGGTCATGAGCACCCCGGGAGACCAGGTAGTATTTCTTTTGTCGCCGGACGTGAGAGCGTGCTGCGACAGGGTCTGCGCCGCTAGCTCAGTTGGTTAGAGCAGCTGACTCTTAATCAGCGGGTCCGGGGTTCGAGTCCCTGGCGGCGCACGGAAAAGAGGCTCCTCGCAATAGCGAGGGGCCTCTTCTCGTTCCCGGACGGTCACCCCCCGTCGGCCGTGCGCCCGGTGTAGAAGGCCACCGTCAGGTCCTTCACCAGCGCCTTGCGCTCGTAGTCGTCCAGTTCGACCAGGCCGCGGGTGGTCAGGCGGATCACGGTGTCCTCCACCGAGTCGACCACCGAGCTCAGGACGGTGTCCCGGTGCCGGGCGTCCAGCGCGGCGATGCGGCGCCGCTGGAGCCGTGCCGCGGCCTCGGGGGCGTACTCCAGCCGGGTCGGCTGCACCGAGTACACCTCCAGGCCGACCGGCGCCGCATCCGCCGCCACCAGCCGGGTGAGCGCCTCGCCGACCGCCTCCACGTTGTGCAGGCTCACCATGGCCATCGAGGCGGGCACGTCGGCCGGCACCTGCGGCAGGACACGGGCCAGCGCCGACTCGACGCACTCCCGCAGATACGCCTCGTGGTCGTCGATGCCGAGCACGGCGCGCGCGGTGTCCCTGATCTGCCAGGTCACCATGACGACCACGTGCAGCGCGATGCCGTTCGCGTCGACGGCGGGCAGCGGCTCGCTGCGCCAGTGCCGCAACCGAACGTCGGCCCGGCGGCGCATGACCAGCGGGTTGACCCACATCAGACCGGAACGCCGGACCGTGCCCCGGTAGCGCCCGAACACGCTCATCACCCAGGCCAGACCGGTCTGCCCGCGCATGAGACCGCCGAAGCCGAGCAGGAAGAGGACGCCCGAGCCGACGAACGCGGCCAGTTGCGGCAGGCCGAGGCCCGTGGCCGGGGACACCGGAAGCTCCAGCAGGCGTACCGCGGCGGGCGACACGAGGCCCATCCACCAGGTGGTGACCGCGCAGCCCGCCACCCCGCCGAGGCCGACGAGCACGCCGAGCGAACCGGGCAGCACCAGGGCGCGCCGCTCGACCAGCGTGGGGTCCAGCTCCGGCGCGCGGCGCCGCGGCGGGGCGGGCGGGCGCACCCGCGGCTGCTCGCCGGTGCCGAGCCGCCGCCCCACCACCGCGGGCGCGAGCGGCAGCGGGCCCGCGTCGGGATCCTCACGGAACAGCATGTGGACGGGGATCTCGGATGTCGATTCACTGTGGATGAGACGGGCGTGCCGGACATCGGCCTCGTCCGGACGCCCTTCGGGCTCCGGGTTCTGCGATGTCGTGGTGCTCATGCGTGCCTCCAGACCTCCACGCCGGCGCCGAGGGCCGGCCGCGTCGGAATACGGACGGGGAGAGGGACGGACGGGGAACTGCGCGGACAGGGAAGTGCGGGTCCCGGGGGCGGCCGGGGAGGCGGGCTCAGGAGAACAGGCGCCGCCAGGTCTCCGGGCCCGGATATCCGTCGGCCTGGCGGCCGCTCCAGCCCTGGGCCTGCTGGAAGGCCTCGACGTTGCGCCGGTCCATCTCGCCCCAGCGCGGTCCGGGACCCCCCTCGTAGTGCCTGCCGAAGCCCTTCCTGACCAGTTGCCGGCCCAACTCGAAGACGTGCGGGTCCTCGGCGCCCGGGCGGAACACGCCCGGGCCGGGAAAGCCCGGCAGCCCGTACGGGGTCGCGGTACCGGGCCCCGCGACGGCGCCGCCCGCCCCGGCGACCGCGTCCGGGAGGTCGGCCTCGCCGGGGGACAGCGGCGCGTCCTTGCCCTCCACCGCCTTCTTCCCCGTCAGGTTCTTGTAGCGGTAGGGCACATAGCGGCTGGAGTTCGACCAGTAGGCGTACGGCGTCGTCAGCTTCCGGGCCTTCGGCGGCGTCTCCTCGTAGGCCGTGTAGTGCAGGTGCGCGTAGTCGGTCCAGCCGCCGAAGAGGACGACGTGCGAGCCCTTCTCCGGGTTGGCGGGGTTGTGGAAGAGCAGCATGTCGCCGGGCTGGAGCTGCGCCTTGGTGATACGGACGCCGAACTTGTCGAGGCTGCCGGTCCATTCGTTGGTGCCGAGGTTCCAGGCCATGGAGACGAACCCGGAGCAGTCCTGCCGGTAGCCGTCCGACCAGTAGTCGTCCATGCTGTACGGCACCTTGGCCGCGACCCACTTCTTGGCCCGGTTGATGATGGCCGCGCGGGTCGTCGCGGGCAGCGCGGCGAGGACGCGCGGGCCGCCGGGGCCGTGCAGCGGCATGACGTGGCCCTGCGGGCTCTGGGGAGGCTGCTCGCTCGCGGGGGCGCCCGGGCGGACGGGGGCGTGCGCGGCGGCCACGGCGGGAGTCCACTGGCCCGCGCCGAGCACCGTGCCCGTGACCGCGGCCAGCGCGAGGGCCTGACGGGCCGTCACCCGACTGCCCGGTCCGGGGCGGGAGGGTTGGGGGACTGCAGGGTGCGCGCGCACGCAGCCGAGGCAGTCGCAGCCGCCGCTGGGGTCCCATTCCTCGAACACCGGAGTCTTCATACGCCGTCCCTCGCGCTCCCCATCGACGCCATGAATTGTTTGTCTGGTTTTCTGCATGTACGTTACTTTTCACAACTATGCACCGGAATTCCGGGATTACGGTTCACGTGTGCGGGCGCGCCGCCCCTTGGGGGGTACGCCAGACCTCCGTACGGAGGCCGCGGCGAGGCGCCCGAGGTCGGGAGCACCCTCCGGTGTCGGGTAGAGTTCTCCAGGTCAGCAGGCGCCGCTAGCTCAGTTGGTTAGAGCAGCTGACTCTTAATCAGCGGGTCCGGGGTTCGAGTCCCTGGCGGCGCACGACCGAAAAGCCCCTCGCACACGCGAGGGGCTTTTTCGTATCCGTGTACGGACGCCACCGCGCCCGGGGCCGCGGTCGGCCCGTCAGCCGGTCGGCCGGTCAGCCGCCCGTCAGATACGCCGACACGACCACGTTCGCCGAGTACGTCCTGCTCGCCGGGTCGTAGGTGCCGCCGCAGGTGATCAGCCGCAGTTCGGCGCGGCCCGGCTGCCGGGTGCCGTAGGCCTGCCGGGCGTCGAAGTGGTCGCGGTCCAGGACCGCGACGTCCTCCACCGTGAACTCCACGATCCGTCCGTCGTCCCGCGCGACCCGCACCTTGGCGCCGGCGCGCAGCTCACCGAGGCGGTAGAAGACGGCCGGCCGGGTGTCGGTGTCCACGTGCCCGACGAACAGCGCGGTCCCCTCGGCTCCGGGCGCGACGCCCGCCTGGTACCAGCCGACCACGCCCGGCTGGTCGTACGACGGCGGATCCACCGCTCCCCGCGCGTCCAGGCCGCGCGCCACGACCGGCGCCTGCACCCTCAGGTCGGGGATGTCCACGCGCAGCGGGTTCGCCTGCCGCAACGGAGGCAGCGCGGGGGGAAGTCCGGGCCCCGGGGGGCGACCCACGGCGGCCATGTCGCCGGTCATCGGCGAGGACAGGCCCGGGCGCACATCGGTGACCGAGCTGCCCCACTGCCAGAGCCCGAGCAGCAGGACCACCCAGGCCACCCCCATGAGCAGCCGGCCCGTACCGCGAGAACGTTCATGTGCTGACATGCTTCACTCCGCGTTCCTGCCCCGGCGGGCGACGACCACGGCGAGCGCGGTGCCCGCGAGCACCAGACCGATCACCGCGTGGCGGGCGCCGGGCCCCTCGGCCCGTGCCCCGGCGGACTGCTCGCGTGCGGTACCGCCACCACCCGCGCTGACCGGCGCGACGGGCGAGGAGGCGGCGCTCGGCCGGCCCGTGGCGGTGGCGGCGCCGCTCGCGAGGGCCTGGGCCGACGGGGAGGCCCGGACGGAGGGGGCGGCCTCGGCGGAGGGCGTCGCCATGGCCGCGACGCCCGCCGACGCCGCCGGCCCCGACACGGTCACCGTGCCCTTGACCTGCTGGTCGTCGCAGTCGACCGTGACGGCGTAGCTGCCGGGCGCCAGCGTGGTGCGGACCCGGGTGTCACCGCTCAGGGTGCCGTCCTGGCCCACCAGGCGGGCCGCGGCGACGAACGCGTCCGAGGCCGCGGTGCCGGTCGTGCCGGGGCAGCCTCGGACGAGGAGATGGATGTCGGTGCCGGGCGCGGGCGAGCCAGGCGTCAGCGAGACGCCCGCGCCGTCGACCGCGTACGCGGTCGGGGCGAAGGCGGCAGCGGCGACGGCCCCGGCGCACAGAGTGAGCCGCAGTGAACCCATCGTGAACCTCCCGATACCAGGAGATTCCCTCGTTCCGCACCGCGGCGCATCCGGACGGGACGGTTCGCTACTCCGTCAGGGGGACGGGACCCCCGGCGGGGCGGGGACGGCGGCGGCGGCACTCAGACGAGGTCGACGATGTCCGCGATGGAGTCCACGACGTGGGACGGGCGGAAGGGGTACTGGTCGATGTCCTCGGGCGTGGTCAGCCCGGTGAGCACCAGGAACGTCTGCATGCCGGCCTCCATGCCCGCCAGCACGTCGGTGTCCATGCGGTCGCCGATCATCGCGCTGGTCTCGGAGTGCGCCCCGAGCGCGTTCAGCCCGGTCCGCATCATCAGCGGGTTGGGCTTGCCCGCGAAGTACGGCCGCTTGCCGGTCGCCTTGGTGATCAGTGCGGCGACCGCGCCGGTGGCGGGCAGCGGCCCCTCGGCCGAGGGGCCGGTCTCGTCGGGGTTGGTGCAGATGAACCGGGCCCCGTCCTTGATCAGCCGTACCGCCTTGGTCATGGCCTCGAAGGAGTAGGTGCGGGTCTCGCCGAGGACGACGTAGTCGGGCTCCTGGTCCGTCAGGATGTAGCCGATGTCGTGGAGCGCCGTGGTCAGACCGGCCTCGCCGACGACGTACGCCGTGCCGCCGGGGCGCTGGTCGTCGAGGAACTGGGCCGTGGACAGCGCCGAGGTCCATATGTTCTGGACCGGCACCTCGAGCCCCATGCGGTGCAGCCGGGCGTGCAGGTCGCGCGCGGTGTAGATGGAGTTGTTGGTCAGGACCAGGAACGGCCTGCCGGACTCACGCAGTTTCTTGATGAACGCGTCGGCGCCGGGGATCGGAACGCCCTCGTGGATCAGCACACCGTCCATGTCGGTGAGCCACGACTCGATGGGCTTGCGCTCTGCCATGTGCGTTCTCCTGCCGTACGCGAATCTGCGTGAGTCCAGCGTAGAGCCACCGGCCGCCGGTGATCAGCTGCCGGTGGCGGACTTCCAGTCCTCGACGTAGCCGGAGAGGTTGGTGTCGATGTCCTTCCAGTCGGGCTGGAAGATCTCGACGCCGTCCATCAGCTTGGTGAGGGCGATGGCATTGGCGTCGGTCGCCTTGACGTCGGTGCGGGCGCTGAAGCCGCCGCCGATCTCGCTGACCTGCTGCTGCGCCTGCTGGCTGAGCATGAAGTCGAGCAGCTTCCTGCCGTTGTCGCCGTGGGGGGCCTTGTTCAGCAGGCCGGCCGCGTACGGCAGCGCGAAGGTGGTGGGCTTGCCGCCCGGCGCGGCCGGGAACCAGATGCCGAGGTTCGGCATGGTCTTGGCCTGCGCGAAGTTCATCTGGACGTCGCCGTTGGCCACCAGCAGTTCGCCCTTGTCGACCTTGGGCGCGAGCTTGCCGGTGGAGGCGGAGGGGCCGACGTTGTTGGCCTGGAGCTTCTTCAGGTAGTCGAGCGCGGCCTGCTTGCCGCCGAAGTCGTGGATCGCCTTGACCAGCACGGCGGTGCCGTCGCCGGCGACACCCGGGGTGGAGTACTGGAGCTTGTTCTTGTACTTCCCGTCGAGCAGTTCCTCCCACGTGGTGGGGGCCTGCTTCAGCTCCTTCTTGTCGTAGACGAACCCGAAGTAGTTGTTGACGACGGAGGTCCAGGTGCCGTCCTCGGCCTTGTCGGCGCCGGAGACCTGGTCGGAGCCCTGGGGCGCGTACTTCGCCAGCAGTCCCTTGCCGTCGGCCTGCTGGATGAAGGGGGGCAGGGTGACGATGACGTCGGCCTGGGGGTTGGAGCGCTCGCGCAGGGCGCGCTGCACCATCTCGCCGGAGCCGCCCTCGACGTACTTGACCTTGATGCCGGTCTTCTTCTCGAAGTCCTTGAAGACGCGGTCGTACCAGCCGTCGCCGTTCTCGCCCTTGAGGCCGTCGGCGCTGTAGACGGTGACGGTCCTGGCGTCGGCCGCGGAGGAGTCGCCGCCGCAGGCGGTGAGGGATCCGGCGAGGACGAGGCTGCCGAGCGCGGCGACAACCGGCGTGAGGTGGGTGGTTCTGGGCATGGCGGGGTGAACTCCTCAAGGTTTTTGGCGGGTTGGAGCGCGTCGGTCGGACGGTCAACGGTAGGAGATGGGCGTCGGGAGGCCAGCGGGGAGGGAGGGGCGGCGGTGGGGTCGGGGCGGGCGGCGGCCGGGGGCGGGATGTCAGCGGTAGGACGCCCTGGTGCGCAGCCGTGCGACGGCGAACAGGACGATCAGGGTGGCGGTCATCAGGACGACCGCGAGGGCGGAGCCGGTGAACAGCTCACCGCGGTCGGTGGCGCCGTAGATCTGGACCGGCAGCGGGGTCCAGTCGGGCGGGTAGAGCATCATCGTGGCGCTCAGCTCGCCCATGGACAGGGCGACGCAGAGTCCCGCGGCGGCCGTGAGGGACGGCAGCAGCAGCGGCAGCCGGACCCGCCACAGCACGTAGGCGGGCCGGGCACCGAGTGAGGCCGCGGCCTGCTCGTAGGCGGGGTCGAGCCTGACGACGGCGGCGGAGACGGACTGGTAGGCGAAGGCCGTGACCAGGATGGTGTGGGCCAGGATCACGATCCACCGGGTGCCGTTGAGCAGGAGGGGCGGCTGGGAGAAGGCGACGAGGACCGCGAGTCCGACCACGACCGAGGGCACGGCGACGGGTAGGACGAACAGCGCGTCGAGCACCCTGCGCAGCGGCCGGGGCAGGGCGTGCGCGGCGAGCGCGCCCCAGGTGCCGACGGCGAGGGCCAGCAGGCCCGCGGTGAGGGCGGTGACCAGGCTGGTGGTGAGCGCCTGGAGCGACTCGCCGCGGGTGGCGGCGGCGTAGTGCCCGGTCGTGAGGTCCGAGGGCAGCGCGCCCGACCAGTGGCCGGCGAAGGAGGCGGCGAGGATCACCAGCAGGGGCAGCGCGAAGAGGGGGAGGAACAGGACGAGGAAGAGAGCCCACAGGCTCCACCTCCCGCTGCGGCTATGCACCAGCACGACGGCTCACCATCCGGTACAGGCCGTACAGGCCCACGGACACGAGGACGTTGACGACGGCGACGACACAGGCGCCCGGGTAGTCGGACTCCAGGATCGCCTTGCTGTAGACCAGCGTCGGCAGGGTGGTGACCCCCTTGGCGCCGGTGAACAGCACGATGCCGAACTCGTTCAGACACAGCACGAGGACGAGGCCACCGCCGGCTGTCAGCGCGGGAAACGCCTCGGGCAGGACCACGCGTCGCACGATCCGCGCGGGCCGCGCGCCGAGCGACGCGGCGACCTCCAGTTGCGCGGTGTCGAGCTGCGAGAACGCGGCGAGCAGGGGGCGCATCACGAAGGGCGTGAAGTAGGTGACCTCGGCGAGCAGGACGCCCCAGGGGGTCGTCAGGAACTGGAAGGGCCCCGCGCCGGCGCCGGTCGCCCCCGTCCAGAGGCCGTTGGCGATGCCGGCCGTGCCGTACAGGAACAGCAGGGCGAGGGTGATGAGGAAGGAGGGGAAGGACAGGAAGACGTCCACGAACCGGGCGACGGCCCTGGCGCCGGGGAACGGCACGAAGGCGATGACGAGCGACAGGAAGAACCCGAGGACCAGGCAGCAGGCGGTGGCGGCGAGCGCCAGCCAGACGGTGGTCCACAGGGCTTCCCGGAACGCGGTGGAGGCGAAGACGTCCGCGTAGGGCTTGAGGGAGGTGCCTCCGCTGTCGGGCTGGAAGGACTGCCTGACGACGAGGGCGAGCGGGTAGAGGAACGCGCAGCCGAGCAGGACGACGGGGGGCAGGGCCCACAGCCAGGTCCGGTACGCGCGCTCCCGGGGCGGCGCGGCGGGCGGGGCGGTCACCGCCGGCCCGAGCTCAGCCGTCGTCACGGCCTACCCCCGCGGCCAGCAGCACGGCGTCCTCGGACGCGAAGTGCACCTCGACCTCGTCCCCCGGCGCGGGCGGGCGCCGCAGCTCCCGCACGTCCGCCATCAGGCGGTGGCCGTCCACGTCCACGTAGACGCGGTGGGTGGCGCCCCGCCACTGGATCTCGCCGACGGTTCCGGCGAGCCGGTTGGGCCCGGGGCCCGGGCCGAGCCCCAGCAGGTGCGGCCGTACGCACAGGGTCGCGGCGGCGCCCTCGGCCGCCCCCCGCGTACCCACCTCCAGCTCCACCCCGCCGAAGGCGACCGACGCCGGGCCGGCGCCGACGGTCACCGGGAGCAGGTTCGCGTTGCCCACGAAGGAGGCCGTGAACGCGGTGCGCGGTGTCCGGTACAGGTCGCGCGGGGTGCCGACGTCCTGGAGCCGTGCGCGGTCCATGACGGCGATGCGGTCCGCGAGCGTGAGCGCCTCGACCTGGTCGTGGGTGACGTAGAGGATGGTGACGTCGGGCAGTTCGCGGTGCAGCCGGGCGAGCTCGGCGAGCATCCCCGAGCGCAGCCGGGCGTCCAGGGCGGACAGCGGCTCGTCCAGGAGGAGCACTCCGGGGCGCACGGCGAGCGCGCGGGCGATGGCGACCCGCTGCTGCTGTCCGCCGGACAGCTCGCGCGGGTAGCGGCGCGCGTACTCGCCCATCCCGGTCATCTCCAGCGCCTCGGCCACCCGGCCGGGAATCTCCCGGCGGGGCACCTTCTGCGCCCTGAGTCCGAAGGCCACGTTGTCCACGACCCTCATGTGCGGGAAGAGCGCGTAGCTCTGGACGACCATCCCGATCCCGCGCCGGTGCGGGGGCAGGCCGGTGACGTCCTGGCCACCGACGAACACCCGCCCGCGGGCGGGCCGTACGAACCCGGCGACGGCCCGCAGCGCGGTCGTCTTGCCGGATCCGGACGGCCCGAGAAGCGCCATGACCTCGCCGGGTTCGACGGTCAGGTCGAGCGTGTCCAGGACGGTGGTCCCGCCGTACGCCACGGAGACCCGGTCGAAGCGGATGCCGCTCATGCCTGGTCGGACCCCCTCAGCAGAGCCGGGAGTTCGGTCACCGAGCCGAGGACGTGGGTGGCGCCGGCCGTGCGCAGCGCCTCGCCGTCATGGGCGCCGGTGAGCACGCCGGCCACCACGCCCGCTCCGGCGCGTGCACCGCTGAGCATGTCGTACGAGGTGTCGCCGGCCACCGCCGTCTGCCGTACGCCGTCGGCGGCGCCGGTGCGCAGGAAGGCGGCCAGGACCATGTCGGGGTACGGCCGGCCGCGGCCGCCCGCGTCGGCGGGGCACAGGGTCAGCGGAACCAGGTCCCGCCAGCCGAGGGCGGCGAGGATCGCGTCCTGGGTGACCCGGGCGAACCCGGTGGTCAGCACCACCGTGCGCCCGTCGGCGCGCAGTTCCTCGATGGCGGCGCGGGCGCCGGGCACCTCGGCGACGAGCCCGCCGTCGACCAGTTCGCCGTAGGCCTTCTCGAAGGCCGCGTTGGCGCGCTGGGCGCGGCTCTCCTCGCCGAACAGGTGCCGGAAGACGGAGATCTTGGACTCGCCCATGGTGGCCCGGACGTAGTCGAGCTTGTGCGCGTGGTCCTCGGAGCCGGGCTCGACGCCGAGTTCGGCGGCGGCAGCGGCGAAGGCCCGCTCCACCAGGCCGCCGTCGGCGACGGTGGTGCCGGCCATGTCGAGGACGACGAGTCGGATGTCGTGGGGCGTGGAAGGTATGGAATTCATGAGGAGGGTCACCAACCCAGTTCGTTCGCGGTGGTCTCGGCTATCGCGGGCGAGCAGGTCATGCCGCGCCCGCCGGGCCCGGTGACCAGCCACACCCCCTCGCGCACCTGCTGACGGTGCACCACCCTGGAGGTGTCGGTGCACTGCGCGTACACCCCGGCCCAGCGGCGGCGGATCTTCGGCAGCGGCCGGCCGAGGAATCCCTCGACGACCTCGCGCAGATGGTCGTACGGGTCCTCGACCGCGTCGAACGCGAACGGGTGCTCGTACTCGTGGGTGTCCCCGATGGTCAGTCCGCCGTCCGCGCGCTGCACCATCAGCAGCTGCATCCGGTGGGCGGCGGCGACCTCGGGCTGGGGCTGCTCCGCCTGAAGGCGGTCCAGGGCCGCTCCCCGGTAGGCGGGGTAGTAGCGGAAGCTGTCGGCGTCGGCCACCGAGGTGGGCAGCGACTCGCCGAGCGGGTCGGTCTGCATCATCTGCAGCCGCACCCGGCGCACGGGCAGATCGGGGGCCAGTTCCCTCACCAGCCCGCCGAGCCAGGCGCCCGTGCACAGCACGACGGCGTCGGCGCGGTGCACCTCGCCGTGGTCGTCGCGCACGGTGCCGGGGCCGGTGACCTCGCGGACCTCGCGGCCGGGCAGGAACGTGTAGTTCGGCGCCTTCAGCAGTTCCTCGCGCAGGGCGAGCTGGGCGGTGCGGGGCTCGACGGCCGCGTCCCGCTCGCAGTACAGGGCCGCCTCGTAGGCTCCGCGCAGCGCCGGGTTCTTCGCGCGGGCCTCGGCCGGGGTGAGCAGCTGGTAGCCGCGCGCCGCGGCGTCGGGACGGGCCAGGGCCTCCTCGGCGACCGCCCGTTCGAGGGCGGTGCGCACGGGGGTCAGCGAGCCGTTGGCCCGGAAGCCGAGGCCCGGCACCCGGGCGCCGATCCCCTCCCACAGCTCCCGGGCGCGCAGGGCGGTCTCCAGCTCCTCGCCGCCCGCGCGGCCGCTCACCCAGATCTGTCCGAAGTTGCGCAGCGAGGCGCCGCGCGCCTCGGCCTCGCGCTCGATCTGTACGACCTCGTGGCCGCGTTCCACTGCTTGCCAGGCGTGCATGGTGCCCACCACGCCGGCTCCGACGACTGTCACTCTCACAACGACCACGCTCCTCGGGATCGGGAAACCGGAACGGTCCCCCAGGCAACCAAACGGTGAACCGACTTCCAAGTTTGGGCTAGACCCGTTATCGTTACGTTATGAAAGGGCATCCTGTCGGGCCGGTGTGCCTCAGCCGCTGAGATGGGCCGTGAAGGAGAACCTGTCGCCTCGGTACAGCGTTCGCACCCGCTCCAGCGGCAGCCCCTCGGCGTCGCGCGAGAAGCGGTGGATCAGCAGCATCGGCAGGGCCGGAGGCGTCCCGATGAGCAGGGCCTCGCGCGGGGCCGCGAGCACGGTCTCGATGCGCTCGTCGGCGGCCGCGAAGGTCATGCCCTGCTCGCGGAGGTAGACGTAGAAGGAGGAGTTCGGGGCGAAGTCGGTGTCGAGCCGGGGCAGTCGCGCCACCGCGACGTACGTGCTCTCCAGGCCCACCCGCTCGTCGTCGGCCAGGAGCACACGCTCCATGTGCCACACGGGCTCCCCCCGGGTGAGACCGGTCTCGGCGGCGAGGGCCTCGTTGCAGGGGAACCGGTCGAGGCTGATGAGGGAACGGCTCGGGGTGAGGCCCTGGCGGCGTACGCCCTCGGTGTAGCTGGCCAGCGACAACGGCTGCTCCAGCTTGGGCCCGGCGACGACGGTCCCCCGCCCCTGCCGCCGCAGCCTCCCTTCCAGCAGCAGGTCGCGCAACGCCTGCCGTACGGTCTCGCGCGCCACGTCGTAGCGCTCGGAGAGGTCGCGCTCGGTGGGCAGCAGCCCTCCCTCCCCCAGCTCGGTGACGAGCTCCGCGATCTGCGCCTTCACCGCGTAGTACTTGGGGATGCGGCCGTGCTCGGGGACACCGGCGCGGATGGGGGCACCAGGATCCTGGTCGTTCGGGTAGTCCACCCCGCGATCGTCCCAGACAAGAACCCCCCACCATCCCCCCGGGCCACACCCGCAGAAGCACCAACCCAGGAGCACGGAGAACCACGCACCCCCCCAACGCCCCCGCACCCGACAACACGCCCCAGCCCCCTCAAGGCCGCGGGGAACTGCGCGAATCCCCCAACGCCCCCGCACCCCACAACGCACAGCCACCCCCACCACCAGGGGCGCGGGGAACTGCGCAAAACCCCCGACGCACCCGCACCCGACAACGCGCCCCAGCCCCCTCAGGGGCGCGGGGAACTGCGCGAACACCCCGACGCACCCGCACCGTTCACGACCGGCCCGCACCCCCTCACCGCCCCCCACCCCCACGCCGCACCCGGTGCAGCAGAAACCCCACCCCGGCGGCACCCACCACCCCGGCCCCCACCACATACCCCCACCCCGGCCCCGCCGCCGCACCCGCACCCGCACCCGTCCCCGCCACCACCTGCCCCGCGGAGCCCCCCGTGGCCGCGGCCGAGGGCGCCCCCGTCCTGCGGTCCGCGTCCGGCCGCACCCCGACCCCGGTCCCGCGCTCCGCCTCGATCCGGAACCGGTAGTCGTCCGACTCGCCCACCCAGTCCCCGTCGCCCCCGCGCCGCTGCACGACCGCCGCGTTGACCACGACGTCGTTCGCCGCCGTCCCGGCCGCCACCGCCAGCCGCACCTTCACCGCGACCGTCCGCCCGGCCCCCACCGTGAACCCGGGGAACCCGTCGTCGAAGGCCCCGACCAACTCCGCGCGATCGGTCCGCACGAAGGTGACCGGATGCGCCCGCTCCCCGTCGAAGAACTCCAGCTCGGGCTGCCCGACGGTGAGCGCCTTGTGCGCGTCGACCAGCACGACCACCGGGTGGATGCTGCCGCAGGACCGCCCCGTCGTGTTCGTGAGGTCGATGAACCAGGTGTGCGCCGCGCCGCCGGCCTCGTACGCGTCCGGCCCGCCGTGGATCCGCGTGGTCAGCGGGAAGGACGTACCGTCGGTGGCGGCGCACTCCGGCTGGCCGACCGGAAGGGCGGTCGCGCGCGTCTGCGGGAGCAGGGCGGCGACGAGGACGCACCACGCCGCGAGGGACAGCCGGGGCCCCGACCGGGCTCGCCGAGAAAGTCGCATGAAAACATCACCGCCCATCGGCGGGTCATCGAACCCTCGCCACGCCCGGCCGGCCGGCCCCAGCCCCTCAAGTCCCCTCCGTCAGCGCATCCGCGCCCCGCGCTATCGCTGTCCCCGCGCCCGCCCGAACAGCGGCGCGAGCAGCAGTTGCGCGGCGCCTTCCGCGACCCCGCGCTCCGCGCCGGGCGCGATCCGCACCGGGACGGCCGCGGTCGAGCCCTGGCGCCGGGCGCGGGAGTCGAGGACGGCCCCCACCCCGCGCAGGAAGTCCCCCTCGTGCGCGGTCACGGTCCGCCCGCCGAGCAGGACCAGGTCGACGTCGAGCAGCCCCACCAGGTTCGCGGCCCCCGCGCCGAGGACCCGCGCCGCCTCCGCCACGTCCCCGCGCGCGACGGCGTCGAGGCACAGCGCCTCCAGGCACCCCCGGTCGCCGCACCCGCACGGCGGCCCGTCCAACTGGATCACCTGGTGGCCGAACTCGCCGGCCCCGGTCCGCGCCCCCCGGTGCACGGCGCCGCCGACGACCAGCCCGGCGCCGAGCCCGGTCCCGAGGTGCAGATAGGCGAACGACGCGTACGCGTCCTCGACGGCCCCGCCGAGGGCGAGTCCGAGCGCGGCGGCGTTGGTGTCCTTGTCCACGACGACCGGCATCCGAAGCCGGCGCGCCAGCCCCTCCCGCAGCGGGAAGCCGTCCCACTGAGGGAATCCGGTGACACGGTGCAGCACACCGTGCCGGTGGTCGAGGGGGCCGGGCAGCGCGACGCCGGCACCGAGGACGGCGGGCGGGTGTCCGGCGTCCGCCGTGAGCGCCTCCACCTCGCGCGCCACGCCCTCCAGCACGGCCTCCGCCCCCGCCCCCAGGTCCAGCGGGGCCCGCCGCTCGGCGATCACCGCGCCCGTGAGGTCGCACAGCACCGCCCGCAGTTCGTCCCGGTCCAGATGCGTCCCCACCGCGTGCCCCGCCCCCGGTACCAGCCGCAGCACGGTGCGCGGCTTGCCTCCGGTGGAGGCCCGGCGGCCGGCCTCCGCCACCAGTCCGTCCTCCCGCAGCCGGGCCGTGATCTTGCTGACGGCCTGCGGGGTCAGCCCGCTGTGCTCCGCGAGTTCCAGACGGCTCGCCCCGCCCTCCCCCGCCGTGCGCAGCAGATCCAGCACCAGTGCCGTGTTGTGGCTGCGCAGCGCGGGCAGGTTCGCTCCGCTCGCTCCCCCATACGTCCTGTTCACTCCCCCATTCTCTCCGGCGCTTGCACTTTGGCAACAGCGTTGCGAAAGTGGGGTCATGACTGGCACCCCTCTCCGCGTCGGCCTGGTGGGCTACGGCCTCGCGGGCTCCGTCTTCCACGCCCCGCTGATCGCCGCCACCGAGGGCCTCGCTCTCGACACGGTCGTCACCGCGAACCCCGAGCGACGGGAGCAGGCTCTCGCCGCGTTCCCCGACGTGCGGATCCACGCGAGCGCCGACGAGCTGTGGACCCGCGCGGGCGAGCTGGACCTGATCGTCGTCGCCTCGCCGAACAGGACGCACGTACCGGTGGCGACGGCCGCCCTGGAGGCGGGCCTGCCCGTCGTGGTCGACAAGCCGATCGCGGGCACGGCGGCCGAGGCGCGCGGCCTCGCCGCCCTGGCCGAGGAGCGCGGGCTGCTGCTGTCCGTCTTCCAGAACCGCCGCTGGGACAACGACTTCCGCACGCTGCAGAGCCTGCTCGCCCAGGGCGCGCTGGGCGAGGTCCGCCGCTTCGAGTCCCGCTACGAGCGCTGGCGCCCCCAGCCGAAGGGCGGCTGGCGCGAGTCGGGCGACCCGGCGGAGGTCGGCGGTCTGCTGTACGACCTCGGCAGCCATGTCGTGGACCAGGCGCTGGTCCTCTTCGGCGCGGCCACCTCCGTGTACGCCGAGACGGACGTACGACGTCCCGGTGCCCAGACGGACGACGACACGTTCATCGCGCTCACGCACGCCGGCGGGGTCCGCTCCCACCTCTACGTCTCCGCGGTCACCCCCCAGCTCGGCCCGCGCCTGCGGGTGCTCGGCTCCGAGGCCGGGTACGTCAAGTACGGGCTCGACCCCCAGGAGACGGCCCTGCGCGAGGGCCTGCGGCCCGGCCCCGGCTGGGGCCAGGAGCCGGAGTCGCTGTGGGGCCGTATCGGCGCCGGGGAGTCCCCCCTGACCGGCGGCGGCACCCCCGTACCGACCCTCCCCGGCGACTACCCGGCGTACTACGCGGCGATCGCGCGCGCCCTGCGGGAGGGCGGCCCGGCCCCGGTCACCGCGCACGAGGCGGCGGCGGCGCTCGACGTCCTGGAGGCGGCCCGGCGCTCGGCCCGCGAGGGCGTGGTGGTGACGCTGTGACCGCCGCGGCACCGACGATCGAGGAGCTCCAGGCCCAGGAGCGCCGCCTGACGCTCTCCCGCTTCACCCACGACGACGCGTGGGCGCTGGGCTCGCTGCTGGTGGAGCTGGCCCGGGCCCGTGCGGCCCCGGTCGCGATCGACATCCGCCGGGGCGGCCAGCAGCTCTTCCACGCGGCGCTGCCCGGCTCCACCCCGGACAACGACGCCTGGATCGACCGCAAGCGCCGTGTGGTCGAACGCTACGGCTGCTCCTCCCTGCTGGTGGGCACCCGCTTCCGGGCCAGGGGCACGACGTTCGAGGACTCCTCCCGCCTGGACCCCGACCGGTACGCGGCGCACGGAGGCGCGTTCCCGCTCGCGGTGGAGGGCGCGGGGGTGGTCGGCTCGGTGGTGGTCTCGGGCCTGCCGCAGCTGGAGGACCACGCGCTGGTGGTGGCGGCCCTGGAGAGGTTCACGGCGTCCCGATAGCGTCCCGCCGGGCCGTGTCGGCCTCCTCCTTGTGCAGCAGCGCCCGCTCGACCGTGCTCCACGCCGTGCTGGTCACCACGTACAGGGCGGCCGCCAGGGGCACCACCGCGACGGTGACCAGGGTGAAGAAGGACAGGAACGGCAGGAACGCGGTGACCGCGCCGAGCCCCGGCACCCGTCCCTCGCCCTCCGCCGGCACCGGCGCCGCCACCAGCTTCGTGCGCCGGTAGTTGTACGTGGCGATGCCTGCGACCAGCGCGAACAGCCCCAGGTAGACGAGACCGGCCGGGCCCAGGAGCCCCCCGTGGCCGAGCGCGTCGGTCCACCGGCCGCCGAGCGGAGCGGCGAACAGCGCGTGGGTGAGCAGGTCGTTGCTCCGTCCGCCCACCGTGCTGTTCGAGAACAGCCGGTACAGGACGAAGAAGGCGGGGAGCTGGAGCAGGCTGGGCAGCAGCCCGGACACCGGGGAGATGTTCGCCTCGGCGTGCAGGTCGAGCACCGCCTTCCGCAGCTTCTCCGGGTTCTTCCCGTGCCGTCGGCGCAGCTCGGCGATCTTCGGCTGGAGTGCGGCACGGGCCCGCTGGGTGCGCGCGGTGGCCCGGGACAGGGGGTGGACGAGGAGTCGTACGAGCGCGGTGAACAGGACGATCGCGACGGCGGAGGAGGAGGCGTGGAAGAGCGGCTGGAGCAGGTCGGCCAGCCGCTGGACCAGGTCGGCGAACAGGGACATGCAGGTGGACATGAGCGTGGACACGGTGAAGCCCTTCGAGGTCGGATCGTGCCGGAGTCGACAGGTGTGACGCGTGCTCGGCAGGACGACCCGCGCGGGTTCGCACAGGGGAGACCGTCACGTCCGCGCGAGACGGCGGACGTGACGGGGAACGTACGGGGAGTACGAAGAGGACGAGTGCGGCCCTACGCGGCGGTCGTGGTCGCCGGGAGGGCTCGCCCCGGCGCCCGTGGACGGCTGCGCCCCGCCGCGTCGGGGTCCCGTTGCGGCAGGAACGCCGTGCGGTGCCGCCGCTCCCGCAGGGCCGTGCGCACCCGGGTGGGTGGCACGGCGGGGACGGCGCGGGCGGTGATCAGCGCGCACACGGCCAGCGCGGCACCGGCGGCCGTCGTCGCGGCGGTCGCGGCGAGGGTGACGGCGGCGGGCAGACCGCCCTGGTCGGACACGGTCACCGCGAGGGCGAGGAGCAGGGCCAGCAGGGCGGTGACCGGGAGCGGGCGGGCCGGCAGCGCGAGTGCCCGTGCCCCACGTGTCCGCGGCGGACGGATCGGCGTCCGACCCGTCGGCGTCCGCGCCATCGACTTCCCCTCCCCCGGCTCCCGGTGACGGCTCAGCGCCGCGCGACGGCCTCTGTCTCCAGCGGCTCCAGCAGTCTCTTCGCCCCGCGCAGCGCCTGGCTGACCGGATCGGCCGGGATCCGGTCGATCCCGGGACCCGGCACCATGATGACGTCCGGGACGGGTACGACGGTTCCGCAGTCCGGGCATTCACCGTACGGGCCGAGGTCCCTGCCGGTGCCGCAGGTGGCGTGGCGGAACAGGTGGATGGGCTCCTGGCCGAGCTGTTCGCGGCCCCACAGGCTCAGCGACCGCAGGACGGGCCACAGGGCGATGCCGCGCTCGGTGAGGACGTACTCGTCCCGCGGCGGGGACTCCTGGTAGCGGCGCTTCTCGAGGATTCCCTCGGCGGTGAGGGTCTGCAGGCGGGAGGCGAGCACGGCTCGCGGCGCGCCGAGACGGACGAGGAAGTCGTTGTAGCGGCGCACACCGTAGAACGCGTCGCGCACGACGAGCAGCGTCCACCGCTCGCCGATGATCTCCAGCGCGCGGGCGATGGTGCACTCCTGCGCCGCGTAGTCCTTGCCCAGTGCCATGCCCCCACTGTAGCCACTCTTCCCCCAGTTGGTTCATTGACCGAATCGACTTTTCGATCCCTTGGTTCGATGAATGAACTTAAGGCTGCTACGGTCGGGAGAGGTGAAGGTTCAATGAATGAACTAGACCCCCTGTGAGCCAGACCGCCACGAACCCGCCCTCTACGAACTCGACCCCGTCCCCGGAAGGGCCCGGCCTCATGCCCCAGCTGGAACGCACCGCGGCGCAGACCGCTGCAGCCGACGCCACCGCCACCACCGCTCCACCCCTGGCCGGACAGGCCGCCCCACGGACGACCCCCACCCTGGCCCTGACCAGCGCGGCCACCGCGGTGGCACTGATGACGTACACCGCCCCCACGGTCACCCTCCCGAACACCGCCGCCGCCCTGCACACGCCCGTCTCCGCACAGGCGTGGCTGCTCAACGGCACCCCGCTGGGCCTCGCGGCGCTGCTGCTGGTCGCCGGCAGCCTGGCCGACGACTACGGCCGCCGCCGGATCTTCCTGGCGGGCACCGTCGCCCTCGGCGTCACCACCGGCCTCGGCGGCCTCGCCACGTCGACCTGGCTGTTCACCCTGGCCCGCGTCGCCCAGGGCGCGGCGAGCGCGGCCATCCTCGCCAGCAGCCTCGGCCTGCTGGTGCACGCCTTCCCCACCGCCCGGGGGCGGCTGCACGCGACCGGCGTGTGGGGCGCCTGCGTCAGCGGGGGCATCGCGCTCGGGCCGCTGCTCGCCGGAGCCCTGCCGGGCTGGCGGCCGGTCTACGGGGTGCTCGCGGGCGTGACGCTCGCCCTGGCGGCCCTGTCCGCGCGCGCACTCACCGAGTCACGCGCCCCGCGCGGCGGCAGGCCCGACGTGCTGGGCGCCCTGGTCTTCGGCCTCGCCCTGACCTGCCTCGTGGCCGCGCTGACGCTGGGCCGCGACGGCTGGCTCCGCACCCCCGTCACCGTGCTGCTCGCCGCGGCCGCGGTCCTCCTCGTGCTCTTCGCCGTGGTCGAGCACCGCACCCGCACGCCGATGATCGACCTCTCCCTGCTGCGCCACCCGCGCTTCCTCGGCTCGGCGGCGGCCGGCCTGTTCACGGGCCTGAGCGTGCTCGGCCTGTTCACCTTCCTGCCGTCCCTGCTCCAGCGGACGATGGGCCTGTCCGCGCTGGACACGGCCTGGCTGGTCCTGATCTGGTCCGGACTGTCGTTCCTGGTCGCGCTCCAGTCCAGGCGCCTGGCCGGCCGCGTCTCGCCCCGCCACCAGCTGGCCCTCGGCTTCGCGCTGCACGCCGTGGGCGTCCTGACCATGTTCGGGGCGATCGGTTCGGGCTCCTGGGTCCGCGTACTGCCGGCCCTGGTGATCGGCGGAGCGGGCAGCGGCCTGCTGAACGCCGCGCTCCCCCTGGTCGCCGTGGAGTCCGTCCCCAACGGTCGGGCGGCGATGGGCTCGGGCGCCCAGCAGACGTTCCGCTACATCGGTTCCTGCGCGGGCGTGGCCCTGGTGATCGCCCTGGTGTCCTCGGGCGGTTCACCGGCGCACGGCTTCGACATCGCCGTGTTCGTCTCGATGGGCCTGGCGGTCGTGGGCGCGCTGGCGGTGCTGGGGCTGCGCGACCGCGGGTGACGCGGCGGTGCTCCCGGGCGCGGGGCGCCCCCGTCGGGTGCCCCGCCCCGCGCTCACCGGGGGCGCGCGGAGACGAGCGTGCCCCACACCACCAGCCGGTAGCGGGAGGTGAACTCGGGGGTGCAGGTGGTCAGGGTGAGGTAGCGCCCGGCGCGGGAGTAGCCGTAGGACGGTGCGACGCGGCTGCGCGGCACGGGAGCGATGACACCCCCGTCCGCGGCCGACGTCCGCGGCAACACCTGGTCGACGACGTACGTGTAGGAGGCGGCCCCGGTCTCCACGGTCACCGTGTCCCCGCGGCGCAGGCGGTCCAGGTGCCGGAAGGGCTCACCGTGGGTGTTGCGATGCCCGGCCAGCGCGAAGTTCCCCGCCTGGCCGGGCTGCGCGGTGCCCGGGTAGTGCCCGACGTACCCCTTGTCGAGCACGTCCGCCTTGCCGACCCCTTCGGCGACGGGGGCGCGCAGGGAGAGGCGGGGGACGACGAGGACGGCGTAGGCCTCGGAGACGGCGGGCCGAAGGGGACCGCCCCGGCGGGAGGAGTCCGGGGAACCGGCCGGTCCCCTGGGGCCAGGAGAACCGGAACTGCCGGACGACCCATAGGTATTCAAAGTACCTGAATCACTCGAAGCACCCGAATAACCCCCCGGTTCGCCGCTCTTCGGTCCTCCCCTCCCCTCTCCCCACTGCCGCTCCAGCGCCTCCACCTTCCGGTCGGCGCCGCGCCGCGCCTCCCGGTTGGTCCACCACAGCTGGTGCACGACGAGGAGCATCAGCACGAGCCCGACGGTGACGAGCACCTCACCGCCCGTCCACAGCGCCCGCCGGCGCAGAGCACGCCGACGGCGTGCGGCGTGATCGACGACGGGGGTGCGCATGAGGCCGGACGATAGGGGGTGACGCCGCAAGTGGCCATGGGCGTGCGGGAGTCACCCGCCGACCGCCGCGCGGACCCTCCCCTCGTCCGCACCTCTGGCCTGGGAATCTCTCCAATTTGTCGGTCGGCGGCAGTACGGTGTCCCCCATGCGCCCCGACACGCCTGCCGAGAACGTGGACCACAACGCCGAAGCAGCACGCCTGGAGCGGACTGCCGATCTGTATCCCGAGGACGCGGAACACCTGCTGACGCAGGCAGCGGCCCACCGGGAGCTGGCCGGCGACCGCACCGGGGCCACCGCGCTGTACGACCGCCTGCTGTCGTCGTCCGCCCCACTGGACCACCCCCACCTCGTCCGCGCCCTGAAGGCCGCGAACCTGTGGGAGTACGGCCATGAGGCGGAGGCCCGCGCGATCATCGACGGCGTCCGCGCCGCCGCCCCCCGGGACGCGGCCCCCTGGGCGATCGTCGCGGAGGCGCTGGAGTCGCACGACGAGCTGGGGGCGGCGGAGGCGGCGTTCACGCAGGGGCTGGACCTGCTGCTCGAGGACGGCACGCAGGAACCCCCGCAGTCCACCCGCCCGCTGCTCCACGGCCGCCACCGGGTGCGCCGGATGCTGGGCGCGGCGCACGACGACCGGGACCGGCTGGCGGACACCCTCCACTCCTCCCAGATCTCCCTGGACGAACTGCACGACCCCAAGCGGGTCTGGTCCCTGGGCTCGGACAACCCGGCGGAGCTGGCGGCCGAGATCAACCGCCTGCGCGCGGAACTCGGCGCCTACCGGGAGGCCTTGTCCCGCCCGTTCCCGGTGGCGGTCCTGCACTGGCCGGCGGCCGAGATGACGGAACTGGTGTCCGCGTACCCGGCGCTGGCCACGGAGTACCCGTCCCCGGCCGAACACCTGGCGACGATAGAGGCCTCCTTGCGGGAACTGGCCGCCTCGGGCACGCCCAACCTGGGCATCGTGACCGGCACGGTCCCGTCCTACGAGGCCTTCGCGGCCTCGGAGAGCGCGTCCCCCCAGGACGTGTCCCTGCTCCCCCAGTACGCCACGACCCTGGCAGCCCGCGGCCGCGCGGTGGCCTGGCCCCCGGAGCGGGGCACGGGATGCTGGTGCGGGTCGGAACGGGTGTACGAGGGGTGCCACGGATCAGCGGTGTAGCCCACTCTCCGACCAGCGCGCTGGACGGAGATCGCAAGGACCCCCGGGTGTCAGTGGCGGCCTGTAGAACTGCTTAGCGTGGGCACGAAGAACCGTGTCTGGGCGATCACTCAAGGAGCAGTCGTGGCAAAGCCGGGGGACCTGTCGCGGCCCGAGGCAGGGGTGTATGAGCAGCTCATCACTGAGGGGCTGCAGGGCCGGATAGAGGCATGGGAAGCCGCAGGCTGGAAGGCCATCCACTCGGAGGTCAGCGAAGCTTCCGCACCCCACGTCCTGGCCCGCCACATCGGTGAGGCTGTAGGGCGCCGATTGAGTCAGCTGCCGCAACAGCAGCAGGTGGCCGCCGCCAATCAGATCATGCAGGCACTGGCCGTCAGCGCCCCCGACCCGGATGAGGACCCGTCGACCGCCGCCATCGCAGATGGCCCCCGTCAGCTCATGGCTCTGGCTGAACGGGAGGCCGACGGCGTCTACGCCATTCGCCCCCTCACACCTCTCTCCGAGACCGCACTGATCACCAATGCCCCGGGGGACCCGAGTTTGGGGGCGGAACTGAGGGCGGAGCTCGCTACAGCGGATCGCATCGATCTCCTGTGCGCGTTCGTCAAGTGGCATGGCATACGGGTTCTTGAAGACTCACTGCGCGCCGCGAAGGACCGTAACGTCCCGATTCACGTCATCACCACCACCTACATCGGTGCCACTGAGCGGTATGCCCTAGACCGACTGGTCCGCGAGTTCGGCGCAAAAGTGAAGGTCAACTACGAGATCCGATCAACACGCTTGCACGCCAAGGCGTGGCTGTTCCGGCGGCGTTCCGGGTTCGATACGGCGTATGTGGGAAGTTCCAATCTGTCGAAGGCAGCACTCCTCGATGGTCTCGAATGGAACGTGCGACTGTCGTCCATCGCAACTCCCAGGGTCATCGACAAGTTCAAAGCGACCTTCGATGCATACTGGGCCGACCCGGCGTTCGAAGCGTACGACCCTGACCACGACGGAGAACGGCTCGGCGAGGCACTCGCGCAGGCATCCGGCACCAGTTCGGCAGGCGATCTGAAGATCAGTCTGTCCGGGCTCGAAGTCCACCCGCACCCCTACCAGAAGGACATGCTTGAGCGTCTACAGATCGAGCGCGAGATCCGTGGGCGCCATAAGAACCTTTTGGTGGCGGCCACCGGAACCGGCAAGACAGTCATGGCGGCCTTGGACTACCGAAGCCTGCGTGACAAGAACGACGGCGCGCTCCCACGACTGCTCTTCATCGCACACCGCAAGGAAATCCTGAAGCAGTCACTGCGAACGTATCGTGAAGTGCTCGTTGATGCCTCGTTCGGTGAGCTGCTCTACAACGGTGAAGAGCCCCGGGATGGGACTCATGTCTTCGCCAGTGTCCAGTCCCTCAGCCCACGCCGCTTGGAGAAGTTCGACCCACGACACTTCGACGTCATCGTGATCGATGAGTTCCACCATGCAACCGCTGAGACGTACCAACGCATCATCAAGCACTTCCAACCAACCGAGCTGCTCGGCCTCACGGCAACTCCAGAGCGGATGGATGGACTCAATGTGCAGGATGAATTCTTCGATGGCCGCATCGCCGCCGAACTGCGCCTGTGGGAGGCACTAGAAAATGATCTCTTGTGCCCGTTCCACTACTTCGGCCTCCCCGATGGGACAGATCTCACCAACCTCAACTGGCGCTCTGGCACATACGATCGAAATGACCTCGGAGCCCTCTACGCTACTGACCTCGCTCGCGCCCGCATCGTCATCAAGCAAGTCAAGGACAAGATTGCTCATCCGGCCGCGATGCGCGCGCTCGGATTTTGCGTAACCAAAGCGCATGCGCACTTCATGGCGCGCTGCTTCCGTGAGGCGGGGATCCAATCCGAAGCCTTGGACAGTGACTCGACGCCCGCAACGCGTGAGCGCACCCTGTCCGACCTTAAGGCCGGGCGCATTCAAGCGGTCTTCTCCGTCGATCTATTTAACGAGGGACTAGACGTCCCCGACGTCGATACTCTACTCCTCTTGCGCCCCACGAACAGCGCAACAGTATTCCTCCAGCAGCTTGGACGCGGGCTGCGCCGCACGCCAAACAAGCCGGTCCTGACGGTGCTTGACTTTATCGGCCAGCATCGCGCGGAGTTTCGTTTCGAAGAGCAGTTCCGAGCTCTCACCAACCTCTCCAGAAACCGCCTGGTCGACAGCATCGAAAATGACTTTCCGCAACTACCGTCGGGCTGCCAGATCATCTTGGAAGGGAAGTCCAAGGACCTGGTCCTAGACAACATTCGCACGCAACTGCGAGCCACCATCAACACGCTAGCGAAAGAAGTCAGGGAGTACAGCACGCCGACACTGGCAGATTATCTCCGTGAGAGCCGCCGGGAGATCAAGGAGATCTACAAAAGCTCTCACTCATGGACGAAGATACTGCGCAGGGCTGGACTCATCACGGAAATCACCTCGCCTAACGAAGAGCAACTCCTGCGGCGTGTCCACGCCTTCCTGCACGTGGACGATCCGCAACGAGCCCAAGCCTATTTGAGGCTACTCGCCGGCAACGCTCCCACCTACGACTCCCTCTCCGCCTTGGACCAGGCATACGCCCGCATGCTTTTCTTCAACCTGTGGGACAAGGCAGGGGGGTTTGACAGCTATCAGAATGGTCTCGAGTCGCTCAGGCCAGAGAAGATCTTCCGTGACGAGCTCCGACAGGTTCTGACTCACGCCCTGGAAGAAGCCGACCACTTCCCCCTCCCTCTCGAAGGGGCACATCGCCACATTCCGCTGAAGGTACACAGTGCATACAATCGCTCTGAGATCCTCGCCGCCTTGGGCGTGGCACGACTGGGCGGGCAGATGCCTAGAGACTTTGGCCAGGGCGTGTGTTGGGTCGAGGACATGAAGACTGATGCCCTTCTCATCACTCTAGAGAAGGACGAGCGGGACTTCTCTCCCACGATCCGATACAAGGACTATGCCCTCAGCCCGACCCAGTTCCACTGGGAGTCGCAAAGCACAACCCCAGAGAACTCTCCAACGGGTCTGCGTTACCAGAATCACAAGGAGCGCGGAAGCAACGTCCTGCTCTTCTTGCGCCGATACAAGCGGAACAGTATCGGCAGGTCCGAGCCTTGGATGCTTCTAGGTCCAGCCACCTTTGAGACGCACACGGGCAGCAAGCCCATGGCGATTACCTGGAAGTTGGAGCACGAGCTACCGGCAGACGTGTGGACTTAAAGGTCCTAACAAAGACGCTGAACGTGTCGGTAGGTGATCAGACAGCTGGCGAGGCCGAGGAAGCCTTCGTGGATGTCGTCGCGTCGTTCCCAA